>JAGWSF010000028.1 GCA_028876385.1 Acidobacteriota bacterium | reverse complement strand
GTGGCCCGGGCCCGTGGGGTGCCGGCCCCGCTGGTGTCGGCCGCCTTCCTCGTCCTTCTCGGGGTGGCGACCGCTGAGGTCAGCCAGATCACCGGGAGCCTCCTGGTCTTCGCCCTGCTGGTCATGCCGGCGGCCACGGCCCGCCAGATCACCCCCCGACCGGGCCTGGGGCTGGCCCTGAGCGTAGCGGTGGCGCTGCTGGTGGTCTGGGTCGGCCTGGGCCTGGCTTTCTACTCGGTCTATCCGGTCGGCTTCTACGTCACCACCACCGGCCTGGTCTGCTACCTAGGCAGTGCCGCGGCCCGGCGGGCTGCGACCCGCCGCCGAGGCGGCCGGTCGGCCCCCTCTGGGCGGGTGTCGTGACCGGCCTCACCGCCCTGCTGGGCGCCCCGATCACCCAGATGTTCTCCCAGGCCTTCGAGGTCCGAGCGCTGGTCGCCGGTTCAGCCATCGCCGTGGCGGCGGGGCTGGTCGGGTACTTCCTGGTGCTGCGCAACCAGGTCTTCACCGGTGACGCCCTGTCCCATGTGGCCTTCACCGGAGCGCTGGCCGCGCTGGCCGCCGGGGTGGACCTGCGCATAGGCCTGTTCGTGGGATGCGTGACCTTCGCCGTCGCCATGGCCGCCCTCGGCCGCGACGGGCGAGCCGACGACGTGGTGATCGGCAACGTGTTTGCCTGGGTGCTCGGCCTCGGGGTGTTCTTCCTGACCCTCTACACCACCGGAGCGGGGGGTGGGGACGGCACCGCCGGGGTCAACGTGCTGTTCGGCTCGATCTACGGGCTGAGCGCCGCTCAGACCGGGGTGGCGGTGGCCGTCGCCGCCGGGGTGGCACTCATCGTCGTAGCCGGGGCCCGCCCGCTTCTGTTCGCATCTGTCGACCCCGACGTGGCCCAGGCCCGGGGGCTGCCCGTCGGAGCCCTCGGGATGGCCTTCCTAGCCCTCGTAGGCGTCACCGCGGGCGAAGCCACCCAGGCCGTCGGCGCCCTGCTCATCCTCGGGCTGCTGGCCACCCCGGCGGCCGCCGCGAGCCGGCTGACCCCCAACCCGTTCCGGGCCCTGGCCCTGTCGGCGACCATCGCCCTGGTGGCCGTCTGGGGAGGGCTGATCGCCTCATACGAGGCGTCCAGCCTGCCCCCCTCGTTCGCCATCCTGTCGATCACCACCGGCGCCTACGTGCTGGCTGCGGCCCGGTCCCGCCGCCGGCCAGGGGCCGACGCTGGCTGAACCAGCCGCCTCAGACACCGAGGCGGCGCGACCCGGCCACGTCGAAGACGGTGATCTCATGGCTGAGCGGGGTGGGCCGGGCTGCGCCCGGCGCGGCCTCGGAGCGGCCGGCGGTGAGCCGCTCCATGTGGCGCTGCAGGTGCTCGGCCGACTCCCATCGCTCGGACAACACCACCCGGCCCGCATCGAGAGGGTCGGCGGCCATCACGTACTCCAGGCATCCTTCCTCCTGGCGTGACTCCCGCATGCCCTCCTCGCTGGCCGTGATGAAACGGTCGCGGTCCTCGGGCGCAAGTACGAACGATCCCTGCAGAATCACCATGGTCATGCCCGCTTTATAGCCTCCCTAAGCCACGCCGCGGCTCCCGGCCTCATCTCGGCGGCCAGGAATTCGGCGAAGGTCGGCCGCCGCGAACGGGGCGGCGGGACCAGGTCGGCGAGGAGCGGATCGTCGTCGCGCCACTGCCGGGATGGCCGCGACCACGACGACCATCTGTCGTAGGGCGTGCGCCGGTCCCCCGTCTGGGGTTCCGGCCCCGCTCCCGCCGCCCGCCCCGGTACCCCGGTCCGTTCCGCCCGCGGCGGCTCCCCTGACCGCTCCGGGCGCGCCGTCCCCGCCGCCCGAGCTGGCCCGGCGGCCCGCGCCGAACGGGCCTTGGCCGGCACCCGGTCCCGCCTGGAGCGGTCCGGGGGCGGATCGGGTCTGGTGGCCCGGCGGCTCAATTCCTCGAACGCCGCCTGTACCTGCCGGAACCCTTCGGCGTCACCACCGGGAGCGTCGGGGTGGGCGGTACGGGCGCGCCGGAAGTAGGCCCGCTTGATATCGCTGAACGAGGCGTCCTCGGCGATGCCGAGCACGTCCCACGGGGTCCGTCCCGTGCTGCTCATTGCACATCCTTGTGTGGTCGTTGGCGTCCATGCCGTAGAAGCGGATCCATCCGCTCCCCGTACTTCTCGGATCGTCCGCCGGCTACTTGAGCACCCCGACTAGCGCGAAATCCCGCTCCCCGCCGGCGACCCCGAACGGTGGGATGATCACTAGAGTCCGCGTTGCGATGTTCGACCAGACCGCCGGGCCGGAGCAGATCATCCGCACCGAGAGCCTGACCAAGGTCTACCCGGGGTCGGACTTCAAGGCCGTGGACGGACTGGACCTGGTCGTCGAGCGGGGGGAGATCTTCGGTCTGCTCGGGCCCAACGGGGCGGGCAAGACCACGACCGCCGGCATGCTCACGACCCGGGTCATACCGACTTCGGGAGCGGCCTTCGTCGGGGGCATCGACGTGGTCGCCCACCCGGCCCTGGCCAAGCAGCTGCTCGGGGTGGTCTCGCAGCAGAACACCCTGGACCGTCAGCTCACCTGCTCGGAGAACCTGTACTTCCACGGCCGGCTGTTCGGCATGGGGGCGAGGGAGAGCCGGCGGGCGGCGTCGGAGCTGCTCGAGCAGTTCCAGCTCGGCCGGTGGGCCGACAAGTCGGTCTACGCCCTCTCCGGGGGCATGGCTCAGAGGCTCATGGTGGCCCGCGCCATCCTGCACCGCCCGGCCGTGCTCTTCATGGACGAGCCCACCGCCGGGCTCGACCCGCAGAGCCGCCTGGCCCTGTGGGACCTGCTCGGCTCCCTCAACCGGGAAGGTCAGACCATCCTGCTCACCACCCACTACATGGAAGAAGCCGACCAGCTCTGCGACCGGGTGGCCATCATGGACCACGGTCGCATCCTCGCCCTCGACACCCCCGCCGGTCTCAAGGCCACCGTCGGCGCCGACACCATCGTCACCGTGCGAACCGTCGGGGACCCCGCCGGGCTGGCCGACCAGCTCGAGCGCACCCTGGAGGGAACGACCCGGGTTCGGGCCGTGGACGGCGGGGTGGAGCTGCACGTCGAGCGCAGCGAGGGCCTGGTCCCGCGCGTCGTGGCCGCCGCCGACCGGGCCGGCTACGAGCTGGCCGACCTGTCGGTGTCGGAACCCACGCTGGAGACGGTGTTCATAAACCTCACCGGAAAGGACCTGCGGGACTGATGACCACCTCCGGTGCCACCAAAGCCGCGGCCGCCCGGCCCATATCGGGGGTGCCCCCTCGGCGCGCCGGCGCAGCCAGCCGAGCCGCCTTCGCGGCCCTGCTGCTGAGGGACCTCACCGTGCTGCGCAAACACCTGATCGAGTTCGTGCTGAGAACGCTGATACAGCCCTTCCTGCTCGTCTTCGTCTTCCTCTACGTGTTCCCCCAGATCGGCCAGTCGATAGGCGGCGGCGGGCGGGGATCGTCGACCTTCGCCACCGTGCTGGTCCCCGGCGTGGTCGGGATCTCGGTGATGTTCCAGGGTGTCCAGTCGGTGGCCTTGCAGCTCTCGCAGGAGTTCGGCTTCACCCGCGAGATCGAGGACCGGGTGCAGGCTCCCTGTCCCATCTGGCTGGTCGCCGTCTCGAAGATCTTCTCCGGGGTGGTGCAGGGCCTGCTGGCGGCGCTCATCGTGTTCCCCATCGCCTCGGTGGTGCACGCCGGCGGCGTGCACGCCACCTTCGACATCCGCTGGTGGGTCGTGCTCACCCTCCTGCCCCTCACCTGCGTCGTCTTCAGCGCCGGTGGGCTGCTGCTCGGTTGCGTGTTCGAGCCCCGCAACATCGGTCTGATGTTCGGCTTCATCGTGCTGCCCATCACCTTCCTGGGCGGCACGTACTACCAGTGGACCCGCCTGGCACCGGTGAAGGTCGGCGGCTTCAGCTGGTTGCAGACGCTGGTGTGCATCAACCCGCTGGTCTACGTCAACGAAGGTCTACGCGGGGCCTTCACCGACAGCTCCCACATGCACCTCTACGTCGTCTATCCGGTGCTGGTCGGATTCGCCGTGCTGTTCTTCACCGCCGGCATCCGGGCCTTCCGGGGGCGCGTGCTGTCCTGAGCCGGCTCACCTGGGCGGTATCGGCGGGCGGCGCCAAGGTCAGTGGATGCGCACCAGCCGCATGGTGTCGGTCGCCGGCTCGGGCTCGATGGGCGAGCCGGCCAGCACCACGATGACATCACCGGGTGAGGCGTAGCCGGCGCCGACCACGGCCTGGACCGCGAACCACACGATCTCGTCGGTGCTCGACGCCTCCCCGATGGTGAGCGTGCGGACCCCCCAGCTGAGCGTCAGCGCCCGGGCCGTGCGCTCCGAGGGGGTGCAGGCGATCAGAGGCATCGGCGGCCTGAAACGGGATATCGAGCGCGCCGTGGTCCCCGAGCGGGTGCAGGCGACGATGCACGAGGCGTTCTGCTCCATGGCCGCCCGCCACCCGGCGGCGGTCGTGGCGGCGGTCAGCCGGGCCACGCTCACCGGTCCTCCCGGAACCTGCTGGGGGGCCAGATGGGTGGCCCACCCGACGCTGTCGAAATCCTGTTCGGCCCGCCTGGTGATGCGGGCCATGGTCTCTATGACCGACACCGGGTCGGCCCCCACCGCGGTCTCCCCCGAGAGCATGACCGCGCTGGTCCCGTCGAGGACGGCGTTGGCCACGTCGGCCACCTCGGCCCGGGTGGGCACCGGGGCAGTGATCATCGACTCCAGCATCTGGGTGGCGGTGATGACCGGGCGGGCGTAGCGGACCCCGACGCGGATTATCTCCTTCTGGATGTGCGGCACGTCCTCGAGGGCCATGCGGACCCCGAGATCCCCCCGGGCGACCATCACCGCATCGGCGCTGGCGACGATCTGCTCCAGGGCGCCGACGGCCTCGGGGGTCTCGATCTTGGCTACCAGCAGAGGGCAGTCGGCACCCGCCGCCCGGCGCACCGCGTCCATGTCGGCGGCCGACCGTACGAACGACACGGCCACCGCGTCGACCCCCTCGCCGATGAGCACCTCGAGCCGTCTCAGGTCGTCCGCCGTCGGGGTGTCGAGCTCCACCCGCCCCGACGGCGCGGTCACCCCCGGGCGCCCCTGCAGCCGCCCCCCGTTGTGGACCAGGGCCTCGACGCTGTCGCCGGTCCGCCGCTGAACGGTCAGCACCACGCCGCCGTCGCCCAGCGCCACCCGGTCCCCCGCCTCCAGCCCGCCCACCAGGTCGGGGTGACAGACCCCGATGGCCTCTGACGTGCTGGTGTCGCCGTCGCGGGCCGGGCGCAGCGCGATGACCGAGCCGGCGGGCAGGGCCACCCCGCCGGGCGGGAATGCGGCGGTACGGATCTTCGGGCCGGGCAGGTCGGGCATGATGCCCACGCCGGGAGCCGCGGCCCGGATGGCCCGCACCCTGGCCACGGCTTCCTCGACGGTTCCGTGAGCCAGCGGGACCCTCGCCACGTCCATGCCGGCGTCGGCCATGGCCGCGATGACCTCGGGCGACTGCGAGGCCGGGCCCACCGTCGCCACGATCTTGGTTCGCCTGGAATCGGACATGCCGCCATCCTTGCGCAGCGCGCCGGCCCCCACGGACCGTTCTCCCCGCCCACCCCGAAGCGACGATCGGCACCGACCCGGCGAGCCGCCGGCCCCGGTCCACTAGGTTTGGGGGATGGCCCGTAACCAGGCGAAGAAGCCCATCGCCGTGCTCGGCACGCTCGGGACCATGGCGGCCATCTGGTGGTACGCGCTGCGTCCCCGGTTCGGCAAGCGCCGCTGACCCCCGCCGGCCGGCCCGGCGTTGCGTGGCCGGCGCCGACGCCGGTCGCCCGAAGGACCCCCACCGTCGGCCTGTCGCGATTGCGCCGGCCGGCCCCCGGGGGGAAGACTCGCCCGGCGCCCGCCGCCCGGCGGGCCCGATGGCGGCGCCACGTCGCGCCGGAGGGGGTGGCATGCGCCAGGTTGTGATAGACGGCCCGCACTCGGCCAAGGTGATCGACGCGCCCGACCCGGCCCCGCCCGGTCCCGGCGACGCCGTGGTCAAAGTGGAGCTGGCCGGCATCTGCGGCAGTGATCTGCACTTCTACGACGGGGACATCCCCGTGGGCGGCCCCCTGTCGGTCGGTCACGAGTTCGTGGGCACCGTCACCGCGGTCGGCCGGGACGTGACCCGCTTCCAACCGGGGGACCGGGTGCTCACCTCCTCGGTCGCCGGCTGCGGCCACTGCGCCGGATGCGCCACCGGCGACCCCGTCACCTGCGTGGAAGGCCCCAAGGTCTTCGGCTCGGGGGCCCTCGCCGGCGGGCAGGCCGAAGCGGTGGCGGTGCCGGCCGCCGACTTCCAGATGATCAGGATCCCCGAAGGAGTCGACGACCGCTCGGCCCTGCTGCTCACCGACAATCTGAACACCGGCTGGATCGCCGCCCGGCGAGCCGACTTCGCCCCGGGCGCGACCGTGGCCGTCCTGGGCCTGGGCGCCGTCGGTCAGTGCGCCGTACGCGCCGCACTCCTGCTCGGCGCCGGGAGGGTCCTGGCCGTAGACCCCGTCGCCGGCCGACGGCAACTGGCCGCCGACTTCGGCGCCGAACCGTTGGAGGGGCCCACCGTCGAGTCCATCCTCGAGATGACCTCGGGGCGGGGAGCTGACGCCGTGATCGACGCCGTGGCCCTCGACGCCACCCTCGACGCCGCCCTCAGCGCGGTGCGCCCCGGGGGGACGGTCTCGGTGGTCGGGGTGCACCACCCCGGGCCGTACCCCCTTCCCATACTCATGGGGCTGTTCCGCAGCGTCACCCTGAGGCTCACCACGGCGCCGGTGCACCAGACATGGAAGGAGCTCCTGCCCCTGGTCACCTCCGGCCGTCTGCGCACCGACGGCATCTTCACCCACACGTTCGGGCTCGAGGACGCCCCCGACGGTTACCGTCTGGCGGCGGCCCGCAACGGTGACTCCATAAAGGTGGCGCTCGAGCCCTGAGCGGGCGGTGTGGAGCACGTCACATCGATGGGTAGAGTCCGTCCGAGAGGCGGTCGCGAATCCCCAACATGCGAAACTGACGGTTACCCCATATGGCAGTCGACCAGTGGCTGGCGCTGGTGCGGGATGCGATCTGCGTTCCCCCCGACGAGCTGACCGAGGACCGCATCTCGCAGCTCATGTGCCGCCTCATGGAGGCCCAGTTCCCCGGTGTGACGACCCGCCTGCTACTCGACGGGCCGGGTGATGCTGATGACCCCCCGGACGGGGACGGGGCGCCGACCGCCGCCTGCCGGCCGCCGGGGCCGCGCCGGGGGACCGCCCCCACCACCGTGCAGGCCCGGCTGACCCTGCCGTCAGGCCGTGCGGTGGGTCGAGCCATCTTCGAGGGCCCGGCCGCCGTCGTGGCCGGGCTCGACGCCGCCGCCATCGAGGCGTGGGGCCAGGTCGTGGCCGCCGCGCTCGACCACATCGGGCGGGTCAGCCTCGGGGCCGGCCTGCTAGCCGAGGCCCGCCACGAGGCTCTCCACGACGCTTTGACCGGTCTGGCCAACCGGACCCTTCTGCTCGACCGCCTGGAACACGCCATCCAGCGCAGCGGGCGCAGCGGCCAGGTGGTGGCAGTGATGTTCGTGGACCTCGACCGATTCAAGTCGGTGAACGATCTCTACGGCCACCGCGTCGGGGACCAGCTGCTGGTCGCCCTGGCCCGCCGTTTGGAGAGCGGCGTACGCAGCGACGACACCGTCGCCCGCCTGTCCGGTGACGAGTTCGTGGTCGTCTGCGAGGGCTTGGAGAACGACGCCCAGGGCGAGGTGATCGCCGCCCACCTGGCGCAGACCATCAACGAGCCCTTCGACGTCTCGGTCGGCCCCATACCGGTGACCGCCAGCATCGGCTTGGCTTTCACCCTCGGTGCCGACACCTCGGCCGAGGCCCTGATCGACCAGGCCGATGTGGCCATGTACCAGGCCAAGCATTCGGGAGGGCACGGCTACCGCGTCGTCGACCTGTCGGAACGCAGCCGGACCCGGCGGCTGGCGGAGATGGAGCTGGAGCTGCGCGAGGCCCTCGACCGCGACGAGTTGCGCACCGTGTACCAGCCGATCGTCGAGACCGTCACCGGCCGCGTCGTGGGATTCGAGGCGCTGCTGCGGTGGCGCAACGGGCGTCTCGGCGAGATCCCTCCGGAGACCTTCCTGCCGCTCGCCGAGAGGAGCCGGTTGATGGAACGCATGGGACGGTGGCTGATCGAACAGGCCGGCTCGGACCTCGGCCCCCTCGCCCGTCGGGCCCCGACGGCCCTGGCCTTCAACGTCTCGGGACGCCAGCTGCTCGAGGGCGCCTCCCTGGTGCGATCCGTGGCCGGCCTCCTCGAGTCCCTCGACGGCCGGCTCACGGTCACGCTGGATCTGACCGAGCAGACCCTCGCCCACGAGAACCAGACCATCCACGCCACGCTGGCCGAACTGAAGCGGTTAGGGGTGTTCCTCGCCCTCGACGACTTCGGCGTCGGTTACTCGTCGCTGAACTCGCTCAGCCGGGTCCCCATCGACAGCGTGAAGGTCGACCGCAGCTTCGTCACCCAGCTCGGAACCGGATCCAGCCATCAGGCCATAGTCCACGCCGTCTGCACCCTGGCCCACGTCCTGGGCATGTCGGTGGTGGCCGAGGGCGTCGAGACGGCCCGCCAGCACGAGATGGTCACCATCCTCGGCTGCGACTACTCACAGGGCTACTTCCACTCGGCTCCCCGCCCCGCCGGCGACCTGGCCGAGCTGATGGCCGCCCCCCTCCGCCCGGGTAGGGTCGACCCCGCCGGACCCGGCTCCCCCTCCGGGCCGGGGGCCCGACCGTTCAACTCCACAGAGTGACGTAGACCGGCGGCCGGAACCGGCTGGCCGGAACCGCCCCGTCGCTGCGGTGCATGGCCTGCATGGCCTCGGGGGTGGTGAGGAACCGCAGGAGAGCGGCCACCGCCGGGGACCGGCGGTCCGGGGCCAGGGCGTTGGCGTACCACAGCAGCTGCACCGGGGTCCCGACCACGTCGAGGCGGCGGAGGGCGCCGCCCTCGATGTCCCGGCTGGCGAGGTGGGCGATGGCCGGCGCCACCCCCTCACCCTTGGCCGCCGCCGACCAGGCGGCGGCCTGGTTGGGGAACACCCGGACCCGGCCGGCGGGGACGTGGAGGTGGGCCATGAGCATCCCCGTCTCCGACCCGGGATCCATCGCCGAGGGGTCCACCAACCAGCTCTCGCGCACCAGGTCCTGCCAACGCACCCGGTCGGCGCCGGCCAGCCGGTGCGAGGGCGAGGCGACGACGATCAGCCCGTAGCGCATCATCGGCACCGATTCGAGGCCCACGACCGACTCGCCGGTCAGCTGAGGACCGAAGCAGACGTCGGCCAGCCGGTCGTGGAGCAGGGCCGGCATCTCCGCCGACTCGACCACCCCCACCGAGGTCTCGATGTGGGCGTGACGCGCCGAGAAGGCGTCCACGAGGGGGGGCACGACGAACTCGGCCACCCGGGAGGTGGCGGCCACCCGCAGCCGGGCGGGGGCCCCCTGGGCCTGGCGGATCACCGCGTGGCCCTCGGCGGCCAGGCCCACGATCTGGGAGGCGATGGGCATGAAACGCTGCCCCCCCACGGTGAGAACCATTCCGTTCGTCCCTTTTGATATGAGCTGATCGCCCATCTGCTGGCGCAGGGCCGACAGGGCCGACGACACCGCCGGCTCGCTCACCCCGAGAGCCCTGGCCGCGGCCGTGACCGAACCCAGGCGGGCCACCAGGACGAAAGCCTCCAGTTGGGTGAGGGTCACGACGCACAGACTTATCACCCCACGCCCCGTATCGGGGGCAGGCCCAAAGCTGCGGATAAGCGAATGCTTATCCCGGCGTTGACCCCCCGTCGGACCCCGGCCAAGATGCTGTCCAAGAGGGCGTCCGCACCGGCGCGGCCGCAGGCAGGGGGACACATGCAGACACCGGCACCCTTCGAGTACGAGAGAGCGGCGAGCGTCGACGAGGCCATCGCCCTGCTCACCCGGCACGGCCCCGAGGCCCGGCTCATCGCCGGAGGGCACAGCCTCCTGCCCATGATGAAGCTGCGCCTGGCCCGGCCCGAGACGCTCATCGACATCAACGGGTTGGCCGACCTCGACTACATCCGCGTCGAAGGCGACCAGATCGCCATCGGGGCCATGACCCGCCACGCCACCGTGCTCGAGTCGGCGGTGCTGGCCGAGCACTACCGCATCTTCGCCGAGGCCGAGCGGGTCATCGCCGACCCGATCGTCCGCAACCGGGGAACGGTGGGCGGGTCGCTCTGCCAGGCCGACCCCTCCGAGGACCTGTCGGCCGTCTTCGCCGCACTGCGCGGGCAGGTGGTCATCCGCAGCGTCGAGGGGGCCCGCACCGTGGACCTCGGCGACTTCCATCAGGGACCCTACGAGACCGCCGTCGGGGACGGCGAGATCCTCGTCGAGGTCCGTGTCCCGATCCGCACCCGGACCGGGTCGGCCTACGAGAAGGTGGAGCGACGGGCCGGCGACTGGTCGGTCGCCGCCGCCGGAGCCTTCGTGCAGTTCGGCGACGACAGTTCGATCGCCGATGTCGGAATCGGGATTACCGCCGTCGGCGCCGAGCACTTCACCTGCGCCCCGGCCGAGGACCTGCTGCGGGGTCGGCCGCCCACCCCCGAGGTCATCCAGGAGGCGGCGGCGATCTGCGCCGCCAGCTGTCACCCGTCGGCCGACCAGCGCGGCCCGGTGGACTACAAGCGCCACCTGGTCGGGGTACTGGTGGCCAGAGCACTTAACCGATCCATCGCCCGAGCCAGAGGGGAAGCCGCTTAGATGCGCGTCACGATCAAGGTCAACGGCCAGGAGACCACCGCCGAGATAGAGCCCCGGCTGCTCCTGGTGCACTACCTACGGGAGTCGGCCGGCCTCACCGGCACCCACTGGGGCTGTGACACGTCCAACTGCGGGGCGTGCACGGTGTGGCTGGACGGGGCCCCGGTCAAGAGCTGCACCACCCTGGCCGCCATGGCCGACGGCCACGAGGTGCGCACCGTGGAGGGCCTGGCCGACCCCGTCACCGGGGACCTCGACCCGGTGCAGCAGGGCTTCATGGAGGAGCACGGCCTGCAGTGCGGGTTCTGCACCCCCGGCATGATGATGACCGCCCGGGCCCTGCTCGACCGCAACCCCGATCCCGACGAGGACACCATCAGGGAGGCCATCTCGGGCAACCTGTGCCGCTGCACCGGCTACGAGAACATCGTGCGGGCCATCCGCTGGGCGGCCACCCACCAAACCGTCGACTCCCAGGAGGTGTCAGCGTGACCGCCACCGAAATCCCGACGCCCGACGCCGCCCTGTCCCCGGCCGGCAACCCTCTCGGCTTCGGCCGCATGCTGCGCAAGGAGGACGCCCGGTTCCTGCGCGGCCAGGGTCACTACGTCGATGACCTGCGCCTGCCGGGAATGCTCCACGGGGCCATCCTGCGCAGCCCGTACGCCCACGCCCGCATCGTGTCCATCGACACCTCGGCGGCCGAGGCCCACCCGAAGGTCAAAGCGGTGATCACCGGTGCGGTGCTCGAGACCCTCAACCTGGCGTGGATGCCCACCCTGTCGGGTGACGTCACGGCCGTGCTGGCCACCGACAAGGTCCGCTACCAGGGCCAGGAGGTGGCCTTCGTCGTCGCCGAGGACGAGTACTCGGCGCGCGACGCACTGGAGTTGATCGACGTGGAGTACGACCCGCTCCCGGTGGTCGTCGACGCCCGTCACGCCCTCGACCCCGACGCTCCGGTGATCCGCGACGACCTCGAGGGTCGCACCGACAACCACATCTACGACTGGGAGGCCGGCGACGCCGCGGCCTGCGAGGAGGTCTTCGCCCAGGCCGAGGTCGTCGTGGCCCAGGACATGATCTACCCCCGGGTGCACCCGGCCCCGATGGAGACCTGCGGGTCGGTCGCCCACATGGACCAGGTGACCGGCAAGCTCACCGTCTGGACCACGACCCAGGCACCCCACGCCCACCGCACCGTCTACGCCCTCGTCGCCGGGCTGCCCGAGCACAAGATTCAGATCATCTCGCCCGACATCGGTGGCGGCTTCGGTAACAAGGTCGGGATCTACCCCGGCTACGTCCTGTCCATCGTGGGGTCCATCGTGACCAAGGCCCCGGTCAAGTGGATGGAGGACCGCTCGGAGAACCTGATGTCCACCTCCTTCGCCCGGGACTACCACATGCACGGGGAGATCGCCGCCACCAAGGACGGCAGGATCCTCGGCCTGCGGGTGAATGTGCTGGCCGACCACGGCGCCTTCAACGGGGTGGCCCAGCCGACCAAGTTCCCGGCCGGGTTCTTCCACATCTTCACCGGGTCCTACGACTACCCGGCGGCCCACTGCAAGGTGACCGCGGTGTACACCAACAAGGCCCTCGGCGGCGTGGCCTACGCCTGCTCGTTCCGTATCACCGAGGCCGTCTACCTGGTGGAGCGCATGGTGGACTGCCTGGCATTCGAGCTGAAGATGGACCCCGCCGAGCTGCGCATGAAGAACCTGTTGCGCCCCGAACAGTTCCCCTACACCACGCCGACGGGCTGGGAGTACGACTCGGGTAACTACCCGGCCGCTCTGGACGAGGCCAAGCGCATCGCCGGCTACGACGAGCTGCGCCGGGAGCAGGCCGAGCGGCGGGCGGCGGCGGCCCAACCCGGCGCCGACCCGGCGGCCCCGCTGATGGGTATCGGCATCTCCTTCTTCACCGAGGGCGTGGGCGCCGGGCCCCGCAAGCACATGGACATCCTGGGCCTCGGCATGGCCGACGGGTGCGACCTGCGGGTCCACCCGACCGGCAAGGCCCAGCTGCGCCTGTCGGTGCAGACCCAGGGCCAGGGCCACGAGACAACCTTCGCCCAGATCGTGTCCCACGTGCTCGGAATCCCCCCCGAGGACATAGAGGTCATCCACGGCGACACCGACAACACCCCCTTCGGCCTCGGCACCTACGGGTCGCGCTCGACGCCGGTGTCGGGGGCGGCCGCGGCGCTGGCCGCCCAGCGGGTGAAGGACAAGGCCCGCATCGTGGCCGCCGCCGCTCTCGAGTGCTCCCCCGACGATCTCGAGTGGGAGCACGGGCGCTGGTATGTGAAAGGCGACCCGTCCAAGGGACAGACCATGGCCGAGATCGCCATGGCGTCCCACGGAAGCCTGGAGCTGCCGGAGGGGGTCGAGGGCCACCTCGACGCCTCGGTGGTGTACAACCCGCCCAACCTCACCTACCCCTTCGGTTGCTACATCGCGGTGGTCGACGTCGACCCCCAGACCGGGCAGGTGAAGGTGCGCCGCTTCATCGCAGTGGACGACTGCGGACCCCGGATAAACCCGATGATCGTAGAGGGTCAGGTCCACGGCGGCCTGGCCGACGGGGTGGGGATGGCCCTGATGGAGGTGATCGCCTTCGACTCCGACGGCAACAACCTGGGCGGCTCGTTCATGGACTACCTCCTGCCCACCTCCATGGAGTGCCCGTCGTGGGAGCTCGGACAGACGGTGACCCCCTCGCCGCACCACCCGATCGGGGTCAAAGGCGTCGGCGAGTCGGCCACGGTCGGCAGCCCGGCGGCGGTCGTCAACGCCGTGCTCGACGCCCTCCAGTTGCGCCACGCCGACATGCCCTTCACCCCGGCGGCGACCTGGCGGGCCATGCAGGGCCGTCCACTGCGTCCCGACCTGGCCATCGAGTAGGGGCGGCGGGGTGATCCGACAGGACCTGTCCCGGCGCTCGGCGGCTCTGCGCTCGGCCCGGACCCCTTTCGTGCATGCACGGGTGGTCTGGGCCGAGCCGCCCACCTCGGCCAAACCCGGGGACGAGGCGATAGTCCTCGCCGACGGGGTCATCGAGGGCTTTGTGGGGGGTGAGTGCGCCGAGGCGACGGTGATCCGGGAGTCTCTCGCCGCCCTCCCCGCCGGTGCGCCGGTGCTCCTCCGCATCACTCCCTCCCCCGAACCCGAACAGCCGGGCAAACACGTGGTGCACAACCCGTGCCTGTCGGGCGGGACCATCGAGATATTCCTCGAGCCGGCCCTGCCGTCGCCTCTGGTCCAGGTGGTGGGGGCTTCACCGACAGCGCAAGCTCTGATCGCACTCGGCGCCCCGCTCGGCTACTCCATGGTCGCCTGGGACGGCACGCCGGCACCCGACGCGGCGGCGGTGGTGGTGGCGTCGCACGGCCGCGACGAGGAGCAGGCCCTGGTCGGGGCCCTCGAGGCCGGGGTCCCCTACG
Organism: Acidobacteriota bacterium; assembly: GCA_028876385.1. Classification (GTDB taxonomy): domain Bacteria; phylum Actinomycetota; class Acidimicrobiia; order Acidimicrobiales; family Palsa-688; genus JAKCDU01. Next base: position 86,640 of record JAGWSF010000028.1, on the reverse strand, counting down.
TGGGGCTGGTGGCCAGCCGCAAGCGGGGGGCGGCGGTGGTGGCGGCGCTACCGGTGAGCGAGGAGATGCAGGCCCGGGTGCACTCCCCCGCCGGGCTCGACATCGGCGCCGCCACGGCCGAGGAGGTCGCCCTGTCCATCCTGGCGGAGATCGTGGCCGGCCAGCCCCGCCGGGCCCGGGAGGGCCACCCCCTGGTGGCCGACATGTGCCAGGCCGTGGACCCCATCTGCGGCATGACCGTGGTCGTCACCGAGACGGCGCTGCACATCGACGACGTGTACTTCTGTGGTCCCGGCTGCCTGAAGGCCTACCAAGCGTCTTGAGCGACATCGCCGAGTGGGTGTCCTCACCCCACGAGCTGCGCCAGGCCCTGGACCGCAGCGGTTACCTGGCCGACGACGGCATGTCCGTCGCCCTGTTCTGCGCGGCGCGCCTGCCCCAACCGCTCCTGCTCGAGGGGGAGCCGGGGGTGGGCAAGACCGAGGCGGCCAAGGCCCTCGCCGCCGCCCTCGACACCCCGCTCATCCGGCTGCAGTGCTACGAGGGCATCGACGCCGCCGAAGCCCTCTACGAGTGGAATTTCCCCCGGCAGTTGCTGGCCATCAAGGTCTCCGAGACGGCCCACGAGCACCTGCGCGAGGAGGACCTGTTCCGCCGGGACTACCTCCTCGCCCGCCCCCTGCTGCAAGCCGTGGAGCACCCCGGACCCCGCCCCGCGGTACTGCTCATCGACGAGATCGACCGCGCCGACGACGAGTTCGAGGCGTTCCTCCTCGAGCTGCTGGCCGAGGGCAGCGTGACCATCCCCGAGATCGGGACGGTGCGGGCTACCCACCGACCGGTGGTCATCCTCACCTCCAACCGGACCAGGGACCTCCACGACGCCCTGAAGCGGCGCTGCCTGTACCACTGGATCGACTACCCCGACGTGGCCCGCACCACCGACATCGTGCGCCGTCGGGTCCCCCAGGCATCCACTCCCCTCGTCGAGTCGGTGGCCGCCGCAGTGGCCCGGCTGCGGACCCTCGAGGTCCAAAAACCGCCGGGCGTGGCCGAGGCCATCAACTGGGTACTGGCCCTCGACCTGCTCGGCCTGCCGGCCCTCGACCCGCCTGCCGTGGAGACCACCCTCGGATCGGTGCTCAAATACCGCGAGGATCTCGAGTTGGCCATGTCCCGGGGCCCGGACTGGCTGGCCGGGCCGTGACCGGGGCGGTCGGGACCCGGCCCCCCGACCTGGCCGCGCTGGCCGGCCATTTCGCCACCCTGCTGCACGCCGCCGGGGTGCCCGTCACCCCTGAGCGGGCCGGCCGGCTGGCCGCCACTATGGCCATGACCGCCCCGGCCACGGTGTCCGAGCTGTACTGGCTGGGGCGGGTGACCCTCGTGGCCGACCACGGGTCGATACCCGTCTACGACGCCGTGTTCGCCTCCGTCTTCGAGGGTCTGGTCGATCCCGCCGACTTCCGCGGTGACAGCCCTCCCCCACCGCCGAGCGTCCGCCGGGGTGAAACCCGGCCCCCTCCACGGGGGGACAACCCTCCCATGTCCGCCCCCATGCCGTCGCCCGCGGGGGCAGCCGGCGACGGCGAGGAAGGATCCTCGGAGGAGGATGCCGTGCAGGCCGCCTTGAGCGCCGACGAGCGGCTCCGCCACGAGGACTTCGCCCGGCTCAGCCCCGAGGAACTGGCGCAGCTGGGGCGCCTGCGAATCGTCGCCCCCGAGCGGCTCAGTCGCCGCCAGGTGCGCAACCGCAGGGGCACCGACCTGGACGTGCGGGCCAGCCTCCGGCGGGCCCGACGGACCGGAGGTGAGCCGTTGTCGCCGGTCGTGCGCAAGAGGCGGCACCGGCCACGGCGGGTGGTCCTCATATGTGACATCTCCGGCTCGATGGAGCGCTACTCCCGGGCCTACCTGCAGCTCCTGTGGAACGGGGTATCGGAGAGCCGGGCCGAGGCCTTCGTGTTCGCCACCCGGCTGACCCGCCTGACCCGGGCGCTGACCCAGTCGAACCCCGACCTGGCCCTGGAGAAAGCCGGGCGCCTGGCGCCCGACTGGCACGGCGGGACCCGCATCGGCGAGGCCATCGCCGCGTTCAACGACCAGCACGGACGGCGCGGCCTGGCCCGGGGGGCGGTGATCCTCATCCTCTCCGACGGTTGGGACACCGGCGACGCCCGGGTCTTGGCCCGGGAGATGCAGCGGCTCCGGCGCCTGGCCTACCGCATCGTGTGGGTCAACCCCCGCAAGGCAGCCGCCGGCTACCGCCCCCTGGTCGCCGGCATGGCCGCGGCGCTGCCCTTCGTCGACGCCTTCGTCAGCGGCCACAGCCTGGCCGCCCTCGACGAGGTGCTGGAGGCGATCGCCTCGTGACGGCGGCGGACGGGGTCGCGTTCTTCTCTGGCGTGCAGACCGTCTTCTCGGGAGTGCAGACCGGCGGCCTGGCCCTGGCCGCTGACGCCCTGCAGGTGCTGGCCGCGGCGGTCTACCTGGGCGGTGTCGGCCGGCTGGCCAGGAAGGGCCGCAGGTGGTCGCGCTCCTCCACGGCCTGCTTCCTCAGTGGCGTCGGCCTGCTGTGGCTGGCGGTCGGGTCGGGGCTGGCCGCCCACGACGAGCAGCCCACTGTCCACGTGGTCCAGCACGCCCTCCTCATGATGGTGGCACCACCCCTCCTTCTGCTGGGGCGGCCCGTCACTCTGGCCGTCCAGGCGTCCCGCCGCCCGGCCCAGGTCCGAATGGTCAAGGTCGTCCACAGCCGGGTGCTGCGTCACCTGACCAACCCGCTGCTCGGGTGGCTGCTCTACTACGGCTCCATGGGCGCGATGCTCGCCGATCGGCAGGTCTACGACTACCTGCTGACCCATCCGCTGGCCCATGACGGCTCCCACCTGCTCCTCGTCGTGGTCGGGTCTCTCTACTGGCAACCGCTGCTCGACGCCGACCCGAGCCCGTGGCGCCTGTCGCCCCGTCTCCGCCTAGGTTCGGCGCTCGCCGGCGCTGGGGTCGAGACCCTGCTCGGGGTGCTCATCCTGGCCGGCGCCGGGGCGGTCACCGCCGGCGCGGTACCGGCCGGTGCCGCCTTTCTGGCCGTGGCGCTGCCGACGTGCGGAGCCTGCTGCCCGGCGCTGGCATCGAGCCGGGGTCGGCGCGGTCGTCGCCGGGCGCGCCGGCGGACCTGGACCCGCCCGGCCCCCACCGGCTGAGGCGGCTCCCCAGGGCGCGCCGGGGCCGCACTCGGCTGTCAGGGAGGGCAGGCCGGGGCGGGGTGTGCCAACATCGCCGCCATGACCACCCTGCCTGTCCGGGCCGACGACCTCACCGCCGCCTGGCTGTCCGACTCACTCGGCGTGACCGTGACCGGAGTGGAGGTGCTCGACGAGGCGGTTGCGACCAATCAGCGGGTCCGCTTGGCGCTGCGCTACGACCGTCCCGGCGACGGACCGGAGACGCTGTTCGTGAAACTGGCGTCGGCCGACCCCGAGCACAGGAAGATGATCGGTGCCGGCGAGATGGGCGAGCGGGAGGTCCGCTTCTACGAGGACGTGGCCCCCGGCGCCGACCTGCGCCTACCCCGATCCTATTTCGGGGCCTGCGGCGACGACGGCTGCTTCGTGCTGCTGCTCGAGGACCTGACCGCCGCCGGCTGCCGGTTCCTCGGCGGTGTCAGAGGTGTCACCGCCGACGAGGCGGCCGGGGCGCTGGAGGATCTGGCCCGGTTCCACGCCCGCTTCGAGGACCCGGCCGTCCGCTCGAGCGTGGCCCCGTGGGCGGCCTCGCCGGGCGTCGGCCACACCGAGTTCGCGGCCGGTCTGCTCGCCATGGTGCTCGACCAGCACCACGACGAGCTGACCCCGTCCTACGTCGAGGCCGGCCGGCTTTACGTGGAGCACCACGACCGCATCACCGCCCGGTGGGACTCCGGGCCGCGCACCTTCGTGCACGGCGATCCCCACATCGGCAACGTGTTCCTCGACGGTCCCCGGGTCGGCTTCTTCGACTGGGGTCTGTCGCGGGCCAGCACCCACCTGCGCGACGTCAGCTACTTCTTGACCATGACCGTCGACCCCGCCGAGCGGCGGGCCGCCGAGGCCGATCTGCTCCGCCTGTACCTGGGCGCCCTGGCCGCCGCCGGGGGGACCGCCATCGACTTCGACGAGGCTTGGTTCGAGCACCGGGTGCAGGCCGCCTACACCGTCGTGGCGACCTTCCTCGCCTTCATGCCCACCTACCTGGCCAGCGACGTGCAGGTGCTGGCCACCGACCTGCTGCGGCGGGCCGAGATGGCCCTCGACGATCTCGAGGTGGTCCCGGCCCTGCGCCGCGCCCTGGACTGAAGTCGGCCCGGCCGGCGCGGCCCCGGCCGGCGCCGGGACCGCTCAGAGCAGACCCAGGTCCCGGGCCCACGCCAGGTTCTGTCGCGCCGAACCGACGTGGGCCAGGTGCACCTCGTGTCCCTCACCCTGGTTGCGGCTTCCGTAGAGGATCGGGCCGGAGTCGACGGCCTCGGCCTCGGCCGCGGCCGCCAGGCGGTCCAGGTCCTGCCAGAAGGCGACGTCGGCGGGGGTGGGCGAGAAGATCTCATTGACCACCGGGACGTGGGCCGGGGCGCCCAGCATCATCCCGAAGTAGCCGAGACCGCGCAGCTCGCCGGCCCAGCGGCGGAGGCCGTCGATGTCATCGGTGTCGCCGCCCCACATACCGCTGATCGGGTAGCGGATACCCGCCGCCCGGGCGTCGATGAGCACCTTGGAGCGCAGGTACAGCGTCTCGCGCCCCTCGGCGGTCCAGGTGTAGCCGACCGCCTGGTGGATGTCCCCGAAGCGCGACACCGCCCCGCCCAGGTACTGGACCCGCTCGGACGCCACGGCGATCTCGTAGGCCAGCCGCAGGCTCTGGGCCGTCTCGAGGATGGGGTAGATGGCCGTCGAGCCCATCTCGACCCCGAGCTCGGCCTCGGTGCAGGTGAGCAGGGCGTCGGCTCTGTGAATGTCCTCGGGGCCGTACACCTTGGGGACCAGGATGCCGGTGAGGGTCGGGCCGACGACGGCCCGCAGATCCTTCAGGGTCTGTCCTGTCGCCGGCGGCTGCACCCGGGCGAACCAACGGGGCGGCGGCGGCGCCCCGTCCACCCCTGACGCCCGGCTGCTGTCGAGGAAGGCCCGGACCGACGCCCGAGCGGCGTCGCGGGCCGTCTCGGGGAAGGGGGTCCTCGGCTCCTCGAGGTCGATCATCACCGCATCGGCGCCGTGCTCGACCGACCGGTGCAGCCGCTCCTCCTCGGTGCCCGGCACGAACAGCAGGGTGCGGATGGGCTTGGCGTCGGCCTTGGACATGTCGGCTCCTCGCGATGGGCGGTCCGGCGACGATTCTGTCCGATCCGATCCGCGGCGCGCGCTACGTTCCTCACGTCGCTGCGCCCGGGGAGGGATCATGACCGTCACGCCCGCACTTTCCGCTTCGGAGATCCATGACCGGCTGGCGCATCCGGTGGTCGACGCCGACGGGCACTTCATGGAGCTGATGCCGCTCCTCGACGACGCCATCGCCTCCGATCTGGAGCAGGTCGGCGGGGCCGAGCTGCGGGACCGCTACCTGGCTCAGGCGGTGCGGGCTTTCGACACCGTGCAGTTCGCCGCCGACCGTTCCGACCCGCTCCTGCGCCGATCGTGGCCGGGGATGTCGGCGTGGTGGGGCAACCCGGTGGCCGACGCCCGGGACCGGGCCACCGCCCATCTCCCCCGCCTCCTCTACGAGCGCCTCGACGAGATCGGGGTGGACCTGATGCTGACCTACCCCTCGTGGGCCCTCGGTTACCTGGCCGGGCCCGAGTCGGAGCTGCGGGCGCCGGTGTGTCGAGCCGTCAACAGCTACACCGCCCGCCTGTTCGCCCCCTACCGGGACCGGCTGCGCCCGGCCGCCCTGATACCGATGGACGACCCGGCGACGGCCGCCGCCGAGATCGACCACGCCGTCGGGGTGCTCGGCCACAGCCTGGTCCTGCTTTCGGGTTACGCGCTGCGTCCCGTCGGCGACTCGGGGGACCCGCTGGCGGTGCGCCTGGATGTGTTCGGCCTGGACAGCGAGGCCGACTACGACCCTGTCTGGGAAGCGTGCCGGCGCAACCGGGTGGCCCCGGTGTTCCACAGCTCCCTGCAGTCACACCACCCGGCCCGCTCGGTGACCAACTACGTGTACAACCACATCGGTGGCCTGGCCCACGCCCACGAGGCCCTGTGCAAGGCCCTGTTCATGGGCGGCGTCTACCGGCGCTTCCCCGATCTGCGCTTCGGCTACCTCGAAGGCGGGGTGATGTGGGGCGCCAGCCTCCTGGCCGATCTGGTCGGCCACTGGCAGAAGCGGGGCGCCCACGCCATCGGCGAGCTCGACCCCGACCGCCTCGACGTCGCCGCGGTGATGAGCCTGATCGGCCGCTACGGGACCGACGAGATGATCTCCAACTCGGGGCCCATCCGCGACTGGCTGGAGCGCCGGCCGGGTCGGCCGGCTCAGATCGACGAGTTCGCCGCGGCTGCCGTAGACAGCCCTGATGACATCATCGTCCCGTTCGCCGAACGGTCGTTCTTCGGTTGCGAGGCCGACGACCCGCTCGTGCCGCTGGCCTTCGGGCTGCGGGTGGCGGACCGGCCGGTGAGCCTGCGCCCCATGCTCGGCACCGACGTGGCCCACTGGGACGCGCCGGCCATGGATCTGGTGCTGCCCGAGGCCTACGAGGCGGTGGAGGACGGGCGCCTCGACGCCGGCCAGATGGAGGACTTCGTCTTCGCCAACGCCGTCCGGCTCCACGGCGGCATGAACCCCGGCTTCTTCGACGGCACGCTCGTGGCCCAACAAGCCGGCGCCGTGCTGGCCGGTTAGCTGCCGGTCATACTTCGAGCATGGAACACCTGACCGCCCACCGCCACGACCACGTCGTTACGATCACCATGAACCGGCCCGACCGCCTGAACGCCATCAGCGGGCCGATGCTGCGCGACATGAGCCGGCTCCTCGTCGAGTGCGACGCTGACCGCGACGTGCGGGCCGTCGTGCTCACCGGGGCCGGCCGGGGTTTCTGCAGCGGGCTGGACCTGCAGGACCTGGCCGCCGGCCAGGGTCTCGGCGCCGATCCCGGCGGGCTCGGCACCCGCGTCGATGACACTCCCCCGTTCGTCCTGCGCCGCCTGGACGTGCCGGTCATCTGCCGGTTGAACGGGCCGGCCGCCGGCTACGGAGTGGACCTGGCCCTCGGCTGCGACGTGGTCATCGCCTCCGATCAGGCCAGCTTCACCCCCCCGGTGAAGCGCAGTGCCCTGCCCGAGAGCGGGGGCACCTGGCTGCTGCCCCGCCTGGTGGGCTGGCACAAGGCCTGCGAGGTCTCGCTGTTCGGTCGCAAGCTCGACGCGTCCGAGATGCTGCGCCTCGGTCTGGTCAACACCGTCGTAGCCGCCGCCGATCTCGACGCCACGGTGGACTCCTGGGTCGCCGACGTGGTGGCCATGCCGCCCCTCGCCGTGCGGGCCGCCAAGCGGGCCATGCGCCTCGGCCTGGACTCGTCCTTCGACGCCAACTCCCACCACGTCCTGGCCGAGCTGCTCAACCTGTTCCGCACCGAGGACTTCAAGGAATCCCTGGCTTCGTTCCTCGAGAAGCGCCCGGCCGACTACAAGGGTCGCTGACCGATCGCCCCCGGGCGGGCCCCCTGCTAGCTTCGCTTTGGTCCCATTCAGGTACATCGACCCCGGGGAGGTGAGCGTGGTCCGTCGTTGAGTGATTGAAGCACCGCCCGGTCGGGCGGTCCCGGCGGCATCACCGCGCTCCCTTGTCCTGACGGAGTGGCACCGCCGGACCCTTTGATTCCCCTACGGGAAGAGCCGGCCCCGCGTGGGTCAGGGAGGATGGGCAGTGAACGAAGAGGTTACGAGCGCGCTGCGGCGCGCCATTGACGAGGTCGTGCGACCGGCGGCGCCCGAGGTGGACACCGAGGCCCGCTTCCCCGAGGCGTCCATCCAGGCCCTCGGCCGGGCCGGCCTGCTCGGCCTGACCGTGGCCGAGGACATGGGCGGCGGCGGCGGATCGCTGGCCGACGCGGTCGACGTCGTCCGGGCCCTGGCCGGGGCGTGCGGGTCGACGGCGATGGTGGTCATGATGCACTACGCGGCGACCGCCGTGGTCGAGACGCACGGGCCGCCGGACGTCCGCCGCCAGTTGGGGGACGGACGTCACCTGGCCACGCTGGCCTTCTCCGAGGCCGGGTCGCGCAGCCACTTCTGGGCCCCCCTCGGCACGGCCACGAAGTCGGGCGACGGCGTCCGTCTCGACGCCCGCAAGAGCTGGATCACCGCCGCCGGGCGGGCCGACTACTACGTCTGGTCGAGCCGACCGGTGGCCGCCGAGGGAGCAATGACCCTCTGGCTGGTGCCCTCGGCCACGGCGGGGCTGGCCACCCCGGGACCCTTCGACGGGCTCGGTCTTCGGGGCAACTGCTCGGCGCCGGTGGAGGCCCGCGGCGCCGAGGTCCCAGAGCGGGCCCGACTCGGCGACGACGGCCGCGGCCTGGACATCGCCTTGTCGGAGGTCCTGCCGTGGTTCCTGGTCCTTAGCGCGGCGTTCAGCGTGGGGGTGATGGAGGCGGTCACCGACGAGACCGGCCGTCACATGACCTCCACCCGCCTCGAGCACCTGGACCAGACGCTGGCCGATCAGCCGGTCACGCGCGCCGATCACGCCCGCATGCGGATCGCCACCGACGGGGCGGCGGCGCTGCTGCACGACACGGTCGCGGCCGTCGCCGCCGCCCAACCCCACGCCCCGCTGCGGACCCTGGAGGTCAAAGCGGCGGCCGGCGAGGCGGCCATCGCGGTGACCGATCTGGCCATGAAGATCTGCGGCGGCGCCGCCTTCCGCCGGGAGCTCGGCGTCGAGCGCCACTTCCGCGACGCCCGGGCGGCCCGGGTGATGGCCCCCACCACCGACGCCCTGCTCGACTTCGTCGGGCGGGCCATCAACGGCCTACCGCTGCTGTGACCGCCGACCGGATACAGCTCGGCGCCGTCGCCTATGACCCCAAGGTGGTGACCATCTGGGACGGGTTCCGCCGGTGGCTGCGCCAGCGGGACCTGTTCATGGACTACGTGCTCTACTCGCACTACGAGCACCAGGTCGAGGACCTCGTCGCCGGTCGGATCGACGTGGCCTGGAACTCGCCGCTGGCCTGGGTGCGCACCCAGCGGATGGCCCCCGGCGCCGAGGCCCTGGTGATGAGGGACACCGACTTGGATCTGACCTCGGTGGTGGTGGTGCGAGCCGACTCCGAGGTACGCGACGTGGCCGACCTGGCCGGGCGGCTGGTGGCCGTCGGGGCGGTCGACTCGCCGCAGGCCACCCTCATACCGCTCGGGCTCATGAGCGACGTGGCGGTCAGGGTGCGCCGCTTCGATGTCGGGGTGGGCCTGCACGGCGACCACATCGGCGGCGAGCGCGACGCCCTGCGGGCCCTGGCCGCCGGCGAGGTGGAGGCCGCCTGCCTCATCGACACCAACCACCTGGCCTTCAGCACCCAAGGCGTCGTGGCCGCCGGCTCCACCAGGATCGTGGCTCAGACGCCCCCCTACGACCACTGCAACATGACCGCCGCCGGTCCCCCCTCCCCGGCCGTCCGCCGGTTCTGTGACCTCCTGCTGGCCATGGACTACGCCGACCCGCAGGTCCGGCCCCTGCTCGACCTGGAGGGCCTGCGGCAGTGGGTCCCGGGTCGCACCTCGGGCTACGCCCAACTGGCACGGGCCGTGGACCGGCTCGGCTTCTACGGTCCCGGCGGGGAGGTGACCGCCGACGGCTACCGACCCTGACCTCCCCCCGGCGCCTCGGCTGGGCCGGGTAGATCTCGGTCCCCTCGGCCTCGACCGGGGCGGCCACATACTCCTGGAGCGGGCCCTGGCCCCGCTGCCGGTCGGCGGGCACCTGGAGGTCACCGGCCGCGACCCGGCCCTGCCCGTGCACCTGAGGGCGTGGGCCCGCCGACGGGGCCACGGCCTGGTGGGCCCCCCGGGCGGGGGCGCCGGCGGCGCCGGGTCCGGTCACGGCGGCGGCGAGCCCCTCGTCGTGGTGCGCGGTGACGCCGACGAGCGGAGATGGGTGGGGGCGCGGCGGGCCGGGGAGGCCGGTCGCCCGGCGTCGCGGGCCGACCCGGCGTGGGGTCTGGCCGCCCGGGGGGCGCTGGTCGAGGCGGGCGGGCCGCCCCTACCCGGCGCCGACCTGGACCGTCGCGACGTGATCTGGAGTGAGCAGGCCGCCCGCCTCTACGCCCAGGCCGCAGCCAACCAGTGGGATCCGGCCACCGTGGTCGACTGGGCCAGGCCCGACCTGCCCGACGACGTGGAGGCGGCCGTGGTTCAGACCATGACCTACCTGGTCGAGAACGAGCAGGCGGCTTTGATGGTGCCGGCCCGCTTCCTCGGCCGCATCCACCCCCACTTCCGCGAGGCTGCCGCGTTCCTCGCCACCCAGGTCGCCGACGAGGCCCGCCACGTGGAGGTCTTCACCCGCCGGGCCGGGCTGAGCGGTGGGCCCCCGGGGCTGTCGGGAGCGGGCGGCCGGGCGTCGCTGCAGTCCCTGCTCGACGAGCCCGACTGGGCCAACGCCTCGTTCCTGCTATCGGTGCTGGGCGAGGGCAGCTTCCTGGCCCTGCTGTCCTTCCTGGAGCGTCACGGGCCCGACCCGGTCACCTCCCGCCTGGCCCGGGTGGTCCTCGCCGACGAGGCCCGCCACGTGGCTTTCGCCATGGGCCACCTCTCCGAGCACGTCACCCGCCGTCCCTCCGACCGGGACCGGCTGAGAGCGGCTCTGGAACGGCGCCACGACGCTCTCGCCGCCACCGCCGGCCTGGCGCCGGCGGTCCACGACAGCCTCGTGGTTCTGGCCGCCGGGAGCTGGGAGCCGTCGGCCATCGCGTCCGGCTGGGACGCGGTGGCGGCCCTGCAGGCGGAGATGGATACGGGCCGGCGCCGCCGGCTGGTCCACCTCGGGTTCGACGACCGCCAGGCCGCCGAGCTGTCCTTGCTGCACACCCGCAACTTCATGTGACGCCGCGATGCCGTCGGCGCGCCGCGTTGTTCGCGGCGCCTCGAGGCGAGAGGCAATCCGATCCGGCCTGCCATCCGTATGTAGGCCAGTTCATCTAGGAGGTTGCCGAAGTGCGTTTCCGTCCCACCCTTGCCGTCGCCTGCACGCTGGTCGCCGGGCTGAGTGCGGCCTGCGGGTCGTCGGGGTCGTCCAAGGCGGCGTCGACCGCCAGCGGACCCGGGCTGCACACAGAGACGGTGGCGGGGGTCGGATCGGTGCTGGTGGACGCCACCGGACAGACGGTCTACCTCTTCGAGCCCGACGCCCGCTCCAAGCCGACCTGCACCGGGCAGTGCGCCGTGGTGTGGCCGCCCGTCGCCGCCGGGCTCGCCGCCGGGGGGGGCGCCCAGTCCAAGCTCGTCGGCTCGGTGGCCGGCCCCAACGGCAACCAGCTGACCTACAACGGCTGGCCGCTCTACACTTTCGAGAAGGACACCGGGGCCGGCCAGGCCCACGGCCAGGGGGTGCACGGATTCGGGGGCTACTGGTATGCGGTGAGCGCCGCGGGCACCGCGGTGCAGGTCGCATCGTCGCCGGCGACGACCGCCGCCGGCGGCTCCAGCTCTGGTGGCTACTGACCGAAGGCCTCTCGACTTGACCGGGAGGCGGCCGGGGCGGCGACCGGCCCTGGCGTCGGCGGTGCCGGTGGACCAGCTACCCGACGAGGCCCTCCTCGCCGGCTTCGCCTCGGGAGACCGTGAGCTGTCACTGGCCTTCGTCCGCCGCTTCCAGTCCAAGGTGCACGGCGTGGCCCTGGCCGTCACGAATGACCCGGCGCTGGCCGACGACATCGCCCAACAGGGTTTCGTGCAGGCCTGGCGCCACGGCGCTACCTACGACGCCCGCCGGGCGTCGGTCGGGACGTGGCTTTCGGCCATCACCCGAAACCTGGCCATCGACGCGTTGCGGGTGCGCCGGCCCCAACCGGTGGACACCGACGCCATCCTGGCCCGGGTGGGTAGCACCGAGCGGACCCCCGAGGCGGCCGCCCTGGCCGGTGAGTCGATCGAGGAGCTCAGGGCGGCCCTGCGAGGTCTGCCCCCCGAGCAGGCCCGGGCCGTCGTCCTCGCCGGGGTGGTCGGCCTCAGCGCCTCGCAAGTGGCCGCTGCCGAGGGAATTCCGCTCGGAACGGCCAAGACCCGTATCCGCACCGCCATGATGGCTCTGCGCCGAACACTCCTCACGAGGCAATGAGCGACAACCCCGACATCCATCCCCACGACCTGCCCGAGATGGCCCTCGGGATCGAAGACCCGTCGACGCGCCCCGAGCTGCTGGCCCACCTGGCCCGGTGCGGGCCCTGCCGGGAGGAGCTGGCGGCCCTGGCCGACGTGTCCGACCGGCTCGCCGCTCTCGCCCCGGCCGCCGAGCCGGAGGTCGGATTCGAGCAGCGGGTGCTCGACCGTGTGGCCGGCCTCGCCACCCACGCCGGCGCCACCCCCCAGCCGGCGGCCGCCAGCCGGCCGTACCGCCGGTGGTCCTACGGCCCCGGCCGGAGCGGCGAGCGGGGTGGTCGACACCGCCGCGCCGTCCTGGCCGCGGCGGCGCTGGCGGCGGCCGCCGTCGTGGCCGTCCTCGTCCTGGTCCCCTCCTCGCCGCGGCGGGAGCAGTCGTGGGTCAAGGTGGCCACCCTGACCGCTTCCAGCGGTCCGGTGGGCGACGTGGTCTGGGACTACGGCCCCAACCCGTGGCTCTCGATGGCGGTCACCGCCTGGCCCGATCGGGCCGTCATCTGCCAGGTCGTGACCGCCGACGGAGCAGTCATCACCATCGGGGAGTTCACCACCGGCGCCCACGGCGGCTACTGGGCGGCAGCCGTCCCGCGGTCGGGGGCACCGGCCCGGATCGCCCGCCTGGTCGACACCTCCGGCCGGGTGCTGGCCACGGCCCGGCTGCGGTAGGGGGCCGCAGGGCGTCCACCGACCGACCCCGGCTAGCATCGGGCCGTCCCCCCCAAGCTTCCCAAATCGGAGGAACCGTGACCTCCTTGGCCCGTTGGTGCTTCCGGCACCGCCGCTTCGTCCTGGCCGTTTGGCTGGTGGTTCTGGTGGTCGTGTCCGGAATCGCCCATTCGGCAGGTTCCAGCTACAGCAACAACTTCTCCTTCCCGGCCACCGACTCGAGCCGGGCCGAGGACGTCGTGAAGGCCAACTTCGCCGCCCAGAGCGGTGACAGCGACCAGATCGTGGTCCAGGCCCGCCACGCCACGCTGGCCGACCCGGCGGTACGCGCCGAGGTGACCGACCTGCTGACCAGCGTCAGCCGGCTGCCGTTCGTCACCGGCGTCACGTCGCCGTACCAGCGCTCGGCCGCGCTCATCTCCAGGGACGGCACCATCGGGCTGGCGACCGTTCAGCTGAACGCCCAGGCCCAGAACATCTCCACCGCCGAGGCCAAGGAGCTGATCTCCACCGCCCGGGCCCACGCCAGCGGGTCGCTGAATGTGGCGCTCGGCGGAGCGGCGGTGCAGAAGGGCGAGAGGTTCGGCGGCGGGTCGGCCGAGTTCCTCGGGGGGGTGGTGCTGGCCCTGGTGGTGCTGTACTTCGCCTTCCGCCGCTCCCTCCTGAGCGCCGTCCTGCCGCTCATCTCGGCGGTGGCGGCCATCGGCATAGGCATCGCCCTGGTCGGCATCCTCAGCCACGTGGTGACCATGCCGCAGTTCTCCACCCAACTCGCCGAGCTCATCTCGCTCGGCGTGGGCATCGACTACGCCCTGTTCATCGTCAACCGGCACCGCCGGGAGATTCTGGCCGGGGCCACGCCCGAGGAGGCGGCGGTCCGCGCCCTCAACACCTCGGGGCGGGCGGTGCTGGTCGCGGGCATCACCGTGTGCATCGCCCTGCTCAGCATGTTCGTGCTCGGACTCAGCTTCCTCTACGGGGTTGCGGTGGCTTCGGCGTTGGTCGTGGCCCTCACCATGCTGGCCTCCCTGACGTTGCTGCCGGCCATGCTCGGCTTCTACGGGATCAGGGTCCTGGCCCGCCGGGAGCGACGCCTCCTGGCCGCCGCACCGTCGCCGGGGACCGGGGTCCCCGGCGAGGAGGCGGGCTTCTGGCCCCGCTGGTCGAAGATGGTCGGGCGCAACTCGGTGGTCCTGAGCGGAATCGCCCTGGCCGCCATCGTGGTCATCGCGCTGCCCTTCTTCCATCTCCGCCTGGGGATAGCCGACGCCGGCGAGAACCCGGCGTCGTCGACCAGCCGCCAGGCCTACGACCTCCTGGCCAAGGGCTTCGGTCCCGGCTTCAACGGGCCGTTGCAGGTGGTGGGACGGGCCGGGGGGCCGGCCGACGCGGCCCGATTCGACTCGTTCGTGTCGGGACTGAGCGGCCAGCCCGGGGTGGCCCGGGTGCTGCCCGTCAGGACCAGCCCCAACGGGCGGGCCGTCGTCGCCATCGTCTACCCGACCTACAGCCCGCAGGCGGCCCAGACCGTCACCCTGGTCGATCGCATCCGCGCCGAGGCGGCCCGCGACACCGCCGGCACATCACTGGTGATCCACGTCGGGGGCCAGACCGCGGCGGGCATCGATTTCGCCTCGGTGCTGTCGAGCAAGATGCCGCTGTTCGTGGCCGTGATCGTGGTCCTGGCGTTCCTCCTGCTGGCCGCGGTGTTCCGGAGTCTGATCGTGCCCCTGACCGCGTCGATCATGAACCTGCTGTCCATCGGCGCCGCCCTCGGGACCATGGTCGCCGCCTTCCAGTTCGGCTGGGCCAAGCCGCTGCTCGGTTTCTCCAGCGCCGGGCCCATCGAGGTGTACCTGCCGGTTATGGTCTTCGCCGTCCTGTTCGGCCTGTCCATGGACTACGAGGTCTTCCTCGTCAGCCGCATGCACGAGGAGTGGGTTCTCAGTGCGGACAACGACCGGGCCGTCCAGAAGGGCCAGAGCGAGACCGGCCGGGTGATCACCGCGGCCGCTTTGATCATGATCCTGGTGTTCCTGTCCTTCACGCTGCTCGGCAACGCTCTGGTGATCCAGGAGTTCGGGATCGGCTTCGCCGCGGCCATCGTCATCGACGCCTTCGTGGTGCGCACCATCCTGGTGCCCGCGCTCATGCACCTGTTCGGTCCGGCTAACTGGTGGTTGCCCCGCTGGCTCGACTCGCTCCTGCCGACCCTGCACATCGAGGCCGACGAGCTGCACGTCCACGAGCCGGTCGAGGCGCCCGTCGCCGGCTGAGCGCCTACCGGGCGGGTCCCACCGCGGCCCGGCTACGCTCGGCCCGGTGAAGGTGCTGGTCATCGGGGGATCCCAGTTCAACGGTTACTCGCTCGTGCAGGAACTCGCCCGTCGCGGACACGACACGACGGTCCTCAACCGCGGCCGGACCGAGACCACCTTCCCCGAAGGAGTGCAGCGCCTCGTCGGTGACCGTACCGACGCCGAGCGCATGCGGGAGCTGTTCGCCCGGTCGGAGTACGACGCGGTGTACGACACCTGCGCCTACCACCCCGCCGACGTCGAGATGATGAGCGGCCTGTTCGGCGGCCGCACCGGCCACTACGTGTTCCTGAGCTCGGTGGCCATCTACGCCCCGTCGCGGATTCTGCCCATCGCCGAGGACTTCCCCGTCGACCGCAGCGACCAGCAGAACGAGTACGGCCTGCACAAGCTCCTCTGCGAGGACCACCTGCTCGAGGCCCACCGAGACCGGGGCTTTCCGGCCACGACCGTCGTGCTGCACATGGTGATGGGGCCCCGCAACATCCTCCCCGACCGGGAGCAGAGGATGTTCGTGAGGCTGCTCACCGGCCGACCCGTGCTCATCCTCGGTGACGGCACCACACTCGGCCAGGTCGGCCACGTCGACGATCAGGCGGTCGCCCTGTGCCAGCTGATGGGTCGTCCCGAGACCTTCGGGCAGCGCTACAACCTGACCGGCGGCGAGTACTTCACCGACGAGGGCTACGTCGACGTGTTCGCCGAAGTCACCGGCCGGGAGGCCGACAAGGTGTTCGTGCCGGCCGAGCTGGTCGACGAGCTGTGGGACGGCCGTCGCGAGCTCGGGACCGGCAGCCGGTCGACGGCCCACATCGACATCCGCTCGTCGGAGCCGTCGCGCCAGGCCGGGGCGGCCATGCGGACCCGCTACCAGCTGGCCAACCTGGTGCAGAAGACCCAACCGAACCTGCACCGCTGGAACGCCAGCGTCCTTCTCGACACCGACAAGCTGGCCCGCGACGTCGGTTGGCGACCGGCCGTCGGCTTCCGGGCGGCAGTGCAGAACACCTTCGAGTGGTTCGAGCGCGAGGGCCAGGAACGCACCGGTCCTTTTGATTTCGGCTTCGAGGACGAGCTGGTGCGGCTCTGCCGCTGAGCGGGGACGGGGTGAGCGCGGCCGAGCGGTGGATGGCCCAGCTCGAGGCCTGGCGGATACCCGACGCCATCCTCGAGGGGGCCCCCGAACCCCCGTGGGCTTTCCCTCCCGCCCTCTTCGCGGCCGACCAGGCGCCGAGCGGCGCCTTGCACCGGGTGGCCCGCGAAACCCTCGGCGGGGGTGGCACGGTCCTCGACGTGGGCTGCGGCGCGGGGGCGGCGAGCGTGCCCCTGGTGCCGGCGGCCCGGGCCCTGACGGGGGTCGACCCTTCCCCCGCCATGCTCGCCGAGTTCACCCGGGCGGCCCGCTCGGTCGGCGCCGAGGCCGTCGCGGTGACCGGTGAGTGGCCGGAGATGGCCGCAGCCGTGGCCACCGCCGACGTCGTCGTCTGCCGCAACGTGGTCTACAACGTGGCGGCGGTCGTACCCTTCGTCGCCGCCCTGGCCGACCACGCCCGCAGGCGGGTGGTGCTGGAGTTGAGCGGCGAGCACCCCTCAGTTCCGCTCGTCGGCCTGTGGAAGCACTTCTGGGACCTGGACCGGCCCGCCGGCCCGAACGCCGAGCTGTTCGTGGCGCTGCTCGCCGAGATGGGGATCCACCCCACCGTCGAAACCGAGAGCCGACCGCCGATGAAGGCCCGCCTCGACCCGGCCCAGCACGTGGCCTTTCTCCGTCGCCGGCTGTGCCTCACCGCCGACCGGGACGAAGACATCGCCGCCCTCCTCGGCGCCGGGGCCGCCGACCAACCCACCACCGCCGTGACCGTGCACTGGACTCCGTGACCGTGCGCCAGACTGGCTGAGCCGAACCCCGGACCCGGCCTCCCGCTATCCGGGACGCCGGGGAGCCGGCCCGACCAGGCGGTTGCCTAGGCTAAGCAGCCTTGAGCGATATCACCCCGGCTCGCACCGACCCGCCCGCGGGTGCCACCCCCGGGAACGGCCCGGTTCCCACCATCCCGGCCCGGCCACGTCACGCCAACGGCGTCCTGGCGGTGATCGTCATCTCGCAACTGATGGTGGTGCTCGACGGGACGGTCGTCAATATCGCCATCCCGCACATCCGCTCGTCGCTGCACATGCAGCCGGCCGAGCTGTCGTGGGTCCTCAACGCCTACGGCTTGACCTTCGGAGGCCTCCTGCTGCTCGGCGCCCGCGCCGGGGACCTGCGGGGGCGGCGCAAGACCTTCCTCGTCGGGATCGCCATCTTCACCGTCGCCTCCCTGGCCGCCGGTCTGAGCGACTCCTCGGCCCTGCTCCTCGCCGCCCGGGCGGCCCAGGGGGTCGGGGGCGCCCTGGCGTCGCCGTCGGCCCTGGCTCTGCTCACCATCGGCTTCCCCGAGGGCCGGGAGCGGCTGAGGGCCCTCGCCTACTTCACCGCGGTGTCCATCGGCGGGACGGCCGTCGGGCTGGTCGTGGGCGGCCTGATCGTCGGCAGTGTCTCCTGGCGCTGGATCTTCTTCATCAACCTCCCCGTGGGAGCCGCCCTCATCGTGCTGGCCCGGGCCGTCCTGCCCGAGACCGAACCCAGAAGGGGAAGCCTGGACCTGACCGGCGCCCTGACGTCCACCCTCGGGATGTCGGCGCTGGTGTTCGCTCTGGTACGGGCCGCCACCGGCACCTGGGGTGACCCCGTCACCATCGTCTCCCTGGCCGCCGGCGGTGCGCTCCTGGTCGGCTTCGTACTGGCCGAGCGGCGGGCGGTCACACCGATCACCCCGCTGCACCTCTTCGCCGACCGGAGCCGTTCGGTGGCCTACGTGGCCCGGGTACTGGTCGTGGCCGCCGGCACGAGCATCTTCTTCTTCCTCAGCCAGTACCTCCAGGAGGTCCTCGGCTACAGCCCCGTTCAGGCCGGGCTGTCGTTCGTTCCCATCACGGTGTGCCTGTTCGCCTCGTCGCAGTTGAGTGCCCACGTCCTGGCCCGGCGAGTCCCGGCCCGGGTGCAGTTGGTGACCGGCCTGACCCTGTCGGCCGCCGGCCTGTACGTGCTGTCGGGGGTGACGGTCCACAGCGCCTACTCGGACCTGATCGTGCCCCTCGTGCTGTTCGGCATCGGCAACGGCCTGTCGTTCATGGTCATCACCACCATGGGCCTGAGCGGCGTGGCCCACGAGGACGCCGGGGCCGCCTCAGGCCTCCTAAACGCCGCCCAGCAGGTCGGCGGCGCTCTCGGCCTGGCCGTGCTGGTGAGCATCTTCGGGTCGGTCTCGACGGCCCGCGCCCACCAGCTGGGTCAAGCCGTGTCGGCCCAGGTCCGCACGACCGTACCCTTCGTCGCCGGCACCCACGTCTCCTACCAGGTCGCCGCCGCCGGGCTGGCCGGGTTGGCCCTCCTCGTCAGCCTGGTGCGTATCCCCAAGCCGTCGGACATCGAGATGACCGAGGACGACGTGGCCGAGGCGGTGGCCGCGGAGGCGGGTGCCGCCCCGACCCTCTGAGCCAGGCCGACCCTCTGAGCCAGTCGATCAGCCGGCGCTGGCGCCCTTGATCGCCGTCCCGCAGATCGGTGTGGCACCGGGGACCAGCTCGAAGTTGGAGCCCACCAGCTTGGTCACCCACGAGCACAAGCCGGTGGCCAGGACGCCGGTGCGGTCGTTGATGTCGATGGACCGCCCACCCCAGAGGCCCAGCCCGTCCCAGCTGTGAATGTTGGACAGGGCCGTGGTGAGCGACGCCGCGCTCGGGTGGGCGCCGGTGGCGGCGAGGGCCTTCAACAGCAGGCCCACGGACACGTAACCGTTGTACTCCCCGTAGGTCGGTATGCCCTGGGTGCCCGAGGCGACTAGGTCGGCCTGGAATTGGCGGGTCTCGGGCTTGTTCATCTCGACCGGCTCGAACCCTAGGGTGAAGTACACGTTCTGAGCCGACTGCAGGGCCCCTGGACCCGCCTGCAGGGTATCGGCACCGTAGCCGTCAGGCAGCACGGCGGCCTTCAGGTCGACGCCTTGCTGGCGCAGGGCGCTGATGAGCGAGAAACCGGTGTTCGGGTCCACCGATGCGTAGAAGGCGTCCACCCCGGCGCTCTTCATGGCGATGGCCACCGGTGCCACGTTGGTGCTGCCGAACGGGAAGTTGGCATTGAGATAGCCACCTTTCAGACCGGCGGCCTCGGCGGAGAGGGTCGCTCCTTTGGCCGAGTCGGCCGACGACGGCGAGATGGAGTACCCGAGGGTTCCCACGTTGGTCGCGCCGAGCTGCTTGAGCAGGAGGCCGAAGGTGCTGGTGACGGCGGTGATGTGCAGGGCCCCGCCGACGGGGAACATGTTGAGGTCGGTCTGCCACTCACCGGCATCCTCGGCCACCCCGATCACCGGGATCTTGTGCTGGTTGAGGTAGGGGGCGGCGGCAAAGGTAATGGCCGACTGGGCCAAGATCACTGACACATTGTTCTGGGTCACCAGCTTCTGGACCGCGGAGAGGGCGGCCGCCGGTGACGTCTGGGTGTCGGCCTGCACCACGGTGATGTTCCATCCCTGCCGTTTGGCCAGGACCAGGCCGGCGTCGATCCCGTTGATGTAGGTCTTGTTCCCTGAGGCGGCGGGGCCCGTGAAGTCTCCGAGGACGCCTATGGTCAGGGTGCCGCCCTGCCCCGACCCCCCCGAAGAGCCGGCGGCCGAGCCGCCCGGCTTGGAGGAGCTGCACGCTCCGACCACCAACGTGGCGGCGACCGCCACGGCCATCAGCCTTCCTCTTGCGAGCATCTTCCGGTCCCCCTTGCTCTTGGCCCAGCGATCCTTGCAGATTCAGGTGCCGACGCGTAGCCGAATCCCAGCGGGCCACCGTGGCGGCTCCGCCACCGGCCTGCCGGCTACCCGGCTCCGGGGGTCGCAGCCGGCCGCCCCCGTTGCGGCGCGACC
The DNA here is from genome assembly GCA_028876385.1 of Acidobacteriota bacterium. GTDB lineage: Bacteria > Actinomycetota > Acidimicrobiia > Acidimicrobiales > Palsa-688 > JAKCDU01. Next base: position 66,345 of record JAGWSF010000028.1, on the reverse strand, counting down.
GCCGGCAGTTGGGTTAGCCTGCCGCCCGATGGTGGCCGAAGAACGAGGCGGGGGGCCGGCAAAGGCCCCTGTCCCGGAGTTGCACGCCGACGAGCGGGCCTACTTCCTCGCCACGATGGGGTTCCAATACCGCATGGAGGACGGCGGCGGTCAGGGTCGGGCCCGGATCGACGACTACCTGGCGGCCGCCCCGGGCTGGCCGGGCATCGCCGCCGTGCTGACCTTTGCCGACGTGTTGATCGGCGTGGCCGCGTCCACCCGCACCGCCCCTCGCATCTCGGTCACCTCCAGCCTGTCGGTGCACCTGACCGGGTCGGTCCCCCCGGGAACCGAGATAGATCTGTCGTGCCGGTTGACCAAGTCGGGACGCACGGTGTCGGTCGGCGAGACCACGGTCCGCTCGGTGGCCGACGGGCGGGTGATCGGCCTGGCCGTCGGCACCTTCCAGGCGTCGCCCCGGCCCCAGGACACGGTCTCGGCGCGGATATCGGAGGTCCAGCAGATCAAGCACGTGGTGTCGGGCCACCCCACTCTCGCCGACCACGTCGGCCTCGTGGTGACCGAACCGGGGATCGCCGAGATCAGCCTCCGGGAAGACCTGCTCAACGGCACCCAGAGCCTGCAGGGAGGCCTGGTGGCCCTCCTCGCCGAGACCGCGGCCAGGACGGCGGCCTCGGCCGACCTGGGCCGGCCGGCCGTGGTGGAGAGCATCGAGGTGCACTACCTCGCGGCGGCCCGGGTGGGGCCGTTCCGGGCCGAGGCCCAGGCCGTCGGCCCCGGCCTGTACCGGGTCGCGGCGATCGACACGGGTATGGCGGACCGCATCGTTTGCCTGGTCGCGGCTCGCACCCGGCCCGCCCTCTGAGCCGCCCCGTCCCCTAGCCGGGCCGCTCCCCGGGCCGCTCCCCGGGCCACTCCCCGGGCCGCTCCCCGGGCCGAGCGACGCGGCCGGTCGTCGTGCCGCCCCGGGCGCCACGCGAGAATGTCAGCGCCATGTCGCAGGACGAGGAATACGGGAAGGATCGAGCGGAGGCCAGGCTGCGCGCTTTCGCCTTGGTGCAGGACGTCCAGGGCGTCGATCCAGCGGCGCGCCACCGCCTGGCCGAGCTCACCGCCGAGGCCGCTGAAGCGGGATGGCCCGAAGTGGTCCGCGTCGGCCTCCTCGGACGGGCCGTGGACGCCTGGTTCCGCCAGGATCCCTCGCTGGACACCGCCCTCGACGAGTTGATCTCCACCGGCCGGGCCCACGGTGACAGGTGCACGCTGGCCCTGGGCCTGGCCATGCGGGCGGCGCTCAAGGCGTGCGGCACCGAACCTCCCTCCGAGGTCACCGATCAGGGCCTGGCCGAAGCGGCCGCGCTCCTCGACGAGTTCGGGTCGGTGGGCGATCCGGCCGCCCCCTCCGGTAGGCGCCTGCGGGACCCGGGGGCTCTCGAGCTGATCAGTGCCCGCACCGCCTGCGGCATCGCTTTCGACTACCGGTCGCTCTGGGAGCTCGGGGAGCAGCAGTACGCGGCCGCCCTGGACCTGGCCGGGGTGGTCGAACCGGGGATCGGAGACACCCTCCTGGCCGCAGTGATGTTCAACCGGGCCGAGGCCCACGTCACCTGGGCGGGCTGGCTCTACCAGGTCGACGACGTCGAGGGTCTGGCTCGGCGGGGCGAGGAGTGGGAGCAGCTGGCGCGGGCGTCGGTCAGGTTCGCCATGCCCGCCAACTGGCACGCCGAACTCGAGGCCCTCGGCCACCTCATGGCCGCGCTGACCGGCCGCGACGTTGCCGACTCCGTCGCCGGCCGCCTGGCCGAGCTCGAAGGCGACGGCGCCGGCGAGCCGCGACCCGTCGGTCACCTGAAGCTGGCCTTGGCCGTCAGCCACAGCCGAAGGGATGACATCGACGCCGGGACGCGCCGCCGGGCGGGGGCGGAGGCGGTCGACGCCATGAGCCCCGAGTTGTACCCCCAGCTCTACGACCTGGCGCTGTTCGTGGCCGCCGAGTCCGAGGCCGCCGACGGGTACTCCACCTTCGGTTTGCGCAGCGCCCGCCACCAGGCCCGTCGCCGGTGGGCCGAGCGCGAGGCCAAGCTCGACGCCATGCGGACCCGCATCACCGCCGAGCGGATGCAGACCGACCTGCACCGGGTGTCCCTACAGGTCGAGCTCGACGACCTGACCGGCATCGGTAACCGGCGGGCGCTGGCCTCCTACGCCGCCGATCTCGAACGGCGCCAGGTCGGCCAGGTCGGAGTGATCATGCTCGACGTGGACCGTTTCAAACGGGTGAACGACGAGTTCGGCCACGACGCCGGCGATGCCGTGCTGGGGCGGATCGCCACCATCCTGCAGCGCAACGTGCGGCCCGGTGACCTGGCGGTGCGGCTCGGCGGGGACGAGTTCATCCTGGTACTGGCCGGGGCCGACCTCGACGTGAGCACCGAGCGGGCGGCGGCCATCATCGAGCAGAGCCGCCAGCAGCCCTGGGAGTGGATCAGCCCCGGTCTGGAGATCGCCTTGAGCGTGGGGGTGGCCAGCGGCCGGAGCCAGCACCTCGAGGACGTGAGAGCCGCCGCCGACCGGGCGGCCTACGAATCGAAGCGCGCCGGCGGCGATCGGCTCACCCGCCACGGCTGGTGACCGCCGCCGACGTCGGGTCGGGACGGCCGCCGGACCCGGCCGGCGGGGGGTCAGCCCGAGGTCAGGGGGTGGGCCAGCCGGGCACGAGGCCGAGCTGCCGGCAGAGATCCTGGGACTCCACCCACTCCCCCGAGCGGGCCCGCCCCTCGGGTGTGGTGAGCAACCACACCGCGGCGGCGCCGACTACGTCGGGGGGAGCCCACTGGCTGGAGTCGAACCCGAAGTCACCCATGTCGGCGGCGAGGCGCTCGGTTTGCACCGCCCCGGGGTGCAGGTTGAAGGCTCGGATACCGCGGTCGCTCAGCTCCACATGGAGGATGCCGGCCAGGCGGTGCAGGGCGCTTTTGGACATGGCGTAGCCGAGACCCCATCCCCCCGAGCCGGCCGGAGCCGGCGGATTGTCGTTGCCGGCCGAGGAAGTCATGTTGATGATGTCTCCGCTGCCGCGTTCGAGCATCTGCGGCAGCACCAGGCGTGACAGGATGATGGGGGCCAGCACGTTGGCCTCCAGGTGCTTCTCGTGCAACTCCACCGGGGTGTCCATGAACAGGTCCATGTGCCCCGGACCGATGTAGCGCCCGTTGTTCACCAGGACATCGATGTGTCCCCACCGCTCCAACACGGTCGCCACGGCCGATCCCAGCGATGCCCGGTCGAGCAGGTCGAGGTACACCGCCAGGGCTCGGCGGCCTTCGGCCTCGACCAGGGCTGCGGTGGTGGTGAGAGACCCCGGGAGGGGCTTGGTGTTGCTGGCCTTGACCGTCGAGGAGTGCTCCCTCGCCTCCCCCTCTTGCATGGTGCGGGCCCCGAGAGCCACGTCGTAGCCGGCCCGGGCCAGGTGGACGGCCACCGCCTTGCCGATACCCCGGCTGGCCCCGGTGATCAATGCCACTGGCTGGGTCATGGGTGGCCCGTCCCCCTCGCTTGGTCGCCGCCCGGGACCTGTTCCCGGGGCGGACATCGCGACGGTAGCGGGCCGGGTCGAGCGCCGACGGCCCCTCGAGGGCGTGGTAGAGAGGATGTATGGAAACTCGCAAGATCGGCTCCCTCGAGGTGACCGTGATCGGCCTCGGCACCAACAACTTCGGCCTGGGCATGGAGGCCGAAGCGGTACCGGCCGTGGTCGACGCGGCCATCGAGGCGGGCATCAACTTCTTCGACACCGCCGACTCCTACGGGGCGAGCGAGGCGCGCCTAGGGGAGGCGCTCGGGTCGCGCCGCGATCAGGTCCTCATCGCCACCAAGTTCGGCAGCCCGGTGCGCGGCGAGGAAGGCTCGGGCGGGGCCGCGCCGGACTATGTCCGCCGGGCCCTGGAAGCCAGCCTGCGCCGGCTCGGCACCGACCACATAGACCTCTACCAACTGCACCGACCCGACCCCTCCACACCCATCGCCGACACCCTGGCGGTCCTCGACGAGGCGGTGACGGCCGGCAAGGTGCGCGAGATCGGCTGCTCCAACTTCTCCGAGGCTCAGCTGCGCGAGGCCGAGGAGGCGGCCGGCGGAGCGCGCTTTGTCAGCGTGCAGAACCACTACAACCTGCTCAACCGCGACGACGAAGCCAAGGTCCTCCCCCTCTGCGAACAGCTGGGCATAGGCCACCTGCCGTACTTCCCCCTGGCCAGCGGCCTGCTCACGGGCAAGTACCGTCGGGGCGAGCCACCGGCCAAGGGCACGCGCCTGGAGCGCTGGGGCCAGGGCATGGCCGACAGTGTCCTGACCGAGGACAACTTCGACCGGGTGGACGCCCTCACGGCGTGGGCCGGCGACCACGGCCACGGCCTGCTCGACCTGGCCTTCGCCTACCTGCTGGCCCAGCCGGCGGTCTCGTCGGTGATCGCCGGCGCGACCAAGGTGGACCAGGTGCAGGCCAACGCCGCGGCCGGGGCGTGGCGCCTGAGCGAGAGCGAACTGGCCGAGGTGCGGGCCATCGTCGGGGCCTGAGCGCCGCCGGACCCCGCCGGACCCCGCCGGCCGGGGACCGCTGACTCCGTCCCCCGCCCGTCAACGACGGCGGTTCAGCTGCGGATGCGCTCGTTGGCCGGGTCGTAGAGGGGCCGCAGGCTGACCGCGGCCGGCGCCACCGTGCCGCCCACGTTGATGTGGAAGGAACTGGCCCGGATGTGGTCGGCGGTCACCGCGGCACCGTCCCTGCGCCACACGTAGGCCAGCCCGACGCAGCTGTCGAAGGTCGCCGACCACGCCGCCGAGGTCACCTGCCCGACGGCCTGCCCGTCGCAGAGGACCAGCTCCCCTCCCCACATCATCACCTCGGCGTCGGTGAGGCGGAACGAGACCAGCCGGCGCCGGGGCCCCTCGGCGCGCACCTTCTCCACGGCGTCGCGACCGACGAAATCGATGCCCGACGTCAGCTTGCAGGTGAAGGTCAGTCCCGCCTCGACCGGCCCGTAGTCCGGGGTGAGGTCGCTGCCGAAGGCCCGGTAACCCTTGTCCAGGCGCAGCGAGTTGATGGTGTAGTACCCGGCGTTGACCAGCCCGAGGTCGGCGCCGGTGGCCACGAGCTGCTCGTAGACGCCCACGGCGAACTCGGCCGGCACGTAGAGCTCCCAGCCCAGCTCACCGACGTAGGTGATGCGGGTGGCCCGCACCGTGGCGTAGCCCAGGTCGATCTCCCGGCTGGTGCCGAAAGGGAAGGCGGCGTCGCTGAGGTCGGCGCGCGTCAGGCGCTCCAGCAGCTCCCTCGATCGGGGTCCCATGACCCCGTAGACGGCGTAGAGGGCCGACACGTCGACCACCGCGACGCGGTCCCCCGGACCTCCGGGCGCACCGGCGTGGCGGCGGATCCAGGCCATGTCTCGGTTGGCCGACGCGGAGCTGGTGACGAGCAGGAATTGGTCCGGCGTCAGGCGGGTTACGGTCACGTCGGCCTCGTAGCCGCCCCGGCGGTTGAGCATCCCGGTGTACACCGAACGCCCGACCGGTACGTCCACGTCGGCGGTGCACAGCCACTGCAGCACGTCGACGGCATCCGGCCCGGTGACGAGCAATTTGCCGAACGACGTCTGGTCGAACAGGGCCACCGCGTCTCTCGTCGCCCGCTGCTCGGCAGCCGACCACTCGAGCCACCCGGGCCGACCCCATGTGTAGTCGAGCACCGGGTCGTGACCGGCCGGGGCGAACACGTTGGCCCGCTCCCAGCCCATCTTGGAGCCGAACACGGCTCCGGCCCGGGCGAGATGCTCGTAGGCCGGGCTCCGCCGGAACGGCCGAGCCGTCTCGAGCTCCCGGTTGGGCCACGGCACGGCGTAGTGCAGCCCGAGGATCTCCCCGACCCGGTCGTGGAGCCACTGGTTGTTGCCGTTGAAGCCGGCGAAGCGCCGTATGTCCACGCCGGTCAGGTCGCTGGTCGGCTCACCCTCGACGATCCACTCGGCGAGGGCCCGACCGGCTCCCCCCGCCGAGGCGATACCCACCGAGTTGAAGCCGGCGCCCACGAAGAAGCCGGCCACCTCCGGCGCCTCGCCCAGGATGAACTGGTTGTCGGGGGTGAAGCTCTCGGGCCCGTTGTAGAACTTCTTGATGCCGGTCTCGGCCAGCACCGGTATGCGGTGCAGAGCGCTGTCCATGAGCACCGAGAAGTGCTCCCAGTCCTCGTCGAGCAGTTGGAACTCGAAAGGGTGAGGTATGCGGTCGGGCGCCACCCACGGCTTGGCCTGCGGCTCGAAACCGCCCACCACCAGGCCCCCGACCTCCTCTTTGAAATAGGTGTAGCCGTCGGGGTCGCGCAGGATGGGCAGGTCTCGTTCCACGCCGTCGATGCGGTCGGTCACCACGTAGAAGTGCTCGGCCGAGTGCATCGGGACGTTGACCTCGGCCATGAGCCCGACCGCCTTGGCCCACTGCCCGGCGCAGTTGACCACGATGTCCGCTTCGATCGGGCCGGCGTCGGTGTCCACCCCGGCGACCCGACCGGCCCGGACCGTCACCCCCGTCACCCGGGTCTCCTCGAGGATGCGCACCCCCCTCGAGCGGGCGCCGCGGGCCAGCGACGCGGTGACGTCCACGGGGTTGGCGGTTCCGTCGCCGGGCAGCCAGATGGCCCCCACGAGGTCGTCGTGACGGAGTACGGGGTACAGGTCGCGCGCCTCGGCCGGCGTCAGCAGGCGGCACTCCAGATCGTAGGCTTCGGCGGTGGCCGCGGTCCGCCGCAGCTGCACCATGCGGTCCTCGGTCCGGGCCACGGTCACCCCTCCGCAGCGCTTGAAACCGGTAGCCAGGCCGGTCTCGGCCTCAAGCTCGGAGTACAGGCGGGCCGAGTACTGGACCAGCCGGGTACCGCTCTCGGTGGTGCGCAGCTGGCCCACCAGACCGGCGGCGTGCCAGGTCGTGCCCCCCGACAGGTGACCCTGCTCCACGAGCACGGTGTCGGTGCGGCCCAGCCGGGCCAGATGGTAGGCGACGCTGGTGCCGATGACCCCGCCGCCGATGACCACGATCTCGGCCCGGCTCGGAAGAGTGCCGCCCACCGCCGCTGGGGAAGTCATCTAGTCGTCCTCCTGTGCCTGCTCGATCAACCCGTCCAGGTCGGGCCCCCGGAAGGTGGCCACGGCCCGCTCGTACTTCTCCATGCCCCACTCCCAGTAGTCGAACTCGATGTGGCTGGTGGCCTCCTGGATGGACGCCCACAGCGTCCACCCGTACTGCGACATGAGCCCCAGCAGGCGGGCCCGGGCCAGACGGCTCACCCGGTGGCGGCCGTAGTAGGCGGTGACCAGTCCCGACAGCTGCTCGAGCGTCAGGTGGCACTCACTCCAGATGTTGCCCAGCTCGAAACACGGATCGTTGTTACCCGCGTACTCGTAGTCGATTATGCGCACGTCCCGGCCGTCGTCGATGAAGTTGCCGGCGAGAAGGTCGTTGTGACAGGCGACGACCCCCTCGAAGCGCCGGGTGAGGGCGCCCCGGATGCGCGCCACTGCATCGAGGTGGTCGCAGTAGTCGGCCGGCAGCCGGTACCCGTGGCGACGCACCAGATCCAGGTAGGAGGCCTGGACGTCGAACATGTCGAAGTCGTTGACGAAACGGGGGCCGTCGTGGAGGCGCCGGCAGGCCACTGCCACCCGCTCCACATGGCGGTCGTCGGCGAACGAGGCGTCGGTGAAGGTGACACCGTCGATGAAACCGATCACCATGGCGAGCTCGTCGGGAAGGTAGGCGACGACCGGCGCCCCGACCCCGGTCGACGCCGCAATCACCGAGTTGCGGTGCTCGTGGTCACGGTCGATGGGCAGTCCCCCCGCCGGCCGGGGCGAGACCCGTACGACGAACGAGCCGTCCCGGGTGTCCACCCGGTAGTTGCGGTTGGTCAGCCCACCGGGCAGCGGCTGGGCGGCGACCACCTGGCCCTTCAGCTCCTCCACCCTGAGGAAGATGCGCTCCAGCACCTCCTGGTCGTCGGCCGGAACGCTTCCCCCCACTCCCGCCAGGATAGGGCTCCGCCGCTTTCAGGTCTAGACAGAACCCGGTGGTTATCATCGGCGTCGCATGGTGCGCGGGCCTCATCTGTGAGCGAGGACCGGACCCAGCCGGACTGGCTGGCCACGGCCCCCGATCTGTCGCGCCTCGACGGCACCCCGGTGCACGCCGCCATCACCCACTGGCTCACCGACCTCATGGCCCGCGGCGACCTCGTCGCCGGCGACCGCCTCCCCCGCGAGGACCGCTTCGCGTCGCTGCTCGGCGTCAGCCGCATGACCCTCCGCCAGGCCCTCGCCGCGCTGCAGGCGGCCGGGACGTTGGAACGGCGCGCCGGTCGCAACGGGGGCACCTTCATCCGCGAGGCCCGCATCGACTGCGACCTGACCGGGCTGGCCGGATTCACCGTGCAGATGCGCCGGGCCAACCTGCGCGCCGGCGCCCGGGTGATATCGGCCCGCACCATAGCGGCCAACCGGGCCGTGGCCTCGGCCCTGGCGCTACCCCGGGCGGCCGCCGTGCACGAGGTGGTCAGGGTCCGGACAGCCCGCCGCGAGCCCCTGGCCATCGAACGCTCCTACTTCCCCTCCGAGACGTTCCCCGACCTCCTGGCCCACCGCCTGACCGGGTCGCTCTACGAACTGCTCGGCCGCCGCTACGGTCAGGTGCCGGCGAGCGCGGCCGAGTCCCTCGAACCGGTCATCGCCCGCCGGGAGGAGGCCGATCTGCTGGACATCGCCGTGGCCGCCCCGCTGATGCTCATCGAGCGGACCGCCTACACGGCGGCGGGGCGCCCGGTGGAGTTCGCCCGGGACCTGTTCCGCCCCGACCGTATCCGGATATCCCTGCGCACCGGCCTAACCGCCCCCGGCTCCTCAGCCGGGGGCGTCGCCCCCTCCGCCTAACGCACCACCAGCACCGGCCGGTCGGCGAGGTGCAGCACCTTGTAGGCGTTGGAGCCGAGCACTACGGCGGCCAGGCTGGAACGACCGTGGGAGCCCATCACTATGGTGTCGGCTCCCGCCTCGGCGGCGGCCTTGACGATCTCGTTGGCGACGTGGCCGATGGGCACGTGCACCGACTTGGTCGTGGTGGTCACCCCGCTGTCGCTCAGCGCGGCGACCGACCGCTCGAGCAGAGCGGTGACCTCCTCGGCGTCCTCGACGTCGAAAGAACCGCCGCTCTTGCCGATGACGTCCTGGCGTTCACGGACATGGAAGAGATGGACGGTGGCCCCGGAGAGCCTGGCCAGCTCACCAGCCGCGCTCACCGCCCTCTGCGACTGCTCGGAGTCGTCGACGGCCACGAGGATGCTCGAGTACACGGCCCCGTCCCCCTACTCTGCTGCCGGCGCCGGTTGGGCCGCAGCCGGCTGGTCCGGCACGTCGATGTTGTGCTTGGGCCCGGTGAACCAGTGTTTCACCGACAGGTGCCAGTAGAGCCACAGCAGCAGCATGGCGCCGGGGACCACCAGGATGGTGTAGTTCACATAGCGCCAGCCCCACACCCCGTGCGGTGACCACGGCACGCCCCCGTTGGAGGTGGGCAGGAAGGCCGAGATGGTGGTGATGAAGACGACCAGCAGGGCCAGGGGGGCGATCACCTTGTAGCGGGCGCCGAGGGTCCAGCCCCCGCCCTCAAAACGGTCGCCCATCTTCAGACGCAGCCAGATGGGGATGGAGAAGCACCAGTAAAGCCCGATGACGCCGATGGACACCACGGCGTAGAAGGCGACCGGCACCGGGGCCCCGTTGATATTGACCTTCACCAGCGCCGGGGCGGTCAGGATGACCGAGATGACGGCGGTGAGGATGACCCCGTAGACCGGCACCCGGCTGGAGTTGAGCCTCGACCAGTAGCGGTGGCCGGGGACGGCCCCGTCCCGGCTGAAGGCGAACAGCATCCGGGTGCAGCTGGTCATGCAGGCCATGGTGCAGAAGAACTGCCCGGCGGTGGAGATGAGCAGGACGATCCCACCCCACTTGTTTGGTGAGGGCCTGCGAGAAGATGACCGACACCCCGCCACCACCATTGGTGACGGCGTCTACCCCGCTCATCGTGGTCGACTTACCATTGACAGTCGAAGTGACAGACGGTTGGACGGCGAAGAGGAAGGCCAGCAGCAGGATCCACCCTCCGATGGCCGAGTAGAGGATGGACTGCCAGATGCCCCGGGCCGCCGAGTTGGCGGCCGACTTGGTCTCCTCCGAGAGGTGGGCCGAGGCGTCGTAGCCGGTGATGGTGTAGAGGGTGAGCAGGGCTCCGATGGGCAGGATCAGGAAGATGTAGCCGAACCCGCCGGTGCGACCCCCGAAGAAGCCGGTGTTGTTGACCGTCTTGGTGAACACCGTCGACAGGCTGGCGTGGTGGTGGGGCAGGAAGATCAGGATCAGCACCACGGCGGCGGCACCGAAGACGTGCCACCACACCGAAACGCTGTTGATGATGGCCAGCAGGTGGCTCGAGAAGATGTTGACCAGCGAGGCCAGCACGAGGACCACCAGGAAGTACAGGAATATGTGGTTGAGGTTGCCCGACGTGTACCCGGAGTCGAAGAACCCGAGCATCAGGTCGAAGAAGGTGGCACACCCGTAGGCCACCGACGCCACGATGGCCAGCAGGCCGATCAGGTTCAGCCAGCCGGTGTAGTAGCCGGCCTTGGGACCGCCCAGCTTGGACGCCCACCAGTAGATGCCGCCCGAGGTCGGGTAGGCCGACACCAGCTCGGACAGGCACAGGCCGATCATCAGCACGCCCAGCCCGAGGATGGGCCACCCCCAGGCGATGGCTGCCGGGCCCCCGCCGTTCCACCCCGTACCGAAGGTGGTGAAACACCCGGCCAGGATCGAGATGATGGAGAACGAGATGGCGAAGTTGTGAAACCCCGACCAGCTCCGGTTCAGCTCCTGCTTGTAGCCCAACTCGGCCAACCGTCGCTCATCGGCATCCATGCCGGCGAGCTCGGCCGAGCGGTCCCGGATCACATCCGACACACTGCCTCCCTATTCACAAGTGCCTCCCCTGAGAAACGAGCGGACTGTAACACCGCTGGCCGGTTGGGTCTAGACCCAAATGGACAGCTTGCGCGCCAATCCCTTCCTGCACTAGGTATTGGAGCAGAAACACCAATGGCCTGTCCATAGTCCATTGTTTCAATCCAATGTTTCGAGCGGGTGACGCTCTCGCGACGGGTGTAGGAATGGTTCGGTGACACTGACTCTCGACGAGTTGACCGAGATGGCCGCCGATGGGCGGATCGATACCGTCGTGGTGGCCATCACCGACATGCAGGGGCGGCTCCAGGGCAAGCGCTGCTCAGCCCGGTTCTTCCTCGAGGAGGTCGTCCCCCACGCCGCCGAGGGGTGCAACTACCTGCTCGCCGTCGACGTCGACATGAACACCGTCGACGGCTACGCCATGTCGTCTTGGGAGAAGGGGTACGGGGACTTCGTGATGAAGCCGGACCTCGCCACCCTGCGCCGGGTGCCCTGGCACCCGGGCACGGCCATGGTCATCTGCGATCTCGAGTGGGAGGACGGCCGGCCCGTGGAGGCCTCCCCCCGACAGGTCCTGAAGGGCCAGCTCGACCGCCTGGCCGAGCGCAACCTGGTGCCCTACGCCGGCACCGAGCTGGAGTTCATCCTCTTCGGTGATTCCTACGAGGAGGCCTGGGACAAGGGCTACCGGGGCCTCAAACCGGCCAATCAGTACAACGTCGACTACTCCATCATGGGCACGGCCCGGGTCGAGCCGGTGCTGCGGCGCATCCGGGCCGAGATGGAGGGGGCCGGCCTCTACGTGGAGTCGGCCAAGGGTGAGTGCAACCTGGGCCAGCACGAGATCGCCTTCCGCTACGCCCACGCCCTCGCCACCTGCGACAACCACAGCATCTACAAGTCCGGCGCCAAGGAGATCGCCGCCCAGGAAGGCATGAGCCTGACGTTCATGGCCAAGTGGGACGAGCGCGAGGGCAACTCGTGCCACATCCACCTGAGCCTCCGCTCGACCGACGGCGAGGCGGTCATGGCCGGTGACCGCCGGCACGGCTTCTCCCCGCTCATGGAACACTTCCTCGCCGGTCTGCTCGCCACCACCCGGGAGCTCACCTACTTCCTGGCGCCCAACATCAACAGCTACAAGCGCTACGTCGAGGGCAGCTTCGCCCCCACCGCGGTCGCCTGGGGCCGGGACAATCGAACCTGCGCCTTGCGGGTCGTCGGTCACGGGGACTCCCTCCGGGTGGAGCACCGGGTCCCGGGTGGGGACGTGAACCCCTACCTGGCCGTGGCCGCCCTCATCGCCGCCGGCCTGCACGGCGTGGAACACGAACTGCCACTCGAGGCGGAGTTCACCGGCAACGCCTACCGGGCCGACCTGCCCCGGGTGCCGGCCTCGCTCGACGAGGCGGCCCGCCTCCTGGCCGGCAGCGAAGTGGCCGAGAAGGCGTTCGGCCGGCTCGTGGTGGAGCACTACGTCAATGCCGCCCGGATCGAGCTCGACGCCTACGCGGCGGCGGTGACCGACTGGGAGAGGTTCCGTGGTTTCGAGCGGCTCTGACCGGCCCCTCATCGGGCTCACCACCTACGTCGAGTCCGCCCGCCACGGCGTCTGGGACGAAGTGTCGGCGCTGTTGCCGATGACCTACGTGTCGGCGGTGGTGCGCTCCGGAGGTGCCCCCATCCTCCTGCCGCCCTCGGCCGCCGACCCCCACGAGGTCCTCGACGCGTTGGCGGCCCTGGTCCTCACCGGCGGGGCCGACGTCGACCCGGCGCGCTACGGAGCACCGCCCCATCCGTCCACCGACCGCCCGAGGACCGAGCGCGACCGATGGGAGTCGGCGCTGTGCCTGGCCGCCATCGAGATGGACCTACCGGTCCTGGCCATCTGCCGGGGCCTGCAGGTGATGAACGTGGCCCTCGGCGGCACACTTCACCAGCATCTCCCCGACGTCACCGGCACCGACCGCCACCGGGCCGTACCGGGACGGATGACCCCCAATACGGTCGAGATCGAAACGGGGAGCGTGCTCGCTTCGGTCCTCGGCCCGGCCGGCGAGGTGATGTGTCATCACCACCAGGGCGTGAACCGAGTGGGAAAGGGCCTCGAGGTGGTCGCCCGCGCCCCCGACGGCACGGTCGAAGGGGTCGAGCTTCCCGGACACCGCTTCACCGTCGGCGTGCAGTGGCACCCGGAGAGCAATGACGCCGACGACCGCCTCTTCGAGTCCCTGGTCGAGGCGGCCGCCGCCTACCGAAACGAGAGGAACGCTTGAGCACCACCGAAGTGGTCAATCCCGCCACCGAGCAGGTCGTGGCCCGAATCGACCAGACCTCCCTGCCCGAGGCCGACACCGCCATCGAAGCGGCCCGACGGGCCTTCGACTCCTGGAGAGCCGTCTCGCCCGCCGACCGGGCGGCCCTCCTGCGCCGCTTCGCCGAGACGGTGGACAGCCACCGCGAGGAACTGGCCCGCCTCGAGGTGACCAACTCCGGGCACACCATCGGCAACGCCCGCTGGGAGGCCGGCAACGTTCGCGACTGCCTGATGTACTACTCGGCGGCCCCCGAGCGGCTGTTCGGGCGCCAAATTCCGGTCCCCGGCGGGGTGGACATCACCTTCAAGGAGCCCCTCGGGGTGGTGGGGGTGATCGTGCCGTGGAACTTCCCGATGCCCATCGCCGGTTGGGGCTTCGCCCCGGCTCTGGCGGCGGGCAACACGGTGGTCCTCAAACCGGCCGAGTTGACCCCGCTGACGGCCATCCGTCTCGGCGAGCTGGCTCTCGAAGCGGGGCTGCCCGAGCATGTGTTCAATGTGATCCCCGGGGCCGGTTCGGTGGTCGGCGAGCGCTTCGTGACCCATCCCGATGTCCGCAAGGTGGTGTTCACCGGCTCGACCGCGGTCGGCAAGCGGGTCATGGCCGGCTGCGCCGAGCAGGTCAAACGGGTCACCCTGGAGCTGGGCGGCAAGAGCGCCAACATCATCTTCGCCGACGCCGACCTCGAGAAGGCGGCCGCCACCGCCCCCATGAGCGTGTTCGACAATGCCGGCCAGGACTGCTGCGCCCGCTCGCGCATCCTGGTCGAGCGGTCCGCCTACGACCGCTTCATGGAGCTGCTCGAGCCGGCCGTCAAGGCCCTCAGGGTCGAGGATCCGGCTTCTGAGCAGGCCGACATGGGTCCGCTCATCAGCGCCGCCCAGCGCCAGTCGGTGGCGGCCTATGTGCCCGACGACTCGGATGTGGCGTTTCGGGGCAGCTGCCCCGACGGCCCCGGCTTCTGGTACCCGCCGACGGTGCTGGCCGGGCTGTCCACCTCCTCGCCGGCCTTCCGGGAGGAGATCTTCGGTCCGGTGGTGGCCGTAGCCACCTTCGCCGACGAAGCCGAGGCCCTGCGCATGGCCAACGACACCGACTACGGCCTGTCCGGGTCGATCTGGACGAGGGACGTGGGGCGGGCCCTGCGCGTCGCCCGGGGGGTGGAGTCGGGAAACCTGTCGGTGAACTCCCACTCCTCGGTCCGCTACTGGACCCCCTTCGGCGGATACAAGCAGTCGGGCCTCGGACGCGAGTTGGGACCTGACGCCCCCGACTCGTTCTCCGAAACCAAGAACGTGTTCATCGCGACAGAGGAGTAGGGAGCATGGAAGAAATGGTCTGCCGGCGACTCGTCGACCGGGTGGCGGTGGTGACCGGCGGAGCTGGAGGTATCGGCTTGGCGACGGTGCGGCGCCTGGCCTCTGAGGGAGCCAAGGTGGTGGTCGCCGACGTGGACCCGGAGGCGGGCAAACAGGCCGCAGATTCCGTCGACGGCCTGTTCGTGGCCACGGACGTGTCCAACGCCGATGACGTAGCCAACCTCTTCGCCGAAGCCCACCGGGCCTACGGCCGCATCGACGTGGCGTTCAACAACGCCGGGATATCGCCGCCCGAGGACGACTCCATCCTCACCACAGATGTCGACGCCTGGACGCGGGTCCAAGACGTCAACCTGAAGTCGGTCTACCTCTGCTGCCAGAAGGTGATCCCTTACATGCAGCAGCAGGGCAAGGGCTCGATCATCAATACCGCTTCGTTCGTGGCGGTGCTCGGCTCGGCCACATCGCAGATCTCCTACACCGCATCCAAGGGCGGAGTTCTCGCCATGACCCGCGAGCTCGGGGTCCAGTTCGCCCGGGAGGGGATCAGGGTCAACGCCCTCTGCCCCGGTCCGGTGAACACCCCGCTGCTGCAGGAGTTGTTCGCCAAGGACCCCGAGCGGGCCGCCCGCCGCATGGTCCATGTGCCCATCGGCCGTTTCGGCGAGCCCGAGGAGATGGCGGCGGCGGTGGCCTTCCTCGCCAGCGACGACTCCTCGTTCATGACCGCTTCCACGTTCCTGGTGGACGGTGGCATCTCGGGTGCCTACGTGACCCCGCTCTAGACTGCCGCGGCTCGTGCCCCGTTCATCCGCCTCCGCCGCCTCGACCGGCTCGGCCGGCTCTACCGCCTCGACCGGCTCGGCCGGCTCTACCGCCTCGACCGGCTCGGCCGGCTCGGCCGGCTCGGCCGTTGACAACTCGTCGTGGGCCCGCGCCCAGGACGTGGTGTTCCGCCCGCTCCGAGCGGGCAACGCGTTCGAGGAGACCGTCGAGCGGTTGCTGACCTCCATCAAGCTGGGTCTGGCCGAGCCAGGGTCGCGCCTCCCGCCGGAGCGGGAACTGGCCGAACGGCTCGGGGTGAGCCGGGTGACGTTGAGGGAGGCCATCCGGGCGCTGCAGCGCAGTGGCTACGTCGAGTCGCGGCGGGGCCGTTACGGGGGCACGTTCGTCAGCCAGGTCCTGCCCAAGCTGAGCAAGGCGGCGGCCCGACGGCTCAACCGCCAGACCGGTCACGACCTCGACGACACGCTGGTGCTGCGCCACGTCCTCGAGGTCGGAGCGGCCGAGCAGGCGGCGACTCACTTCCGCACCTCGGCCCGGCCGGAGGGTCCGTCGGCGGCGGTCGGCGAGGGGAACCAGACGGCCGTGCTGCTGGCCTGCTACGAGGATTGCGCCCGGGCCGAGGACGTACCCGAGTACCGCCGCCTCGACTCCCGCTTCCACCTGGCGGTGGCCGAGGTGACCGGCTCGCCCTCCCTCACCGCGGCGGTGGCCGAGGTGCGCATGCAGATCAACGGCTTCCTCGACGCCATACCGGTGCTCGAGCGCAACGTCACCCACTCAGAGGACCAGCACGCGGCCATAGTTGCGGCCATCGTGGCCGGGGATCCGGCCGCCGCCCGCCACGCCATGGCCGAGCACCTGTCGGCTACGGCCGCTCTGCTGCGCGGCTTTCTGGCCTGACCGCCGTCACCGAAGGCCGGTCGTCGAGAGCCCCGGCCAGCACCGCCACCACTGCGCAGAGCCCGGCCACCACGCCGAGGGCGGTCGGCAATCCGGTGACTCCGGCCAGGGCCCCGATGGCCGCGGGGCCGGCCAGCATGCCCCCGTACCCGCAGAGCGTGACCACAGCCAGCGACGGGCCGGCCGGACCGTCGGCGGCCGCCCTCGAGAAGACGTTGGGCACCACGGTCGACAGGCCCGCTCCGAGCAGCAGCAGACCCACCATGGCCGCCACCGGGCGACCCACCAGGAGCGCCCCCCCGAACCCCGCGGCCCCGGCCGCGGCCGACGCCCGGACGAGGCGGCCGGGGCCCCACCGGCCGGTGAGATGGTCGCCGCTCAGCCGGCCGAGGGCCATGGCCACGGCGAAGCAGGTGTAGCCGAGCGCGGCGAGGGCCGAGGAGGCGCCGAGGGAGCTGTGCAGATACAGCGCGCTCCAGTCGTTGGCCGCCCCCTCGGCCAGGAACGAGGCGAAGGCCATGGCCGACAGGGCCGCCAGCGCCCACGACGGGCGCAGCCGTCTCCTGTCCGCCTGCCGGCTAGCTGTCGGCTCCCGTCGCCCTCCGGGGTGACCCGACTCCCCGACCAAGGGGGTGGGGGGAGCGAAACGCCGACAGGCGAGCAGCCCGGCCAGCAGAGCGGCGGCGCTGAGCACCGATATCTGGGTCCGGGCCGAAATGCCGGCGGCGGCCGAGGCGGCGCCAGCCCCGGCCCCGGCCAGGCCCCCCAGGCTGTAGCCGGCGTGGAAGCGCGACATGATCCGCCGCTCGAGGCGCTGGCCGACGGCGACCGCCTCCACGTTCATCCCGACGTCCACTACCCCGACGGCGATGCCCCAGACCAGCAGCACCACGAACAGCTGCCACGGGCGCCGGACCACGGTGATGAAGGGAAGGGACACGGTCAGGGGCACGAAAGCGGCGCCCACCACCTCACGGGGTCGGAGCCGACCGAGGACCCAAGCCGTCACCGGCATGGCGGCGACCGCCCCCACGGCCGGGCCGAGCAGGTCGAGGCCGAGCTGTTGGGGGCGCAGGTGCAGAGGGGCGGCGATGGCCGGGATGCGCGAGGCCCAGTTGGCCGACACGAAGCCCAGCCCGAAGAACACCGTCACCACCGGCCACACCCCGACGGCCCGGTCCGGGACGGGCGGAGCGGGCACCGGTGCGTCAGACGGTGACGAGCTCGACACCGGCCTCACGAAGGGCGGCCACCACCGTCGGGGGGACCGCCCCGCTGGTCACCCGCGAGTCGGTGACCGCTGCGTCGAAGTCCGGCCCATCGGTGACCGGTCCATCGGTGACCACTGCGTCGAAGTCCTCCATCCGGCAGACCACGGCGGTGGCCGATCGGGCCCACTTCGAGCTGTCGGCCACGAGGATGCGGCGGGCCGAGACCTCCAGCATGGTCCGTTTGATCTCGGCGTCACCGAGGTCATGGGCGGTGACCCAGCCGTCGGCCAGGCCACAGCAGCCGATGATGGCCGTGTCGAAGCGCAGAGAACGCAGGCTGGCGGTGGCCAGTGGCCCCACCACGGATAGCTCGCCGTGGCGGACCTGGCCGCCGGCGACCACGAGATCCACCGCGGCGTCGGAGCTGAGCAGGCCGACGGCGTGCATCGAAACGGCCATGACCGTGAGGTGCCGACCGGCCAGCGACCGGGCCACCTCCAAGGCGGTCGTCCCTCCGTCGAGCACCACCGACTCTCCGTCGGCCACCAACGCCGCCGCCGCCGCACCGATGCGCGCCTTGGCCCGGGGGGCGGCCAGCGAACGCAGGGCGAACGGAGGTTCCTCGCCGCGCAGCAGCAGGCTCACGGCTCCGCCCCGCACCCGGCGGGCCGCCCCCCGGGCGACGAGGGCGTCGAGGTCCCGGCGGATGGTCATCTCGGCCGTCCCGAACCGCCGGGCTGCGTCGGCCACGTCCACCCGCCCGGATTCCTGGAGCGTCCGCAGCAGTGCAGCTCGGCGCTCGATACCTTGCACCCCCAAAGACTAAACAGTCTGACTGTGATATTGAACATAGATATTGTTCGATACGGAGGGGACCAAGAGCCTGGGCGACGGCCTCGCCGGGCCGCCGGAACCGGGCGGGGCGGGGCGGGGGATGACGGGCCGGGCCGGGGTCCAGGGTCCATCGGCCCTGTCGCGAGACGGGCCGGGTGACCCACCATGGCACGATGCTGGTGGTGGCCTCGACCCTCGAACAGGACGATCACGAAACCGGTCCCTACCATCCCGAACAGGTCGGTCGCCTGAGCGCCGCGGTGAGCTCGCTCAGTAGTCAGGCTTTCGCCGGGGACCTGGAGTGGCTGGCCCCGCGGCCGGCGACTCCAGGCGAGCTGCAGGCCGTGCACGACCCCCGCTACCTGAACGGCATCATCGACCTCTGCGCCGTCGGGGGCGGCCAGATCGACCCCGACACCGTCGTGAGCCCGGGATCGTGGGACACCGCCCGTTTCGCCGCCGGGGCCGGCCTGGCCGCCGTAGATGCGGTGGCCAGCGGCGCCGGCCGGGCCGCGGTCGTGCTGTCCCGGCCGCCCGGCCACCACGCCGGGCGGGCCTCCGGCATGGGATTCTGCGTCGTCAACAACATCGCGGTGGCCGCCGCCACGCTGGCCGCGAGAGGTGAGAAGGTCGCCATCATCGACTGGGACGTGCACCACGGCAACGGCACCCAGGAAATCTTCTGGTCGGACCCTTCGGTACTGTACGTGTCGCTCCACCAGTGGCCGCTGTACCCCGGGACCGGGCGGGTCACCGAACGCGGCGAGGGCGCCGGGCGGGGCGCCACCATCAACCTCCCGCTACCCCCCGGATCCACCGGCGACACCTACCTGGCGTGTATCGACGAGGTCGTCCTCCCCGCACTCGAGCGGTTCACCCCCACCTGGATCCTCGTATCGGCGGGTTTCGACGCCCACCGGGACGACCCCCTGGGTGACATGAGTCTGAGCTCGGCTGATTTCGCCGACCTGACCGGACGCCTGATGGGACTCTTCGGCGCCGCGACGCCCATCGTCATGTTCCTCGAGGGCGGCTACGACCTACGAGCTCTCTCGCTTTCGGTGGCCGCCTGCGCAGCCCGCCTGCTCGACGTCCCCTACCGGCCGGAGACCGCAACCAGCGGCGGCAACGGCCGAGCCAGGGTCGCCGACTACCGGTACACCTTCAGTGAGGGAGGGCCATAGACATGACGCCATCCATCGAGCGGATCCTCGTCGGCGTGGACGGGTCCGATAACGCGCGCCGGGCCCTGGAGTGGGCCATCACCCTGGCGGGATCGTTCGGAGCGGAGGTCATCGCGGTGCACGCGGTGGGTCTGTTGACCCGGCTCGACGGGGGTGCCCCGGTCCCGAGCCATTCCCACCGCGACGAGTTGCGGGCGACCTTCGAGTCGGTCTGGTGCGCTCCCCTGGCCCAGAGCCATGTCGCTTACCGTACGTTGTGCGTGGACGGACCGCCGGTGCTGGCGGTACTCGACGCGGCGTCGGAGGAGGAAGCTGACCTGATCGTGCTCGGTCGGCGCGGCGCTGGCGGGTTCAGCGAGCTGATGTTGGGCAGCACCAGCCACCAGGTGGCCGAGCACAGCGCCTGTCCCGTGTTCATCGTGCCGCCACCGCGGGGCTGAGGCGATAGGGAGGAGATTCGCTGGGCCCGGAGTTACGGGCCCTCGACCCTCTCGGTCAGTACCGAGCGGCCCTACGTGCGGGGGGTGGCGGCGGAGGGGAGAATGACTGGGGTGACGAGCGACGAGTACGCGGCCTGGGACCGGATGTTCACCCCTGAGCGACGAGCCGTCGACTACGAGGGGCTCACCCGCCAAGAAGCCGAGACCAAAGCCCACGACGAGGTGGTGGGCGGACTCCGGATAGCCGACTGGGACACACCCGGGCCCGACGTGTTCACCGCCGACTTCCGCCCTCGGCGCCTCAACCTCCTGATCCACCACGGGCGGGTGGCCCGGGCCGGCTTCGGCTAGCCGACCGAACCCGGAACCCGACCGCTCAGGTGTGGTCGACCACGAACTTCAAGATGGCTATGTGCTTCTCGGTGTCGCGCTGCATCAGCTCCACCAACAGGCTCCAAAGCGACGTGTCTTTGACGTCGCGCATCTCGCGCTGCAGGCGCTTCAGCTCGCCGACGTCGCGTTCCTCCCCGGCCAGCAGCTCCCGGGCCCCGTCGAGCACCGCGTTGCGGTCCACCCGGTGGAAGTCCATGTACGGGACGGCTGGATCCTCGCTCTTCATGAGCGCCTCGGTCTCGAGCGTCGACGCCAACTCGTTGAAGAGACGGTGATGGCGCATCTCGTCGTCGATCAGGATCTTCACCAGGTAGGCGAACGCCTTGGACTCGGCCTGCTCGGCCACCTTGGCGTACCTCTCCAACATGCCGCGCTCGCTTTGGACATGCTCCTTCAGATGCGAATAGAGCTGCCGTTCCCAAGCGGACGGCCCAGCGCTGGACTCGTCGGTCATCGACACAGGGGCCCCTCCTTGCAAGATCACCTGTCGCTGCCGCAGCCTAGCGGTCACCAAGAGTCCCCGATGGGGACGTCGAGGCTGACAGGATGCATCGCCCCGCGGAACGTCCAACGGGTGCGTGGATACAGGTGTTGCCCGGCGACCGCCGGCCACCGGGCAACTCCTCTATGTACCTCCGAACGCCCTGATCGGACCGGCCAACCCTGGGGAGCCCACTCGGGCTCCGGCCCACGGAACCGTCCCACCTGGTATCCGCACTTCATCCGGGTCTCCCGGCGCTACCGCCGGGTCTCGTCGTCCTTGCAGTGGTCGGCGGAGGCCCCACTACTGGTCATCCGGCGGCACCACCCCCTTTCGGGTTCATCGCTACACTTATGACAACGCTGTTGCCTCATCGGCTATTTCGGGTCGGGGCAACCGGGAAACGGTTCAGGCCGAAGGTCCCGTTCCGGACGGGCCGGGGGCGGGGGATGAACGAGCGGTTTCTCGGCCAGCAACCAGGCCCGCCCCTCCCCCTCGTCCCCGGCCAGGAAGTGGAGCGAGCCGAAGGCGCGCCCAAGCTCACCCCGCGCCGCCCGGAACGGCCCGGGCCGGTCGCCCACCTCGCTCAGCACGGCGACGGCCAGCAGCCCCCCGGGGGCCAGTCTGGCGGCCATCGGCGCGTACAGGCGGGGGTCGCGAAACATGTGGCAGAGGATCACCGCGGCTGGTGGTCCGGTGGGCAGTCCCCGGTCGAGGTCGGCTAGCACGAAGCGGCATCTATGGCCCACCCCGTGGTCGTCAGCCAACTGTCGGGCCCGGTCCAGCGCCACCGGGGAGATGTCCATAGCGCAGACCTCCATACCCCGCTCGGCCATCCAGACGGCGCTGGCACCGGTCCCACACGCCAGTTCCATCGCCTCTCCGGCGGAGGGGAAGCGCGCCGCGTGGGCGCAGAACACCTCGGGCAGAGCCGGCGCCGGACTCGGCGCGGCGGCGCCTACGGCCCCGTAGCGGGCGTCCCAACGGAGCCGATCCTGGTCGCCCATCGGTCGAACTGTACGGGCCCCGTGGGGGCGGTGGCCGTCGGCTCGGCTCAGCGGTCGGGGGCGAAACGCAGGAGGGCGACCCCCTCCGAGGTGTCGAACACCCCTCTCACCGCCGTCCCCACCCGCAGCAAGTCGGGGGCGTCGGTCTCGATGGTCGTGGTGATCCGCACTCCGACGGGCAGTTCGACCACCCCGATCACCTGGGGCACGGACCCGGCGAACATGGGAGCGGTGGGGCGGACGGCAACGGTGAAGGTGTAGAGCACCCCGGCGGCCTCAACGGCCTCCCAGGCCAGGTCGGTGCCGAAACACGCCGGGCAGCGGACCCGGGGATAGTGGATCCAGGCGGCGCAGGTCCGGCAGTGCTGGAGCAGCAACTGCCCCCCCGCCAGTCCCTCCCAGTACGGCGCCGAGGTGGGAGTGGGTCGGGGAAGCGGCCGGGCCGGGGGCTCCGATCCGGCGGCAGGCACGTGTGTCACAGCCCGACCAGCACCAGCGCCGACTGCTCGCTCATGACCCCGCCGGTGCCCGAGACGTAGGCGCGGTCGTGGCGGGCCAGTTGACGCTCACCGGCGCGTCCTTGGATCTGAGCCACCGCCTCGACCACATGGGACATGCCGCCGGCCAGGCCGGCCTGACCGAAGCCCAGTTGGCCACCGTGGGTGTTGCACGGGAAGTCCCCTCGGTAGGACAGGTCGTGGTCGTGCACGAACGCCAGCCCCTGCCCGGGCCCGCAGAAACCGGAGTTCTCGATGGTGAGCAGGACCGTGATCGAGTAGCAGTCGTAGATCTGCACCATGTCCACGTCGGCGGGGGTGATGCCGGCCATCGAGAAAGCCTTCTGGGCGGCGGCGGCGACGGGCGTGGTGAGCAGGTCGGGGGCGTAGGTCGGGGTCTTGTGGGTGATGTGCTCCCCGAAGCCGGCGACCCTCACCGGGCGGTGGCGCCCCGAGCGGGCCCGCTTCTGGGAGGTGACGACCACCGCGGCCGCCCCCGACACGGGCATGACTATCTCGAACATGTGCAGCGGGGTGGCGATCACCGGCGACGCGAGGACCTCGTCGGCGGTGACCGGGGCGCCATGGAACACGGCGTCGGGGTTGACCGCGGCGCTGGCCCGCTGGTCGACGACGATCTTGACCCGGCTGGTCTCGTCCCACCCGTGGAGGTCGTGGTAGCGCCGGGCGTACATGGCGTAGCCGCAGTTCTGCCCGAGGTTGCCGTAGGGGATGTCGAACTCGGCCTGCGGTGAACCCCACTCGTTGCTCGAGGCGCCGTAGACGTAGCCGGGATCGGGCGGGCCGGGGTGGGGATCGGGCGGCCTGGGCTCGGAGACGAAACCGCAGACCACCACGTCGCACAGGCCGGCGTCTATGGCTGTGGCCGCCCTCCAGACCGCCCCCACCGCCGACGCCCCTCCGAGGTCCACCCGTTCGGCGAGGTTCACCGACCACCCGCAGTACTCGGCGATGGTCGCCGGCACGAACCGCGACGCCTCGATGATGTCCCCGCCGCAGCAGATACCGTCGACCTCGCCGGGTTCGATCCCGGCGTCGCTCAGAGCCTCGGCTGCCAGATTGGCCCACTGCTCGATGGAGAAGAGGGGGGTGCCGCGAAAGTGGCGCTGGGCCCGATGCTGGGCGACACCGGCCACGCAGGCGCTCAGAGGCACCGGTCCCCGCTCCCCGACGGTGTCGCGGCCATTCGACTCGGCATGACGGTAAACGCTCCCCTACTCCCCGGGCCGGCGCCCGTCGCCAGAACCTAGCGCGCCGTCCCCCGGGCCATCCGGGCGCCGTCCCCGGGCGAACCGGGCGGTGGCCCCGGGCGTCGGGGTGGGCTCAGGCCGGCTCCGGGAGGGCCTCGATGAGCAGTTCGAGGTCGACGAGCTCGTCTATGCGCTCCGGCGGGTAGCCGAGCACCGAGGCGGCGATCTCGCGGGTGTGCTGGCCTAGTAGCGGTGCCGGTTCGGTGATCGGAGGTGGCAGCCGGGTGGCGGCGAACGCCGGTCCCTCCATCAGCACGGGTCCGATACCGGGCTGGTCCACGTGCAGGATGTAGCCGCGTTCGTCGAGGTGGGGGTCGTCGGGCTGGTCGCTCATGTACATCATCATCCCGGCGGGCACCAGGTTGGCCTGGAGGACCGACATCACCTCGCGGTCGGGGCGCTGACGGGTCCAGGCTGCGATGCCCTCGTCGAGGAGGTCGTGATGGTCCCTGCGTCCCTCCACCGTGTCGAGGCGGGGGTCCAGAGCCCATGGTGGGTGGCCCAGGGCCTGGCGCAGCCGCTGCCAGTCGGCGTCGTCACGGCAGGTGATGACGCACCACCTCTGCTCCCCGGCGCAGGGGTAGACCCCCCAGGGGGCACCCCGCTCCGAGCGGTTACCGAGGGGCCGCACCGAGCCGGGGTCGACCGACTCCTTGAAGTACAGATCGCTCAGGAGGTTGAGGGCCATCTCGGCTTGCACGATCTCCACGTGGGCTCCCCCCTCAGCGCCGGGGCGGCGGCCGTGGCGGCGGCCGACCAGGTCGGCGGCGGTCACGAAAGCCCCCAGGCGGCCCACCAGATGATCCGGGAAGGCGACGTTCTGAGGGACCGGCTCGTCGACGTCGGGGAGACTCCACAGCCAGCTCATCCCGCCCGGCAGCTGGGTGTTGGACCCGTACCCCTTCCAGTGCGACCACGGGCCGGACCGGCCCATCGTCTGGCTGGAGACGATCAGGAGCCCGGGTGCGATGCGGCGCAGTTGGTCGACGCCCAGTCCGAACTTCTCCAGGGTGCCCGGCGGCAGGTTCTCGATGACCACGTCCGCCCACCCGACCAGCTCCCTGACTATGCCCGCGCCCCGGGGATCGGTGAAGTCCACCCCGATGCTCCTCGTGGACCGGTTGGAGGAGGCGAAGACGCTCCCCATCCCTCCGGGACCCCCCAGCTGGCGGAAGATGTCGATCCGCTTGGGGCTCTCCACCCGGATCACGTCGGCTCCGTACTCGGCCAGCAGACGGCCGATCTCGGGCACGGCGCCGGCCACCCCGAACTCGAGGACCCGCAGGCCCCGGTAGGGACGCCCCGGCTCCCCTCCCCCGGAGGGGGCCGCTACGGGCGGCTCGGACCACGACGCTCCGGTCGCGGCGGTCGAGGCAGTCGGGGCAGTCGAGGCAGTCGGGGCGGTCGGGGCGGTCGGGGCGGTCGCCGAACCGGGTGCGGGGGGGGCGGGGCGGCGGTAGCCGATGCGTTCGCCGTCGACCACCATGAACCCGCTGGCGGCCCGGCCCTCCACCCCCGAGGAGGTGGTCAGGGTCGTGAAGGACCCCAACCACTCGAACTGGTCGGCTCGCAGGGCGTCGGCGGGGGTCAGCATGGGGGTGATCGGGATGCCCCGGGCCTGCCCGGTGGCCGCCAGGTCCTGCATGTCGCCCAGGGCGAAGAACTCGTCGAGCACCGGTCGCAGCAACTCGTCGAAGGCGCCGACGCGGGCGACGGTCTCGTCCCAGTAGTCCTGGTCGATGATGCCGGTACCCAGGCCCGCCTCGGTGATCCACTCCCGTATCTTCCGCCACTCGCCACGGGTCACCATGGCCGGTCGCACGTACCCGTCACGGCAGCGGATGATGGGGTAGACCTTCCCTCCCCCGTCGCGCACCTCGCCGTAGAGGCCCTGGCGGCTGACCACCGAGTAGCTGGTGAGCCCCCAGTCGGTGGTCTGGGCCACCGCCTGCATGACGCTCAGGTCGATCCACTGACCGACGCCGGTGGTGAGCCGGTCCAGGTAGCCCGTGAGGGCGGCGAACCCGGCCGACACACCGGCGATGTCGTAGGCGATGGCGCCCGGCGGCAGGACCGGCGGCAGTTCCGGCACCCCGGCCCGGAAGAGCATCCAGGCCATGGCCTCCATCACCGCGTCGGTGGCGAGGTAGTCCCGGTACGGGCCGGTGTGGCCGAAGTCGGTGACGGATACGACCACGAGGTGCGGGAACCGCTCGGCCACCTCGGCGGGGTCCAACCCGATGGCGGCCAGCTCCCCCGGCCTCGACGTCTCCACCCAGATGTCGGCCTGGCCCAACCACTCCGTCATCTGTCGGCGCCCCCCGTCCGACCCCAGGTCGATCACCGCGCCGCGCTTGTTGGTGTTGCGGACCTCGAAGTAGAGGCTGTCCGCTCCGATGTGGGGCGGCAACGCCCGTGACCGGGCCCCGCCGGGAGGCTCCACCCGGACCACGTCAGCTCCGAGATCGGCCATCAGGCGCCCACACAGCTCGGCCTTCTCGTCGGCCATGTCGACTACCCGCAGGCCCTGCAGCGGCCGGTAGGAGCCGCTCATGCCGTCGTATCGCCGGGTGGGCGTGGTCGCGGCCCGCCCCGCCGGTGAGGCACCCGCTGCTTCGGGGGTGGGAATCGTCCCGCCGTTTGCTGACATGGGAATGGTTGTAGTCGCGCCGGGCCGACGGCGTGGTGAATCTCAGCGTCGGGGATGCCGGGAGCCCCTGAAGTGGCCGATGCGGTAGCCGGCCCATCCCGCTCCCCCGGCCACGGCGACCAGCTCGAATACCCGCAGGATGGTGAACACCACCCCCACGAGGAGCCACACCGCCGCGCCCACGGCCAGCAGCAGGGCGACGGCGACGGCGAGCATGGCGACCGGGCCGAGATGGTGGCCTGTCGGGGGGGCCGGCGCGGCCAGGGGCGCCGACCGGGCCAGGGAGGCCGACGCCCATCCGGTATCAGGACCGGGGGCGGCCTGCCGCCGTTGCGCCCGCCGAGTACCTCGCCCGGGCGCGGCGGCCGCCCCCGGCGGCCCGTCCCCGGCGAGAGTGCGGCAGATCAGGCAACCGGAAGGATCGAGGCCGTGGAGGCAGCGGGTGGGCATGACTGACTCCATCCTGGCGCGTCCGGTGCCTCCATGGGGTTCGAGCCGCTCAGACAGCGCCGGGAACAGCGCCTCGACGGCGTCGGCGGTCTCGCCGACGGCGCCGACCAGGAAAACGGCCTGGCCGGAGCTGACCTGGCTGGGACTGCCGAGGACCGGCACGCTTCTAGGAGTTTCTAATCCAGCATCTATGAGATTAGAAAAAAGGGTCGGTCCGGCGGTTACCAACGGCTCTAGCCCCCAGCCGGGGGTGGCCGGACACTGAAAACGTATGGAGCAGAGCACTGCGGGTCTCAACCACCGCGAGGGGGCCACGAAGCGCCAGCCGATGAGACTGGTGGCTGTCGTCGTCGCGTTGCTCCTCTCCGGGGTGGCGACACAGTGCAGCTCCGCCAAAGCCCCGGTCAGCTCTCCCACCTCCGCTCCGCACACCTCACCGACCTCACCCGCCTCACCGACCACACCCAACTCATCGGTTCCCGGGAGCCCCACGAGCACCTCCTCGACGTCCACGACGCAGCCGGTGCCCGCCACCACATCCTTGGCGGTGTACTTCCTCAGAGGCAGCTACCTCGGCGTCGCTCACCGCAGCGTCGCCTACACCACTTCGGTGGGTAGAGCCGCCGTCGGCGCGCTGCTCGGTGGCACCAGTGCCGCCGAAGGGGCCGAGGGACTGACCAGTGCCGTCCCCAGCGGGTCGATCCTGCTCGGCCTGTCGGTCAGCGACGGGCGCGCCACGGTCAACCTCAACTCTGCTTTCGCCACGGCGGGGACCCCGTCGAGCGAGCTGAACCGGATCGCCCAGGTGGTGTTCACCCTGACGCAGTTCCCAACGGTGCAGACGGTCAACTTCCAGATCAACGGGGCGACGCCCATGACCTTCGCCAGCGGCGCCGTCGACCTGACCCGGGATCTCGGCCGCAGCGACGTGCTCGGCGCGCTGCCGGCCATACTGGTCGAGAACCCCGCCGTCGGCGACGTGCTCCACGGGTCGCTGCACCTGAGCGGGATGGCCAACGTCTACGAGGCGCAGTTCCACGTCCAGCTGATAGACGGGTCGGGGCATGTCCTCGTGGATCAGCCGGTCATGGCGACGGCCGGTACGGGCACGTGGGGGACTTTCGACACCACCTACCGGTTCACGGCCACGGCGGCTTCGACGAGCACGCTCCGGGTCTACGACCTGTCGGCCAAGGACGGCACCCCCCAGAACGAGGTCGACCTGCACCTGACGGCCGGTCCGTGACGGCGCCGAGCCGAGGCCCAAGGGCCGGGCCCAACCGTCTGGCCGGGCTGGCCCCGATGGTGATGGTCGCGACCACCCTGTCGTGTCTGGCCGCGGGAGGTCTGCTGCACGCCACCGGGGCTTCACCCCTCGCCGGCGACCGCCTGTGGATGGCGGCCGGGGCGGTGGGAGGGGCGTACTCGCTGTGGATGACCGGTAGGAGCCTGTGGGAGGGGCGCCTCGGCATCGACGTGATCGCCCTCCTCGCGGTGGTCGGGGCCATGGCCGTCGGCGAGCTGCTGGCCGCCGGCGTGATCGGCGTGATGGTGACCACCGGCCGGGCGCTCGAGTCCTGGGCGGCGGGGCGGGCCCACCGCGATCTCGACGCCCTCCTGCAACGGGCCCCCAACTTCGCCCACCGCTACGAGGGGGCAACGCTGGTCACCGTCGGCGTGGACCGGTTGGTGCCGGGCGACGAGGTGATGGTCGGCACCGGCGAGCTGGTGCCCTCCGACGGCAACCTTCTGAGCGACGCCGTCCTCGACGAGGCGGCCCTGACCGGAGAGGCCCTGCCCGTCGAGCGCCGGTCGGGTGAACCCGTGCGGAGCGGCGGGATCAACGCCGGCTCCCCCTTCGATGTGCGCATCACCGCACCCGCGGCCGAGAGCACCTACGCCGGTGTCGTCCGCTTGGTGTCGGAAGCGGAGACGTCCCGGCCTCCCTTCGTGCGCCTGGCCGACCGCTACGCCTTGTGGTTCCTGGCCCTGACTCTCGCCGCGGCGGGACTGTCGTGGGCCGCCGCCGGCCCGGCGAGGGCGGTGGCCGTCCTCGTGGTGGCCACCCCCTGTCCGCTCATCCTCGCCGCACCCGTGGCGTGGGTGTCGGGCCTGTCGCGTTCAGCTCGCCGGGGGGTGGTGACCAAAGGAGGGGCGGTGCTCGAACGTCTGGCCACCTGTACCACCCTCCTCGTGGACAAGACCGGGACCCTGACCACAGGGCGTCCCACCGTGGCCGACGTGGTCTCGGCCGGTCACATACCCGCCGAGGACATACTCACTCTGGCCGCGTCGCTCGACCAGCTCTCCCCCCACGTGCTGGCCCACGCCGTCGTGCAGGCGGCCACCAGCCGCGGGTCCGCCCTGGTCCTGCCGACAGGTGTGGAGGAGGTGCCAGGTAAGGGCATCCGGGGTCGGGTGGGGAGCCGGACGGTGGCCCTCGGCAAGGCCGACTGGGTGGGGATCGCCGACCATCCCCACTGGGCCCGATCGGCTCGCCGACGGGCCCGGCTCGACGGCTCGATGACCGTCTTCGTGTCCGTCGACGGGGAGCCCGCGGGGGTACTGCTGCTCGACGACGTGATACGCCCCGACGCGGCGAGGACGGTGCGGGCTCTGCGCCGCAGCGGCATCGACCGGATAGTCATGGTCACCGGCGATCGGGCCGAGGTCGCCGAATCGGTGGGCGCGGCGATCGGCGTGGACGAGGTCCTGGCCGACCGCACACCGGCGGAGAAGCTCGACGCCGTCCGCTTCGAGCACGAGCGGGCCCCGACGATCATGGTCGGTGACGGCATCAACGACGCGCCGGCCCTCGCCCTCGCCGACGTGGGAGTGGCCATGGGGGCCCGGGGAGCCACCGCCACCTCCCAGACCGCCGACGTGGTGCTGACCGTGGACCGGCTCGACCGCCTCGGCGAGGCCCGCTCCATCGCCCACCGCAGCCGCCGCATCGCCCTGCAGAGCGTCGTCGCCGGGATGGCCATGTCGCTGATCGCCATGGCCGTGGCCTCCCTCGGCTGGCTCCCGGCGGTATGGGGCGCGCTGCTGCAGGAGGGCATCGACGTGGCGGTGATAGCCAACGCGCTGAGGGCGCTGCGGACCCGGTCCACCGAGATCCGCCTCGGCGCCGAGGACACCGAGCTGGCCCGGCGGTTCCAGGTCGAGCACGTGAGGGTACGGGCCGCGCTCGACCAGATACGGGCCACCGCCGACCGCCTGGGGAAGATGGATCGCTCCACGGCGGCCACGTCCCTCGCCGAACTGCACCGTCTCCTCGTGGAGGAGGTCCAGCCCCACGAGGCGGCCGAGCAGGACGAGCTGTACCCGGCTTTGGACAAGCTGCTCGGTGGGCGTGACCCGACCGGACCGATGAGCCGGGCCCATGTCGAGATCGCCCACCAGATACGCCGGCTCGGGCAGGTAATCGACGAGTTCGGCCCCGAAGGACCCGATGACGAGGACACAGCAGAGCTACGAAGGTTGCTCTACGGGCTGTACGCGGTGCTGAAGCTGCACACCACCCAGGAGGAGGAGGCCTACCTCACCCTCGGGGAGGACGCCAGCGGGGAACTGACCGCCCCGGTGCGCTAGGAACGCAGCCGGGTCCGGTGCCTCGCCCGCAGAGCGGCGCCCGCTCCGATCACGAACGCGGCGGCCTCCACCGCAATGGCCGGGGTGAGCAGCGGCGCTGATGTCGTCTCGCTGAAGCCCAGCAGACCCGACCCCAAGCTCACCAGCACCGCCGCCAGGGTCGCCGCCCCGTAGCCCGCCACGCCCAGCCAGGCCAGGGCCACCAATCTCGCCGGCAGGACCAGCGAGGCCACGGCCAGGGCCACTCCCGCCGCGGCGTCGAGGAGGAACAGCGGCCCGATGTGGGGGATGTGGCGGTAGCCGTAACTGTTCCACAGGTCGAAGTGGATCCCGGCGATGGTGCCGGCGAGGGCGGCCAGCACGACCCTAACTACGAGATCGGCGCCGGCCCCGCGAATCACTTGCCGAGGCATCGGCCGACCAGGATCGCGGCTTCGTAGAAGACGACCATGGGCACGGCCATGGCGAGGAAGGAGAAGGGGTCGCTGCTCGGCGTGATGAACGCCGCCACCGTGGCGCAGACCACTATGGCGTATCGACGCCAGGAGCGCAGCCGGGCGCTGGTGACCAGACCGGCCACCTCCAATCCGACCAGGAACACCGGATAGGTGAACACGGCTCCGAACACCACGCAGGCCAGGGTGTAGAGGCCCAGGTACCGCGAGGGCGAGAAGAGCGGGGCGATCCCCGCTCCCGAGACCGAGATCATCCAGTCCACGGCCTTGGGGAAGACCAGGATGGCGGTGACCACCCCGAGGACGAACAGCGCCACCGCCGAACCGGCGAAGGCCAGGCTGCGCCGCCGCTCGTGGCGGTAGAGGCCGGGGGACACGAACCGCCAGGACTGCCATATCCACACCGGGGCGCTGAACGCCACCCCGGCGTAGCCCGACACCTGGAGCCGGGTGGTGAAACCCTCCAGCGGCCCGGTGGTCACCAGGTCGCCGTGCGATACGTCCTTGGCCGGATGGTGGAGGAGGTAGTCCCGGTAGGGGGCGATCATGAAGCTGAGCAGGTGGTCGTAGGCGAACCAGGCGACCAGCGTCCCCGCGGCGAGGGCGGCCAGGCAGATCAGCAGGCGACGGCGTAGCTCGACGAGGTGTTCGACCCACGTCATCTCGGTGGGAGCGACGCGGTCGGAGCCGGTGAGTTCGGTGTCGAGGACGGACATGGCCTACTCGCCTGGGGGGTCGGGGACCGCTGGCGCGGCCGCGGTGGGGAGGGGATGCGAGGCGATGGTGCTGCGCAGGTCGGCGACCGCGTCACGCACCGCCTGAGCCGGTTCTGACGCCCGCCGCCTGAGCGACTCGATCGGCGTCGGCTCGCCCGGCGTGGCGCGGCCCGATCCGAGCGTCTGGCCCAGCGCCTCGTCGATGGGACCGGTGAGAGTGCTGGCCAGGCGCCGGGCCCGCACCATGGCGTGGGCCATGGTGCGGGCCGCGGCGGGCAACTTCTCGGGGCCGAGCACGACCAAGCCCACGGCCAGCAACATGGTCAGCTTTTCGGGGCTGAGATCGAGCATGGCGATCCGTTCGACCTACGAGACCGAGCGGGCCGTTCCCGGCTGCACCACCGCGGCGTTCCGGGAGGCGAGCAGGGCGTCGAGCTCGGACCGAGTCATGGTGACCGTCTCCGGCACCGGCAGGGCGGTCGGCTGGGTAGTCGTCAGGGCGTCGTCCTGGGCATGCTTGAACTCCCGGCTGGCCTCTCCGAGGTTGCGGGCCAGCTTGGGTATTCGGCTGGCGCCGAAGAGCAGCACCACGGCGACGAGCACCACGAGTATTCCTGTGTCATTGATTACGGCGAGCATGGGATGTGGGCATTCCTTCCACTTGAGGGGATCGGACGGGAGAAGCGGTGGGGTGTCAGCTGCCCTGGTAGTCGGCCGGGGGCCGAGCCAGGGTGGTCGGATTGAAGGCCAGGGGTTGGCCCATCGAATAGCTGGCGGAGGCGTCGCCCTGAATACCCGGGTAACGGCCGAGGGCGTAGTACAAGATGGCGGCGTGCTGCATCTCGACGGGCTGGATGGTCGCCGCTACGGCCACCGCCTTGCTCGACGAGAGCACGCCTATGCCGTTCTGGTAGGTCTGAGCGGCGATGTTCTCGATGAGCAGGGCCAGCTCGGCCAGCCCGGCGACGTCTTTGACCTGGGAGAACTTCTGCTGAACGGTCGGGGTCAGCGCCGGGTCCGTAGCGGTGACCGCCGGCTTCCCCGCCGCGGTGAGCACCGAGTTCCACGCCTGGGCGTGGTCCTTGTGCTGGGCCATGGCCGTCTGGGCGAAGGTCGCCACCGCCGGGGGTACGGTGCCGAGCTTGCCGGCCTGGGCGGCCTGTAGCCCGGCGTTGTAGGCGAAGACGCCCAGGTTCTCCAGGCTGGCGGCCATGGCCGCCACGGCCAGGTCACCGGTGAGGGCCCCCGAGCTCGAGCCGGCCGCCGACGAAGAGCCGCTCGGCGCGATCGTGGTCGGCGCGGTGACCTTCGACGACGAGGAGCAGGCCGCGAGGAGCAGACCCCCGGCGCCCACCCCGGCCGCGCCGAGCAGGAAGGTCCGCCGACTGGCCGTCCGGGGCGAATCGGTGCCGTCGGCACGGATCGAATCGGCCCACTCGGCCACCGCGGCCTGCATGGCGGGCAGGGTCTGATCGCGGTGCATCTGGTCGAGCTCGACCGTCATGGCGGTCAGCTCAGCTTCGGATATGTGCTGGGATCGGCGGCGGAGATTCACGAGAGGGCTCCTTCGGTGGCGGGGCTGGCCATATCGGTCGGGTAGAAGCTGTTGGGGAAGCCCACGCTGCCGGCCGCAGCCGGGAGCTGGGTGACGACGGTGGGGCTGAGGGCGATCAACTGCGACGCCCCCGCTTTCAGCAGTGCCTGGACCGCCAGGAGAGTGGCCACGTGCTGGGCTTCGACACCCATGATCGACGCGGTAACTTTCCTGGCGTTGTTGTCGGCGAACTTCGAGCAGTTGGCCACGTAGGTCTCGGCGGCCACGTTCTCCAGGGTCAGAGCCAGACCGACCACGGCCAGCGCCCCGTCGGCGGGGGAAAGCTTGCCTATCGATGCGACCGCGCTGTTGACGGTCGGCACGTACTTCGGGTCGGGCCCGGTCTGAGCCTTACCCCCCAGGGCGCTCACCGCGGCGTTGAAGGCCTGGGCGTGCTGGGAGTGCTGACCCATGGTGGTCTGGGCGAACGCTTTGATGACCGGATTGGCCGACGACCCGCCGATGTAGGGAAGGGTGAGGGCCGTCGTGTAAGTGCTCACGGCCAGGTTCTCCAGCGATGCCGAAGTCTGGAGCATCTGGATGTCCGTGGGCGTGTCGGCGAACGCCGCGGAGGCGGTCAACCCCATCAGCGTCGCACCGAATGCGGCGGTGGCGAGCGTCCCACCGGCTACCAGTCCTTTGCGCACGCCGTCGTGGGTGGCCCGGGCCGACTGCCGGAACTCCTCGACGTCCAAGTCGCCGCTGGCCCGCGTCTCGTGGCCGACCTCGACCAGTTCGGCCAGGGATTCCCGGCTCTTAGCCATGGCGTCCGAATGGATGTCCTGGGATTGCTCGATCAGCAGATCGAGTTCCCGGTCGTCTGATATCACTTGTCTCTCCTTCTGTTCTCTCATTTGGTGCTCTCGGGGGTGGAGTCGGCGTCAGCGGACGGTCAGAGTCCCGTGCATGAACTGGTGGATCTGGCAGATGTAGGCGTAGGAGCCGGTGACATTGGGTGCGGTGAAGGTGACCGTCTGTCCGGGATTGATATTTCCGGTGTCGAAAGCCTTGGTCGCGGCCGTGGACGTCACGGTGTGAGTGGCCGAGTCGGTGTTGCGGACCGTCACCTTCTCCCCCGGCGACACCGTCAGGGTGGACGGAACGAAAGCGAAGTTCTTGATGACGATCGTTGCACCGGCCGACGCCGGGCTCGACGTAGGAGCGGTCGCGGCGTGCGACGACGATCCACAGCCGCTGAGCGCGGCTACCGAAGCGATTGCTGCGACCCCTATCCCGGCGAAGTGCTTGGGGATGGGCCGCCGACGGAGGGTTTCTCGGGGGGCGATCACGTGAGCATCTTCGGGGCCGACCGGCACCCCGGACGACACAAATCAGATAAAAAACCTTGTTTCCCACTTCACCCACGACCCCTCATCCGGATAGGCGACCGGCTCCGAATACGTCTGGATGGATCAGTGCGAGTTGTGCGAAGCGTGATGTCGGCCCTGTCCCCGAGACGGATCCGGGCGGCCCTCGGCGGCATCTGGCTGATCGACGCGATACTCCAAGCTCAACCACACTTCTTCAGTAGGGACTGGTGGACCGGCGACCTGGCCCAGTCGGTTATGGGCCAACCGGCCGCCATCAGCCACAGCATCCTGTGGGTGATCGGTCTGATCGCCCCGCACGCCGCGCTCGCCGACGCGTCGGCGGTGGCGGTCCAGGCCGGGATCGGACTGTGCTTGCTACTCGGCCGCTTCGAGCGGGTGGCACTCATCGCGTCCGTACCCTGGGCGCTGAGCATCTGGTGGATCGGTGAGGGGCTGGGCGCCCTACCCACCGGCTTCGCGGTGGTGGCCGGGGGGTTGCCCGGTCCGGCCCTTCTCTACCCGCTCGTGGGAATTATCTGCTGGCCGGCCCACGACAGGGCCAAGGAGGCTTTCGATACTCAGTGGCGCGGCCGCCTGGCCCTGGGCAGCTGGGTCGGCATCTGGGCCGGCGGAGCCATCGCAGGCCTGCCGTGGCAGCGACCGGCGGCGACCGTCCTGCAGGCCAACATAGAGCAGAACGGGCAGGGTCAGCCCCATTGGCTGACCCTGATGTCCTCCGGCGCCTACCACCTCGTGGGCCGCCACCCGCTCCTGGTACCGGCGGCGCTGTTCATCGCTCAGCTCGCCGTGGGCCTCGGTGTGATCGACCGGCGCACCCGCCGCCCGGCGCTGTTCGCCGGCACGGCCCTGGCTCTACTGTTCTGGTTCACCGTCCAGGCCCTCGGAGGCCTGGCCGGCGGGGGCTCCACCGACCCCGGCTCAGCGCCACTGCTGGTCCTGCTGGCCTTGGCCGTCGAAGTGACGACCGGCCCGGCGACGAGCCCGGCACCGGCCTCCGGGGCCACGGTGTCGTCTAGGCGTCTTTGGCGAACACCGCGGTCACCTCGACCCGGTTGTGGACGCCGGCTCCCATCTTGGTCCAGTCGATACCCCAACGCCGGCGATCCAGATCGTCGATGGACGCGACGATGGTCGCCCGCTCACCTTCGACGCTGACCCGAGCCACCAGCGAGACAGGCTGTTCCTGACCGTGGACGGTTAGCTGACCGTCGAGGGCCAGGCCGTCGCCCTGGGCGCGCACGCCGCTCAGCTCGAACTCCATCGTCGGGTACTTCTCGGTGTCGAAGAAGTCGGCCGTCTGCAGGTGCTGATCCCGCTTGGCCATCCCCGTCGAGATGGACTTCATGTCGATGCTCAACCTCCCCTCGACCTGACCGTCGGCGTCGACCTTGGCCGCTCCGCCGGCGGCCTTGGCCGTCCCCTTGACCGGCAGCAGCCACATGGCCTTGGTCCGGAAGGTCACGGCCGTCTGTGCGGGGTCCAGGGTCCAGGTACCGGCGTAGCGGCTCAGGTCGGAAAGGCTCAAATCGGTGATCGGCATTTCGTCGCTCCTCTTTCTCTTCGTCTGACCAAATACTTTGGTTGTACGAACCATAGCATCTCGGCGTAGGATGTCGACGTGGCCCGACGATCCCCGAGCGCCAGTGAGACCGATGGCCCGGCCGGGGAGAAGGGCTGCACCGTGCACGAGGGAGTGCAGCGGCTCGTGCAGCTCCTCCCCCGGATCACCCGGGGCCTGCGCCGCACCACCCCCCGGGTCGACGAACCCCCGCCCGGCCTGGGGCCCCGTCACCGCTCGGCCCTGGCTCAGATCCGCGAGGGCGAGCTCACCGTCGGCGCCCTGGCCTCCCACCTCGCTCTGACCCTCCCGACGGTCAGTGGCGTGGTCGCCGATCTGGAGCGGGCCGGTTTCGTACGGCGCACGCCGGACCCGACGGACCGGCGGCGCACGCTCCTTTCGGTCTGCCCCGAACGGCAACGGTGCGTCGACCGGTGGCTCGAAGGTTCGAGCGCTCCCGTGGCGCGCGTCCTCGAGCAGCTCAGCCCCGAGGAGCGCGCCACCTTCGTCAAAGCCATGGGCCTTTTGGACCTCGAGCTCAGCTCGTCGCACCTGCCTAACCCGACCCCGCCCGACTGAGCACCTGAGAACCCCGCCCGACCGAGACGCTACCCAGGAGAGCCCGACCGTGGATCCCACCACCCGCCTGCCCACCTTCTTCATCTCCCACGGCGGCGGACCGTGGCCGTGGATCAAAGAGCTGATCCCGTTCGACTTCGGCGATCTCGAGGAGTCACTGCAGTCCATTCCCGGCGAGGTCGGCGACCCCACCGCGGTGCTGTGCGTGACCGCCCACTGGGAGGCCCCGCAGTTCACCGTAGGGACGGGCGCCGAACCGCCGATGCTCTACGACTACGGCGGTTTCCCGGACTTCACCTACCACCTCCGTTATCCGGCCCCCGGACATCCCGGGGTGGCGGCGCGGGTGGCCGAACTGCTCGGAGCGGCGGGCATCCCCGCCGGGCGGGACCCCCGGCGCGGCTACGACCACGGGACCTTCGTCCCCCTCTTCGTGGCTTGGCCCGACGCCGCCGTGCCGGTCGTGCAGATGTCCATCAAGGCTGGCTTCGACCCGGTGGACCACCTCGAGGTCGGACGGGCTCTCGCACCGTTGCGCGACGAGGGGGTGCTCATCGTGGGCAGCGGGCTGAGCTACCACAATCTGCGCCGGTTCGGCCCCGACGCGGCGGAGCCGTCGCAACACTTCGACGGTTGGCTGCACCAGGCGATGGAGGCCGACCCGACGACGCGGACCAAGGAGCTCATCGGCTGGGAGCAGGCTCCGGCGGCCCGGATTTGCCATCCCCGCGAGGACCATCTGCTCCCCCTCATGGTGGCCCTCGGCGCGGCCGAGGACGAACCGGCGGTGCGCAACTACCACGGCTCGATGGGTGGCGCGGTGGCCTCCGGCTACCGTTTCGGCGCGCTGCCGGTGCGGTGACACCCTCCCGGGGGCGCCGCCGGGCTCTGTTCCTCGTAGATGCTGAGCACCGTCGGCGAGCTCGCCAATAGGGCGATGCCGATGATGGCCACCGCCGCAGTGGCGATCTGCGCCGCCAGATAGCCACCGCTCAGCCTGATCTCCTCGCCGAATGCGGTGTCGCCGATCAGCACGGCGAGCACCGGCTCGAGGACGCCGATCATGGGCATCGAGTAGGCGAGCGGGCCGGCCTGGTAGGCGCTCTGGGATACGAGCAGCGCCCCGATCCCCGAGGCCACCAGCAGGTAGACCTGCCAACCGGTCAGCGCACCACTGACCCCGCGACCGACCTGGTAGGCCACCGCTTTGGTGAGCACGGCGAGCATCCCGAAGGCGCAGCCGGCGGCGGCCCCGAGGAGCATGGCCCGGGCGGGACCCCGGGCAGGGACCGACAGGACGATCAGGATCGCCACCGCCGCCACCACCGGGGTCAGGCAGGCGATCCAGGTGGCGTCGTCGGGGTCGGCGACCCCCGGTTGCGGTGAGGCGCTCACGAGGAAGCCGCTGATGCCTCCGAGGACGGAGGCGATGCCGATCCAGTCCCGGGCGAGGGGGTGGCGTCGGCGGCGCCACATGGCGATGGGGATGGCGATGGCCAGCTCGGTGACCACGACGGGCTGCACCAGAGCCACCGGTCCGTAGGCCAGGGCCACCGCCTGGAAGCCGTACCCGCACACCAGCAGGGCGATCCCGCCCAGCCACTTCGGTCGGCCGAGGAGGTGTACGAGCAGCGCGATCCGCAATGAATCGGCGGCGGACGTGGCCTGGGCCGCCTCCTGCTGGAGAACGGCGGCGCCGGCGAAGCAGCCGGCGGCGGCGAGCGCGGCCAGCACCGACGGGATCACCCGGCGCTCCCGGCGACCGAGGCCCGGCACCGACGGCGACTTCGGCGGTACACCCTGCCAGTGTGATGGCGGAACCTCCACGGCGGAAAGGGACCTTGGTCAGCTGGCTCCCCGGGCGGGGGACACCGGGGGGCGCCGTAGAGCGGGCGGTGACCACCGGTAGATGACCGACGGCCCTGGTAGGGCTGACCTGAGCGTCGGAGAATGAGGGCCAGGGCGCGGAGCACTCGGAGGTGAGCGACCATGTCTGTCGGCTCGGCATATCCCGTAAGGGTGGAAGCCACGCTCGATCAGGGATTGAGCCGGTGGCTTTGGATGATCAAGTGGCTTCTGGCCGTCCCCCACTACGTGGTGCTGTTCTTCTTGTGGGTGACCTTCGCCTTCGTGAGCGTCGGCGCCTTCTTCGCCATCCTCTTCACCGGGCGCTACCCGCCGTCCCTGTTCGAGTTCAACGTCGGTGTGCTGCGCTGGAGTTGGAGGGTGGCGTACTACAGCTACGGAGCGCTCGGAACGGACCGCTACCCGCCCTTCACCCTGCGTGACATCCCCGACTACCCGGCCCATCTCGATGTCGACCATCCTGAGCACCTGTCACGGCCCCTCGTGCTGGTCAAGTGGTGGTTACTGGCCGTACCGCACTACCTCGTCGTGGCCGTCTTCGCCGGCGGCGGGGCGTGGGCGGCGTTTCAGACGGATCGCAACAGCGGTGGCTGGGGGGGCGGCCTGATCGGACTGCTGGTCTTGATCGCGGCGGTCGTGCTCACGGTCACCGGTCGTTACCCCCGCCAGATATTCGACTTCGTACTGGGGCTCAACCGATGGGTCCTGCGAGTGGCAGCCTACGCCGCACTGATGACCGACGAGTACCCGCCGTTCCGGCTGGACATGGGGGGAACAGAGTCCCCCGGCAGCGTGGTCCTCACATCCCCTCCGGCGCCGGGCGGTGTGCCGATGCCCGGTGATCGGCAGCCGAATGGATGAGTCCTGGGTGGCGGCGGTCGGCGCGTGGCTGATCTCCATGGCCGTCCTCGTACTGCTTGTGCGGCGCCGGCGGCAGCAGGATTGAGGCCCGCGGCCGCCGTGGCTGCCCCCGTGCGGTACCGCAGCCTCTCCTTCCGGGGGCTGATAGGCCGTGATCTGGCCAGCCGACCGGCCCGAAACGACTCTCACGGCCATAGCCGTGGCCATCAGCGTCATGGCCATCGTGACCTTGACGGTCGTGACCAAGAGCCTGCAGAACTCGGCGGCGGCGGTCCTCCAGATCGGACGGGCCGACTTCGTCGTGGCCCAGAAGGGGTCGCCGGGCATCCTCGACAGTGTCGTCACCGACACCCAGGTGAGCGGCGTGGCGGTCGACCGCACCACTTACCGGATCGTGGGGCTCTACTCGCTTCAACAGGTGTTCGGGGACACGGCGTCGATGCTGCCGCTGATCGCCATGCAGGCCCAGGAGCGCAAACCCGGGACAGTGACCCTGATCGCCGTCCAGGTGCGACAAGGCGCCGTAGTGGACCAGGTCCGCAAAGGGATCGAGACCGAGTACCCGAATCTGGCGACCGTGCGTCTGGCCAGTGAATTCGGTCGGGTCGACCGCAATATGGAGTTCCTGGCCGCAGCCCGGACCGGCGCGACCATGCTGGCCCTGCTCATCGGGACCATCATCGTCGCTGGTCGGCCAGGTGGGGCTGGGGTGATGGTCACCCATGATCAGGCGGTGGCCGCTCGAGCCGGCCGGACCGTCACCCTCGTCGGCGGGAGGCTTCTCCCCCCCGCCGAGAGTGATCGCTCCGACTCCCTCAGCTGAAATCGGCGGCGATACCAGGCGAGTCCTCGCTCCCCTGCCTTCGACCGGACACCGGTCAGGCGGCGGAGGACATCACCACCACCGGCTGGCGCAGGGGCAACGCCCCGGCCGAGCCGGCGAAGGGGGCCCCGAACCCGAACACCCCGCCGTCAGAGCCGACCAGCCAATAGCCCCCTGTCTGGCGGTCGCGCTCCAGTCCAACTACCGGCGCAGCCAGCCTCACCGACCCCGCCGAACCATAGAACCCGGCATCACCGAACGCGAACACCCCACCATCAGACGCCACCAACCAGTAGCCCCGACCATCCGACGACGCCGCCATACCCACAATCGGCGCAGCCAGCCTCACCGACCCCGCCGAACCATAAAACCCGGCATCACCGAACGCGAACACCCCACCATCAGACGCCACCAACCAGTAGCCCGGTCCCGACGTCTGGGTGCCGGGGCTGGTGGTCCCCGGGGCAGTGGTGGCCGCGGCCACGGTGAGCACGAAGGTCTGCGAAGTCGCGGTGTTCCCAGACCAGGCCACGACCACCAACTCGTAGGTTCCCTCGGTGCCGGCGACGGCGGCTCCGCCCAGCGTGGCCGTGCCGTCACCATTGTCAGTGAAGGTGACCCCGGCGGGAAGCGCCCCGACGGCGGCCAGCTGCAGTGGTGCCGGGCCGGTCGCCGAGAAGGAGACAGACCCTGACTGGCCGACGGTCAGGGTGCCGCTGGGGGCGCTGGTGATGACGACCCCCGAGGCGGGGGCACCCACGGTCCAGGTCACGATCACCGGAGTCGAGACGTTGCCGGCGGCGTCGGTCCCGGTGACGGCCAGGACATAGACCGCGGGCTGGAGGTCGCGGAACGACACGGGCGAGGTGCAGGCCTCCGGCGGCTGGGCCACCCCGTCGACGAACAGCTGGCAGGTGTAGCTCACGTTGGTCTCATCCGCGGCGAGAGCGAACGAGGCCGTCGCCGCGGGAGTGCCGACGGCCGTGACCGTGACGGTCGGTGCCGTGGTGTCCTCCCCCGCCCCGGGCGGCTTCTGACCGTGGCTCTCGGGAGCGACGACCGACACGTCACTCGGAGCCAGCGTGTTGGCTCCCTGGAGCCCGACCCCGAAGCTGTAGATGCCCACCGGTGCGCCGACCGCCACCGTCGCGTACCACGTGACCGGCGTGTAGCCCGCGGCGAGGGAGACATCCCACGTCCCCACCAGATGACCCGACGCGTCGAGAGTCAGCGGCATGGCCACCATCTGGGCCCCGTTGCTCCCGTAGACAGATACGTCCGCGACACCGAGGGTGGGGGGGCCGCTCACGTCGAGCGCCAACCGACCACCGGTCTCGGCCGGAGAGTAGACCTGCAGCGGTAGCGCCATCGCCACCCCTTCGGTCGCCAGTTTGGGGACGGCCGGCCCCCACAGGACGGTCGGCTGGTTGGCCAGGACGTTCGTCGAGGCGGTGGTGGAAGCCAGAACCTGCGAGGGGTCGCTGGCCCGGACCAGATCCAGGGTGACCTGATAGACACCGGTCGGAGCGTGGTCGGCCACGGTCACGGCGAAGTCGGTCGAGACGTTGTAGCCGGGGGGGACCGGGAATCCCGACGGTGGTCCCCACCACCCGACCAGATCGGACCCGCCGACACCGAAGGTCACGGGCTGGCCGTCGGCGGCCACCACGGTCACATCATCGGCGTTGAGCGCCTCAGGGGCGTGCACTGTGACGCGCATCCGGGCGTCGGTGATGGCACTGCCGGCGAAGGGGTTGAGCAGGGATGCGGTCATGTGGAAGGGGTAGGTTTCGAACGCGCTGGCGGGCAGCGATCCGAACCCGACGGCGGGGTCGACGATGGTCCGGAGCTGCGCGGCCGTCGTGTCGGTGCCAGGGACGTCCATGAAGAAGCCGGGAATGAAGGTGTTGTCCGGGATGAAGTTGCACAGGGCCCGGACGTCGTCGGCGAGCTGGGCGAAGGCCACGACCCCGTGGAGCGTGCGGTCGCCGATCTCGGGATAGGAGGACAGGTTGGTGAACGGGACGACGTCGGCGATGCGGCTGACCTTCCATGTCATGGTCGGCACGTCGAGCCAGGTGACGCTCCCCGTGAAGGTCTGCGAACGGTTGTAGCTGAACCCGCTGTAGTCGATGAACTGCTCACCGGTGGTCATTGCGACGCCGGTACCGGGATCCACCGATCGCACGAAGCTGACCCCCCAGGGTGACACGTACGCCGCACCCGACGAGGAGGTGCTGGGCGGGAACCCCAGGATGCGGTTGTAGTACTCCACCGTGTCCACCGTGACCGGCACATCCTTGCTGGCCGCCGCCCCGATGGCCGCCGCCGCCAGCTCCCACGCGTCGAACTGACTGTTGGAGTTCGGCCCGGCGGGTGTAGGCCCGATCAACGCCGGGGGTCCGGCCATGCCGGCGGGCAGGCCGGGCACGGTGCCGGTCAGCATCAGGGACTGGTAGACGGCCGCGTTCTCCGGTGGGGCGTCGATGGGCACTCCGTCGATGCTGATGCGCCCGGTGGACTCCAGGGTGATGCTGGACCCCTGGAGCAGTTTGGCGGTGACCGCCGCCAACTTCGTCGCCAGGAAGGAGTCAGTCGACCGGGCCTGGTTGAGCCGCTCCATGTTCACGTCGGAGACGAACATGGCGTACTGCGGCTGAGGATCACACGCAGAGATCGTCGCCACCGGCAGCGGGTCGGGGGGATTGGTGAGCCACTCCCCTTGGAGCGGGATCACCCAGACCTGGCGGCCGTCCACCGGGTTGAGCGACGCGTTGATCCCCGGGACGGGCTGCAAGGAAACGGGCTGGGCGCAGTACTCGGTGGTCGGCTGCCCCGATCCCGACGTCGACGGTACCTGGTAGGCCTTCAAGAGGGTGCTCCCGTCGGCGGCGCGCAGGTCCACGGTCATGTCGGCGTAAACCGATCCCGAACTGCTACTCCCTCCGGTCCCACCGCTGCTATTTCCGCCCCCACTTCCCGACCCGGACGCGCCCTGGGCGGGGATCGCCAACATCGCCGACATCGCCGCCGCGGTGACAATACTTATGACACCTTTTTTGACTAAAGACATGTTCGGCTCTCCTCGTCGCAGAAGGGGCTCTTCGCACCGACGGTACGGCTGCCCCGAGAGTCGCGCCGGCGGGACGATCCCGGTTAGAGGCGAACTGCCCGAAGCTGCGCCGTAGGGGCTGGGT
This sequence comes from Acidobacteriota bacterium, assembly GCA_028876385.1. GTDB lineage: Bacteria > Actinomycetota > Acidimicrobiia > Acidimicrobiales > Palsa-688 > JAKCDU01. The sequence goes on along the minus strand of JAGWSF010000028.1, from coordinate 22,967 downwards.
CGGCCGTAGGCATTTGGAAATCGGTGACGTTCGGCTCTGCCCGAAGAGCGGACGACACCGGACCGTGGAGGTCATGGCCCGTCACTTGAATACCTCGTCGATGGCCCGGCACTGGGCGGTTCCTGCTCTGTTGACCGTGGCCCTGCTCGGCCCGGCGTGTTCGTCGAGCAGCCCCACATCAGCTCCGCCACCGTCGGCCACCGCGGCGCCGACCACGACTCCAGGTCCCACCACGGCGCCGGGTGGCGCGACCAGCCTGCCCGGCCCGGCGAGCTCCACGACGTCGGGCAACAGCACGGTTCTGTCGTCGGTGCTCAACGCCTCCTACCAGGCCGAGACGGGGGCTCTGGCGACCTACCGAAACGTGGTTTCCGCCCTCGGTTCGGTGGGACCTTTCCCAAATGTCATCGTCGCCGAGGAGCAGCACGTGGCGACCGTCACGGGCCTGCTCACCCGTCATGGCCTCCCGGTCCCCGCCTCGTCGGCGGGCCAGGCGGCCCCCTCCACCCTCCGCGCCGCCTGCGGTCTGGGCGTGGCCGTCGAGCAGCAGGTGATATCGCTGTACTCGGCTCAGATTCCCGAGGTTTCGGCCTATCCGGACGTCACCACGGCGCTGCAGAACCTCCAGAGCGTTTCCCGTGACAATCATCTGCCGGCCTTCGAGCGCTGCGCCTAGGGAGCGGACCGGGTCACCCCGCCGCGAGTCGCGGCCCGGGACGGAGGGGCTTCCCGGCGGGCGGGCGGGCGACCCGTGACGTGGTTCGACTGGGCCGCCATCGCGTTGGTGGCCGTCTACGCGTGGCGGGGCTTCGGGCTCGGGGCGGTCACCCAGGCCCTCATGTTGGTCGGGGTGTTCATCGGCCTCCTGGCCGGCGGGCTGCTGATACCGCCTCTGGCCGGCCTGGCCTCGGGGACGACACGTTCGCTGGTGGCGCTCGTCATCCTCGTCGTGTGCCCCTTCGCCGGGAGCGCCGCGGGCGAGTGGTTGGGGCGGCGGCTCCGTCCGACCCTCGACCGGAGCCACTTGGGCGGCCCCGACGCCGTCGTCGGCGTGGCGGTGGGCGCGGCCACCGCCCTCGTGGCCACCTGGGTGCTGGGCACGCTGCTGTCGGTCAGCCCCTACCCGGCCCTGAACCGGGCCATAGACGACTCACGGGTGGTGCGGGCGACGGCCGCGGTCCTCCCCCCGCTCCCGCAGGTCCTGGCCCGGGTGGAGTCGTTCCTGTCCGGCCGGGGCTACCCGGTCGTGTTCGCCAACCTGCCCCCGGGCCTCATCGCCGCCGCCGACCTGCCCGCCGACGTGACCATCCAGGCGGCTTTTCGGGCCGCTCAGGCGTCAACGGTCGAGATCGTCGGGCAGGCCTGCGGGCGGATCGAGACGGGGTCGGGGTTCGTGGCGGCACCGGGGCTGGTCGTGACCAACGCCCACGTGGTGGCCGGCGAGGCCCGCACCGACGTGATCGACGGTTCGGGCCGCCACCCCGGTGCGGTGGTCCTGTTCGACCCCAAGCTCGACGTGGCGGTCCTGAGGGTCAGCGGCCTGTCGGGCGCCCCGCTACCCATCCGGACCGACCCGGTGGCGCGCGCCACCACCGCGGCGATCATGGGCTACCCCCTCGGCGGACCCCTCCAGGCCACTGCCGCGGCGGTGAACGCCCGGGTCCGGGCCACCGGACTCGACATCTACGGCACCGGGATCACCACCCGGGACGTGTACGAGATACACGGGCAGGTCCGAGCGGGTAACTCCGGCGGACCGCTGGTGGCGAGCGGCGAGTCCGTGGGTACCTCCGGTCTCAGCCCCGGGACGGTCATCGGCGTGGTGTTCGCCAGTTCCACCACCGCGGAGCGGACCGGCTACGCCCTGTCCATGGGCGCCGTCGCTGCGGCCGTCACCGCGGCCGGGCAGGCCGCCGCCCCGGTGGGCACGGGCAAGTGCGTTCCCTGAGCGGATCGCTCGACGCAGGGGGGCGGCACCCGGCGCGGGGCTCGCGATATTTGTCAGACTGCCCATCGGCAACCAAGGCCGAAACCCGGAGGCAACCTGTGAAGACACCGCTCGAGCTGGCCGAGACCTCGCTCGCCCTGACCAAGGCCGGAGACCGCGACGGCTGGCTGGCCCTCTTCGAGGACGACGCCGTGGTGCAGGACCCGGTCGGTCCGTCGCCCACCGATCCCTCGGGCCAGGGGCACCAGGGCATCGAGGCCATCGCCAAGTTCCACGACTCGGTCATCTCCGGGGTGCAGAACTTCGAGTACGCCATCGAGCGGGCCTACACCGGCGGCGACGAGGTGGCCGTCGTGGTCAACTTCCAGATCACCGGCGCGGGGGGGTCCCTCGACATGGACCTGGTCAACATCTACAAGCGCTCCCCCAACGGGAAGCTGGCCTCTCTGCGCTCGTTCTGGGACGGCACCCGCCAGCGCTGACCGTCGGCGCCCGGCCCGCGCCGCGCTCTACCCTACGGTGTAGCCGGCGCGCCTCGAAGGCAGGCGCGCCACGACAAGGGGGGCCGGGCGTGCTGCTCGAGGACAAGGTTTCGATCATCTCCGGGGTGGGGCCGGGCCTGGGCCAGGAGTTGGCCTACGTGTTCGCCCGGGAGGGAGGCCACGTGGTCCTGGCCGCCCGCACCGAATCCAAGCTGAGAGAGGTCGAGGCCAACATCAAGAAGGAGTGGCCGCAGGCCCGGACCCTGGTGTGCCCGACCGACATCAGCGATGCCGGGCAGACCGCCCGGCTGGTGGAGGCCACCGTCGCCGAGTTCGGCCGCATCGACGTGCTCGTCAACAGCGCCTACGTCCCGCCCCCGTTCGCCATGTTCGACAGCGCCGACCTGGACGACTGGAGAGCGGCGTTCGAGGTCACCGTGTTCGGCACCCTCCAGCTCACCCAGACGGTGGTGCCGGTCATGCGCCAGGCCGGTGGCGGGTCCATCGTGTTCGTCAACTCGATGATCCAGAAGAAGCCCCTGCCGGCCCAGGCCGGCTACGCCATCGAGAAGGGCGCCCTGGCCGTGGCGGCCCGGATGCTGGCCAAGGAGCTCGGGCCCTACGGCATCCGGGTCAACACCACCTACATGGGCTGGATGTGGGGGCCGCCGGTCGAGAGTTACGTCGAAGGCGCCGTGGCGGCGGGCCGCTCCCGCGAGGAGGTGATGGCCGAGATCACCCGGGACATCCCCCTCGGGTTCGTGCCCGACGACGCCGACTGCGCCAACGCGGTGGCCTTCCTGGCCTCGGACCTGGCCAAGGTGATCACCGGCGCCGAGCTCAACGTCAACGGCGGCGAGGTGATGCTCTGAAGGTTCTGATGCGGTGAAGGTCCTGATGCGGTGTGGGCCGGGGGCTTCAGCGGCCAGCCAGGGCGATGTCCTCGGGGCGGATGGGCACCCGCGCCAGGGCCAGGCCGGTGGCCTGGCGAATGGCCGCGGCCACCGCCGCAGTCGAGGAGATGGTGGGCGCCTCCCCCACCCCTTTAGCCCCGAAAGGAGCGCCGGGTTCGGGCTCCTCGATGAGGCGGTAGCGGACCTCGGGCATGTCGAGGGCGGTGGGGATCAGGTAGTCGGTGAACGACGGGTTGCGTATCCGCCCCCCGTCGAGGACCAGTTCCTCCATGACCGCCAACCCCACGCCCTGGGCGATCCCCCCCTCGATCTGGCCCTGCACCGACAGCGGGTTGAGGACCCGGCCGACGTCCTGGGCGGTGTCGATCCGGACCACCTTGACCAGGCCGAGCTCGACGTCGACGTCCACGACGGCGCGGTGGGCGGCGCACACGAACGAGACGTGGGCGTCGCCCTGCCCCTGGCCGTCGAGCGGCACGGTCGGCCGGTGGCGGAACACGGCGGTCTCCTCGATCCACAGGTCGCCGGCCAGAACGCTCAACGGCTCGCGCCACCCGGGTCCGGTCACCATCCCGCCCCGCACGTCGAGCGAGCCGGCGTCGACACCGGTGATCCGGGACAAAGACTGGACCAGCCGTTGGCGTACCTCCTCGGCGGCGGCGGCCACCGCCCCGCCGGACATCCACGACTGCCGGCTGGCCGACGACGATCCGGCCGATCCGCCGAGGGTGTCGGCGGGTGCCACCACGACGCGCTCCACCCCGATCACGGTGCGGGCGATCTGCTGGGCCAGCGCCACCCATCCCTGGCCGACCTCGGCGGCGGCGCTGCGCACCGTGGCGCAGTCCCCGGCGAGGGTGACCGTGGCGTGGGACTCGTCGGGGAATCCCTCGGCGTAGAGGAGGTTCTTGATGCCCACCGCAAACCCGATGCCGCGCCGCACGTGGCGCCCGTCGGTGGTCCTCCCGGAGCCGCCGGGGCGGGCCAGGTAGGGGCCGTCCCCGCCCTCGCCGGCCGGCAGGGGCAGCGCCGCGGTCTCGCGCACGACCCGGGCCACCGGCAGAGCCCCGGTGATGCGCTGGCCGGTGATCATGGCGTCGCCGGGGGCGAGCGCGTTGCGCAGCCGGATCTCCACCGGGTCGATCCCGGCCAGCCGGGCCAGCTGGTCCATCTGGGCCTCGTGGCCGAAGCACACCTGCACCGCCCCGAACCCCCGCATGGCCCCACAGGGGGGGTTGTTGGTCCGCACCGCCCGGCCTTCGATGTGGGCCGACCCCACCCGGTAGGGGCCGGTGGAGAAGCACACGGCGTTGGCCAGGACGTGAAACGAGGTGGACCGGTAGGCCCCGCCGTCCATCAGGATGCTGGCCTCCACCTTGAGCAGGTGCCCGTCGGCGTCGGCGGTGTGGCGGTACCACATGCGGGCCGGGTGGCGGTGCACGTGCCCGAGGAAGGACTCCTCCCGGGAGTAGGTCATCTTGACCGGGCGATTGGTGGCACGGGCCAGGAGGGCGACGTGGATCTGCAGGCTCACATCCTCCCGGGCCCCGAACGCCCCGCCCACCCCGCCCATGGTGAGGCGCACCTTCTCCTCGGGCAGCCCGAGGGCGCGGGCCACCTGCCCCCGGTCGGAGTGCAGCCACTGCGTGGCGACGAACAGGTCGACGCCGCCGTCGGAGGCGGGGATGGCCAGGGCCGACTCGGGACCCATGAACGCCTGGTCCTGCATCCCCACCTCGTAGGTGCCTTCCACCACGAGCGGGCCGGTCACGTCGGGGTCGCCGCGACGCACCACCAGGTGGCGGTAGAGGTTGCCGTCGGGGTGGAGGGCCGGCGCGTCGGACGCTTCTGCGGGGTCGACGACGGCCGCCAGCGGTAGGTAGTCCACTTCGATGGCGGCCAGCGCCCGCCGGGCCGTTTCGGGGTGATCGGCGGCGACCACAGCCACCGGCTCGCCCACGTAGCGGACGACCTCGTGGGCGAGGACCGGCTGGTCGGCGGTATCGAGGCCGTAGTACAGCTCGCCGGGGACGTCGGGCGCGCGGAGCACGGCGACCACCCCGGGGATGGCTGCGGCCCGGCTGGTGTCGATGGACCGCACGCGAGCCGACGGATGCGGGGAGCGCAGGGTGGCCCCCCACAGCATCCCCTCGGCCCACATGTCGTTGGTGAAGGCGAACTCGCCGCGCACCTTGGGGCCCCCGTCGGGGCGGGCGGCGCTGGCGCCGACCCCGTCGCTGACCGGAACCGGCGGGGCGACCGGCGCCAGCCGGGTGGCGGAGTCAGTCATCGGCGCCGCCGGCCAGCGACAGGACCGCGGCGACGATCCGCCCGTAACCGGTGCAGCGGCAGAGGTTCCCCGAGATGGCCTCCCTGATCTCGAGCTCGTCGGGAGCGGGGTCACTATCGAGCAGGCTGGTCACCGACAGCACCAGGCCGGGGGTGCAGAAACCGCACTGCACCGCCCCGTGGTCGAGAAAGGCCTGCTGGACCCGGTTGAACGCCCCCGGCTCGGGCGGCTGCAGTCCCTCGATGGTGGTGATGTCGCAGCCCTCCACAGAGGCGGCGAGGACCAGGCACGAGCAGACCAGAGCGCCGTCGACGAGCACCGAGCAGGAACCGCACTCCCCCTGCTCGCAGGCCGGTTTGGCTCCTGGTAGGCCGAGGCGCTCGCGTAGTACGTAGAGCAGGTTCTCCCCGACCCACCCGTCGCTGACCTGAAGTTCGGCGCCGTTGACCCGCAGCCGGTAGGAAAGCGTCGTCACCGCGGCCCACCCTGCTCTCCCGGCGCGTCCCGGTCCCCGCCGCGGCCGGGGGGACGGAGGGGGCCACTCCCCGCAGGTGGGGGGGAATCGGGGATCAGCCGGCGGGCGGCCCGGGCGGCGAGGACCCCCACGGCGTGGGTGCGGTAGCGCGCCGACGAGCGGTGGTCATCAATCGGCGCGGCGTCCCGGCCCACCATCTCGGCGAGCTGTTCGAGGGTGGCGTCCACCGCCGCCGGCCGGCTGTCGCGCCACACCGGCCCGGAGGATCCGCCCGACCAGTCGACGGCGTGGTTCAACCAGTCCTCGGCCAGCGCGGCCCGGCGGGGGGTCGGCGCCACCGACCCCATGGCCACCCGGATGCGCCGCCCGGTCGTGTCCACCGTCATGGCCAGGCTGGCCACGGCGATCACCATGGCGTTGCGCACGCCGATCTTCAGGTACTCCTGTCCGCCGCGGGGGCGCTCGACGACCACCGCCTCCACCAGTTCCCCGGGTCTCAGGTCGTGGCGTTTGGGCCCGACGAGGAACTCCGACAGCGGGACCTTTCGGCGGCCGGCGAGGGAGACGATCTCGACCTGGGCGTCGAGGGCGGCCAGCACCGGCAGGGTGTCGCCGGCCGGCGAGGCCGTCACCAGGTTGCCGCCCAGGGTGCCGGCGTTGCGGATGGGGGGCGACCCGACGGTGCGGGCGGCCTGGGCCAGGGCCGGCAGGACCGAGGCCAGGTCCGGTCCCATCATGTCGCGGTAGGTCACCCCGGCGCCGATGCGGATGTGGTCGCCGTCTATGGACACCTGGCACAGCTCCTCCACGGCTCGCAGGGCCACGACCACCTCGGGGCGGCGCCGGCCGTCGTTGAGCTCCACCATGAAGTCGGTGCCCCCCGCCAGCACCTGGGCGTCCGGCTGGGCGGCGAGGACCTCGAGGGCGGCCGCCACCGACGTGGGCACGACTACGCTCACCGCCACGAACCGCCCGCCGCTTGGTCGGTCACGCCGCCCGATCGAGGCTGTCGGGGTCGAAGCGGGCCAGCACGAGCGACTCCACGGCGGCGACCAGCGAGTAGGCCACGACCGACACCAGGGTGACGAGGACCACCGCCGACCACAGCTCGCCGTAGTCGAAGGTGTTCTGCACCGTCAGCATCTCCTGGCCCGACCCTTTACCGGTGGCCAGCCATTCGGCCAGCAGGGCTCCGATGACCGAGGCCGGAACATTGATCCGCAGCGACGCGAACACCGACGGCCACGCCGACGGCAGCTGCACCTTGCGCAGCACCAGCAGACGGGAGGCCCCGTAGGCCCGCATCAGGTCGAGGCGGGCCGGGGGGGTGGAACGGATGCCGTACATGATGTTGACCAGAGCCGGGAAGAAGCAGACCACCCCGCCGATGACGGCCACGGCCATGGTGGCCCGACCGAAGATCAGGGTGATCAGCGGGGTCATGGCGACGAGCGGGACCGAGCGCAGCATGAGGGCGACGGGCATGAACGTCTCCTCCAGCGGGCGCAGCACGGTGAACAGGCACGACACGCCGAGGGCCAGCACGATGCCGGCCACGTAGCCGAGGCCGGCGTCGTGGAGGGTGACGCGCAGGTTCTCGAACAGCACCGAGCGGTTCTGGGCGGCGCTGCGCAGGCCGTGGGTGGTGTCGGCCTTCTGGGTGAACATGTAGCGCCACACGTCGAGGGGGTTCTTGGCCACGATCGGCTGTATGTGGTAGAAGCGGATGAAGCCTTCCCACAGGACCAGAATCACCACGACCGACAGGAGCACCGACCCGCCGGTGCGCAGCACCCGGCGGGCGACGAGGGGACCCAGGCCGGACCGGGCGCCGTCGTCGGTGACCAGCGTCGGGGCGGGCTGGTCGAAACCGGCGGGCAGAACGGTCACCGTCGGACCCCCGAGGGGGCCCACGGCGCCACCAGGCGGCCCACCAGTCCGACGACGAGGTAGGCGACCCCGGCCACGACGGTGCAGAACAGGGCGATACCCCAGGTGCGGTCGACGGCCAGGGCCTGCTCGGCGTCGATCATCATGATGCCCAGCCCGTTGCCCTGCTGGCCGAGGAACTCACCGACTATGGCCCCGAGGATGGCCGAGGGGGCGGCGATCTGGAATCCCGAGAAGGCGCTGGGCAGAGCGGCCCGCAGGCGCACCTTCACCAGCTGGGTCCACGCCCCGCCCCCGCAGGCCCGGATCACGTCGAGAGACTGCTTGTCCGCCGATCGCAGCCCCACCACCACCCCGACGAGGGAGGGGAAGAACACCAGGATCCCGGCCAGCGCCGACTGGGGGGCGTCGCCGTGCAGGACGAAGGTCAGTATCGGCCCGATGGCGATGATGGGCAGGCAGTAGCTGGCGATGGCGATCCGCAGGAGGGCCTTCTCCACGATCGGCAGCTGCACGAAGGCCACCCCGAGCACCACCGCCAGGGCGTTGGCCACCACGTACCCGTTGAGGGCTTCGCGCAGGGTCTGGCCGACGTTGCGCCCGTAGAGGCCGGAGGTCCAGTCGCCAAAGAAGCGGCTGAGCACCGATGTCGGCGTCGGAACCCCCGACCCGACCTTGTGGAACACGGTCACCGCCAGCACTTCCCACACCGCGACGAGGAGGGCCACGCCTAGCGCCCCGCGCCACGAGGGTAGCTGGCGGGGAACGAGGGAGTCGCGCCAGCGGCGGTCGGGGACGGCGGCGACGGTCAAAGCTCGTCGCCGGTCGACGCCACCCCGCCCCGGCTGAACAGCAGCTCCGACAGGCGGTCCTCGAGGGCGTGGAACTCCGGGCTGCGGAGCAGCTCGGGGGTCCGGGGCCGGGGGAGGTCCACAGGCACGGTGGCGACGACCCGCCCGGGCCGGGCGCTCATGACCGCGACCACGTCGGCCAGGAACACCGCCTCGGCAATCGAGTGGGTGACGAGCAGGGTGGTCGTCACCCGCTCCGACCAGATCCTGAGCAGCTCCAGGTTCAGACGCTGGCGGGTCATCTCGTCGAGGGCCCCGAAGGGCTCGTCGAGCAACAAGATGCGCGGCTCGGTGACCAGGGCCCGGGCGATGGCCACCCGCTGGCGCATCCCTCCCGACAGCTGGGCCGGGCGGGCCTTCTCGAAGCCCTGTAGTCCCACCAGGTTGATCAGGTCCTGCACCGCCGACTCGGCCAGCTTGAGCCCGCTGACCTCCAGCGGCAGCTTGATGTTGGCCCGCACCGAACGCCACGGCAGCAGCGCGGCGTCCTGGAAGGCGATGCCGAGGTGGTGGTTGCGCCGGGCCACCGAAGGCGGCTCACCATGGACCAGCGCCTCCCCCGTGGTCGGCTGCTCGAGATCGGCGAGCACCCGCAGGATGGTGGACTTGCCGCAGCCGGACGGACCGAGCAACGCCAGGAACGATCCCTGCCCGGTGGTCATGTCGACCCGCTCCAAAGCGGTGAGGCTGGACCGACCGAGACTGAACTTCTTGGTCAGACCGGTGATACGGATGCCGTCGACCCCGGTATCCCCGGCCTGATCGCTGCGCTGCTCATTGATGGTCACCACGGACATGACTTCCCGCCGCTCAACCGGTGACGGGGGTGGGAACGGCCTTCATCGTGGCGTCGGCGTAGATCTCATCGAGGATGCTCATGTCGAACAGCTGAGAGGCGGTGACGTTGGTACCGCCGAACGACAGCGTCTTGACGTTGGCGGCCTGGGCGTCGGGCGCCACGTAGAACAACCCGGTGGTGTCGGCCGCACCGGCCACGATCAGTTTGGACTGGGCGTAGGCCTGCAGCAGTTCCTGCTGCTGGGTGAGCCCCTGGCCCTTGGCCACCGACAGGCTGGCGGCAAGGGACGGGTTGGTCAGCGCGTCCTTCCAGCCGAGGATGTCACCGACCATGGCCGCTTTGACTTTGGCCCGGGCGCTCTGCAGCGACGACTTGGCGACGATGTAGGCGTTGCCCACCTCCGGATAGTTGTAGTCGGCGAGGAGGAACGTGACCGTCTTGAAGCCTTTGAGGCCGAGCTCGATGGGCTCGTTGGTGATGAAGGAGAACCAGCCGTCCACCGTGCCCTGGGTGAGCGGGGTGGGATCGAAGCCGACGGGGACCTTGTTGATCTTGGACGGGTCGATGTTGTTGGCCTTGAGGAAAGCCGCCCAGACTGCATCGTTGTCGGACTGGACGCCGATCTTCTTGCCGATCATGTCCTGGGGGGTGTTGAGCGGTTTGGTGGCCGGCGACATGATGGCGAAGGGGTTCTTCTGGTACTGGGCCCCGATGCAGACGATGTCGAAGCCCTTCTCGATGGCGGCTGCCGACGAGTCGAGCGACGACACGGCGATGAACGCTTTGCCGGTCTGGACCATGGTCTCCTGCGGCGTGGCGTTGGGACCGCCGGGGATCACCGTCGCCGAGGAGAAGCCCTGCTGGACCCAGTAGTTCTTGGAGAGGGCGACGTACTCCCCGCCGGTCTCGACGTCGGGCACCCACGACCCCATGAACTGCAGGGCGCCGAGCGAGCCGGCCGCCGGGGTGCTCCCGGCGCTCCCGGCCACCGCCGTGGTGGCCGTCGCCGCGGTACTCGCCGAACTGGCTTTGCTGCTCGACGAGCAGGCCTCGAGCAGCGTGGGCCCGGCGATGCCGAGAACGGCAACGCCGCCCACGGTCTTCGCTCCGTGCCGGAGAAACCGACGGCGGCTCAACTTGTCTTCCACATTCCCTCCTGTGCCCGTATCTGCGGAGAAGCGGCTTCCCTCGGGGGGCGACACTAAGCAGCCGGCGTTACGTCTCTGTTACAGCCGGGCGAATGGTGGGTTTCGGGGGAGGCCCAAATGGTCTACGCGGGTAGAGTTCGGCCATGCGCGTCAGCGACATCCCCGCCCTGCGGGGCTACTGGTACCCGGTCGCCTACGGCCACGAGGTCGACGACCAGCCCCTCCAGGCCCGCCTATTCGGGTCGCCCTACGTGGTGTGGCGGGACCGGCCCGGCGGACCGGTCCGGGCGGCGGTCGACGAGTGCCCCCACCGGGCCGCCCGTCTCTCCCAGGGCTGGGTCGACCAGGAGGCCCTGGTCTGCCCCTACCACGGCTGGCGCTTCGATGCCCAGGGCCGGTGCGTGACCATCCCGGCGCTCGACCCGGCCACGCCGATCACGAGCCGGGCCCGACTGGCCTGCGTGTCGGCCGCCGAACGCTACGGCCTGGTGTGGCTGCTCGTGGGAGACGAACGCGAGCCGATCCCGGACCTCACCGAACTGAACCTCGGTTACACGCTGATCCACGAACTCAAGGAGTACTGGACGGCGTCGGCCCCCCGCATGATCGACAATGCCCTCGACGTGAGCCACGTCGCCTTCGTCCACCGCGGCACCGTCGGCGATCCTGACGCGGCCCGGTTGTCGGACTTCGCGGTGGAGCGGGAGGGACATCGCCTGCGTTTCGAGGTGACCTACAAGTCCCACGTGCGGGGCACCCAGGTCACCAACGTGGGCCTCGCCGGGGTGGTCACCCGCACCACCGAGGCCGAGCTGGTGCAGCCGTTCGTGTTCCGGGGAGCCCTCGTCTACGAGACCGGGCTGCGCCACGTCCTGTTCAAGACGTGCACGCCCGTCGACGACGAGACGACGCTGTTCTTCCAGTTCATCGGGCGCAACGACGACCCGCCCGAGGAGAAGTGGCCCGACATCATCGCCGTGGACCGGGCCGTCCAGGCCGAGGACCGGCTGATACTGGAAGCCATCGACGCCGACTTCCCCCTGGACATCACCTCCGAGGTGCACACCCGGGCCGACCGCATGACCGTCGAGTACCGCCGCATCCTGGCCGAGCTGGCCGCCCTGGGGCCGCCCGCCCCGCCTCCGCCTCCGCCGCCGACGCCGCCCCCGCCGGGCGGGGCCCGCCTCCCGGCGTGATGTCCACCCCGGAGCCGCCCTTCGACCTCCTCGTGCGGGGCGGGCTCCTGGTGGTTCCCGGTGGGCCGGCCGGCGTCACCGTGGTCGAGGGGGACGTGGCCGTCCGGGACGGCCGGATCGTGGGTGTGGGCGACCTGCCCCACCGCTCGGCCGGGCGGGTCCTCGACGCCACCGACTCGGTGGTGATGCCGGGACTGGTCAACTCCCACATGCACGAATGCCTCGAGCGCGGCATATTCGAGGACCTGCCTTTCACCCGGTGGCTGCAGGAGTTCGCCCTCCCCAAGGACCGGGCCTACGAGCCCCGCCACCAGAGGGCGGCGGCCCTGCTCAACCAACTGGAGATGATCCGCGGGGGGACCACCACCTTCATCGACATCTTCCGCCACCCCGACCAGGCGGCCGAGGTGGCCGTGTCGTCGGGTCTGCGGGCCGTCATCAGCCCTCAGGTCATCGACCGCCCGCCGGGACCGGGGGAGACTCTGGAGGCCAACCTGGATTTCGTCCAGCGATGGCAGGACCGCTGCCCCCGCGTCCGGCCGTGGTTCGGGCCTCACGCCCTTTACTCGTGCGACGAGGAGACCTTCGCCGTCATGAGCGAGGAGGCGGCCCGGCGGGGGCTCGGTATGCACACCCACCTGGCCGAGAGCGGCGCCGAGACGGCGGAGATCGTGGAGCGGACCGGCCTGCGACCGGCCGCCTACCTCGACCGGCTGATCGGGCCCGGCCACCCCGTGCTCGTCGCTCACGGCGTGCACCTCGACGCGGCCGACATCGACCTGGTCGCGGCCCGCCGCTGGGCGGTGGCCCACTGCCCCACCTCCAACATGAAGCTCGGCAACGGCACCGCCCCGGTTCCGGAGATGATCGCCGCCGGTGTCACCGTCGGGTTGGGCACCGACTCGGTGATGACCAACAACGACCTCGACATGTTCGAGGAGATGAGGCTCGCCGCCCTGGTGCAGAAGCTCCGCCTGGGCGACGCCGAAGTGATGCCCGTCGGGCAGGTGATCGGCCTGGCGACCACCGCCTCCGCGGCCGCCGTGGGCCTGGGCGGGATCACCGGGTCGCTGCGGGAAGGAGCGGCGGCTGACCTGATCGTGGTCGGGCTGGACCAACCCCACATGTGGCCGGTGCAGCGGGGGGAGCTGTCCAACGTGGCCGAGCACATGGTCTACTCGGCCCACGCCTCGGACGTGCGCAGCACGGTGGTGGCCGGTCGGATCCTCATGGAGGACCGGGTCGTCGCCACCATCGACGCCGCCGAGGTCAGGGACCTGGTGGCGCGGGAGACGGCCGACCTTTTGATCAAAGCGGGGATTCTGCGTGGCTGACGGCCTGCTCATCGCCGACGGCACCGTCCTGACCGGTGGACCGGCCGGAGTGGTCCTGGGCTCGGTCTACGTCAAGGACGGACTGGTGGTGGAGGTACCGAGCCGGCGTCGTCGGGCCTCGACGGTCATCGACGCGTCGGGGTGCCTGGTGGTCCCCGGGTTCGTGCAGTGCCACGTCCACCTGTGCCAGACGCTGTTTCGCGGGCTGGCCGACGACATGGACGTCGTGGAATGGCTGAGGGAGCGGATCTGGCCGCTCGAGCAGGCCCACAACGAGGCGTCGATACGCGCCTCGGCCGAGCTCGGGATCGCCGAACTGCTCCTCGGGGGCACCACGACGGTGCTCGGCATGGAGACGACCCGATACACCGACGTGGCCTTCGACGCGGCCGCGGCCCTCGGCATCCGGGCCCGCCTGGGCCCGGCCCTGATGGACCGCCTGGAGCCCGGCACGGAGATGGTGGGCCGCGGGACCGACGAGGCCATCGCCGACCTCCACGCGTTGATCAGCGACTGGAACGGGGCGGCGGGCGGCCGCCTGGGGGTCGCCGTGTCACCGCGGGGTCCGAGGAACGCCACCCCGGAGCTGTGGGCCGAATGCGTGGGGCTGGCGGCACGCCACGGGCTGGTGATGCACACCCATGTCAACGAGAACCGGGAGCAGGCCGAGCGTCTGGCCCGCGACGGGGACGGCCGTGACGTCCACGCCCTGGACCGCTACGGTGCGCTCGGGCCGGCACTGGTCATGGCCCATGGCGTGTGGCTGGACGCGACCGAGCGGGCCCTGGTGCGCGACAGGGGGGCCCACATCTGCCACTGCCCGTCGTCCAACCTCAAGCTGGCGTCGGGCGTGGCACCGGTCCCCGAGTACCTGGCAGCCGGGATCAACGTGGCCCTCGGGACCGACGGGGCGGCGTGCAGCAACACGCTGTCAGCCCTGGACGAGATGCGCCTGGCCGCCCTGCTGCACAAGCCGACAGCGGGTCCCGCGGCGATGGCCGCCCCGGTGGTGTTCGCCATGGCCACACGGGGCGGAGCCCGGGCGCTCGGGCTGAGCGACCGGATCGGCAGCATCGAGGTGGGCAAGGCCGCCGACCTGGTCGTCGTGTCACGGCGGGGCGCCCACTGCCGGCCAACCGCCGGCGGAGACCCCTACTCCGATCTGGTCTACGCATGCGGGGACCGTGACGTCACCGACGTGGTGGTCGACGGCCGCCATGTCGTCGGCGACGGCCATCTACTGACACAATCGCTGCCGGATATTTTGGACGGGGCCGAAAGGGAGCGGCGGGCTCTCCTCGGACGGGTCGGGCGGTGAGGCCGGCCTCTCCACGGGTGGCGGCAGGAGCCCGGCGGCGGTCAGTCGCCGAGCAGGCCGTCGAGGAGGCTGTCGATCAGCCTCCGGGAGTCGAGGGCGGTGACGATCTTCACCGGGGGTCGCTCCTCGGTCCGCTCCGACGCGGCGAACTCCCGCCGGTCGACCACGAGCATGCCCCGGTTGTGCAGCGAGCGCAGCTCGACGTCGACGGGAGCCTCGAACCACTGCGCCAGGGAGGGGTCGAGGGCCACGAGGGCGGCGCTCGGGTCGTGGACCGGACAGCCGTGACGGCGGTGGCGGGCGGCGTAGAAGGCCAGGTAGTGCTGCAGGATCCCCCACACGAACCGTCCGGTGGGCGTGGTGGAGGCTTCCACCCGCGCCAGGTCGTCGGGGCCGAGCCAGGTGGGCATGGTGACGTCGAGGCCGACCTGGGTCACCGGCCAGTCGGCTCCGAGGACCAGTTGGGCGGCTTCGGGGTCGTGGGCGATGTTGGCCTCGGCGTTAGGGCCTACATTTCCGGGATGGTCGACGGTGCCACCCATGATGACCACGTTGGCGACCAGGGAAGGCACCTCCGGGTCGAGCAGGACAGCCAGCGCCAGGTTGGTGAGCGGACCGGTGGCCACCACGGTGCACTCCCCCGGGTGGGAGCGGACCGCCTCTATCAGCTGCACCGCGGCGGGGGTGGGGACCGGCCGGCGGTCGGGCGGCGGGGACGGGGCCACTCCCCCGAGGCCGTCGTCGCCGTGGACCATGGAGCTGATGCTGACGGCCTGGGCCATCGGCCGGCCGGCGCCGACCGCGACGGGGACGTCGGGGCGCCCTCCGAGGTCGAGCACCGATATGGCGTTACGGGCGGCGTCGGCGGCGGTGGCGTTGCCGTGCACCGAGCCGACGGCCAGGATCTCCACATCCGATCGGCGGCAGAGGTACAGGGCGGCGATGGAGTCGTCAATGCCGTAGTCACCATCGAGGATGAGCTTGTGCTGCGCCACCTGACCTCCTGCCGACGACCCGCCCGGGGTGGTTCCGGCCGGGGTGAATCCCGTAGGGGTGAATCATGACAGCCCGCCGGCAGGGTCGCGGACCGACCCGCGCCGACGTGGCCCGCCTGGCCGGCACGTCGACGGCGGTCGTCAGCTACGTGGTCAACGGCGGCCCCCGACCGGTCGCGGCGGCGACCCGGGCCCGGGTGCTCGGCGCGGTGAACCAGCTCGGCTACCGCCCCGACCGCATCGCCCGGGCGCTGGCCGCCCGGCGCACCGAGACGGTGGGGCTGGTGGTCGCCGACATCACCAACCCGTTCATGAGCGACGTGGCCCGGGCGGTGGAGGGGGCCGCCTCGGCGCGGGGCCACACCGTGCTGCTGGCCAACAGCGCGGTGGACCACCAGCGCGAGCAGCTGCTGATCGAGCAGCTCCTCGACCGGCGCGTCGACGGCCTCATCCTGCTGGCGGTGGGACCGGCGGCGGCCACGGTCAGGGAACTCAACCGAAGCGGCGTCCCGGTGGTCGCCGTCGACCGCCCGGTCGGCGGGTTGCGGGCCGCCACCGTCACCGTCGACAACGTCGGGGGGGCGGCCGAAGCGACCAGGCACCTCGCCGGCCACGGTCACCGCCGCATCGCCTGCATCTCCGGGCCGCCGCCGCTGTGGCCGACGGCCGAACGGGAGAAGGGCTGGAGCGCGGCGGTGGCCGAGATGGGACTGGGGCGCGGTGCCTGCCCGGTGGTGCACGCCAGCATCGACCGCGGCGCCGGCTACGAGGCGGCCGCCCGGCTCCTGCGCCGGGCCCGTCCCCCCTCGGCGGTGTTCGTCACCACCGACGAGCAGGCCTTCGGGGTGCTGCGGGCCGCGGTGGACGCCGGCCGGCGGGTGCCCGATGACCTGGCGGTGGTGTCATTCGACGGCATCTCCCAAGCGGCCTTCTCGGTGCCGGGTCTGAGCTCGGTGGTCCAGCCCGTCGACCAGATGGCCGTCAAGGCCGTCGATCTCCTCCTCGACGGACCCCCCGAACGGGTGGTGTTCCCGGTGGACCTCCTGACCCGGGGGTCCTGCGGCTGCCCCGACCCGGTGGTTCGGGCCAAGCGGCGCACCCCGCCGCCCACAGCGACGACAGGAGGCCTGTGACCCTTCTCACCGTGGACTACCGATCCCCCGACGCGGCCGAGGCCCTGGCCGAGTCGTTGCGGACCACCGGCTTCGCCGTGGTGGTCTCCCATCCCATCACCCCCGAGGTGATCGCCCGGGTCCAGCGGGAATGGCTGGCCTGGTTCGCCGGCGAGGAGAAGTACCGCTACCTCCCCGCCCCCGGCCGCCAGGACGGCTACCACCCCCTGGAGGTCTCCGAGACCGCGGTGGGGGCGGCCGCCAAAGACCTGAAGGAGTACTTCCACTGGTACCCGTGGGGGGCCCGGCCCGAGGGCCCGAGCCGGTCGGCGGCCCAACTGCACCGCGAAGCGACGGCGGTGGCCACCACTCTGCTCGGATGGCTGGACCGGGTGACCCCGCCCGAGGTGAGCGCTCAGCTGTCCATGCCCCTCGCTCTGATGCTGGCCGGTTCTCGCCGCACCCTCCTGCGCATACTGCATTACCCGCCGGTCCTCTCCCCTCCGCCGCCCGGGGCGATGCGGGCCGCGGCCCACGAGGACATCAACCTGCTGACCGTCCTGCCGGCCGCCGACCGACCCGGCCTGCAGGTCCTCGACCTGTCCGGGGCCTGGCATGACGTGCCGTGCGACCCTGGGAGCCTGGTGGTCAACAGCGGTGACATGCTCAGCTGGGCGACCGGCGGCTTCTACCCCTCGACCACCCACCGGGTGGTGCTCCCCGAAGGCGACGAGGCGGCCCGATCCCGGGTGTCCACCCCTTTGTTCCTGCACGCCGCCGACGACGTGGGCATCGGCGACACCACCGCTTTCGAGCTGCTGCGCGATCGTCTCCGGGCCATCCGGGGTATCGAGATCGGAGCCGAAGACGAACCCCCCGACGACCTCCCCCGTCCGACCACCTGAAACCGCCCTCTACACCTAGGAGCCCGAATGCCCTGGAACGCCTCAGGATCCCGTTACGAGTCGATGCCCTACCGGCGCTGCGGCCGCCGCGGCCTCAAGCTGCCGGCCATCTCCCTGGGGCTGTGGCAGAACTTCGGTTGGAGCCGGCCGCTCGACGGGTCGAGAGCCATCCTCCTGAGGGCGTTCGATCTGGGCATCACCCATTTCGACCTGGCCAACAACTACGGGCCGCCCTACGGGTCGGCCGAGGAGGTATTCGGCCGGGTCGTCGCCTCCGACCTGGCCCCCTACCGCGACGAGATGGTGATCTCCACCAAGGCCGGGTACGACATGTGGCCGGGACCCTACGGCGAATGGGGGTCGCGCAAGTACCTGCTGGCCAGCCTCGACCAGAGCCTGCGGCGGATGGGACTCGACTACGTGGACATCTTCTACTCCCACCGCTTCGACCCCGACACGCCGCTGGAGGAGACCATGGGCGCCCTCGACACCGCCGTCCGCCAGGGCAAGGCCCTCTATGCCGGTATCTCGTCGTACTCGGCGGCCCGCACCACCGAAGCGGCCGGACTGCTCTCGGCCATGGGCACGCCGCTCCTGATCCACCAGCCGTCGTACTCAATGCTCAACCGTTGGATCGAACCCGAACTGCTCGACGCCCTCGACGCCGAAGGTGCGGGCTGCATCGTCTTCTCGCCCCTCGCCCAGGGGCTGCTCACCGACCGCTACCTCAACGGCGTGCCGGAGGGCTCGCGCGCCAGCCGCAACGGGTCGCTCAAGGAGGACATGCTCTCCGAGGACACCCTGGCCAAGGTCCGTTCCCTGGCCGGGATCGCCGAGTCCCGGGGACAGAAGCTGTCGCAGATGGCCCTGGCCTGGACCTTGAGGGACGCGCGGGTCACCTCCACCCTGATCGGCGCCAGTTCGGTCGAGCAGCTGGAGGAGAACGTGGCCGCCCTCGACCGCCTCGACTTCGACGCCGCCGAACTGGCCGAGATCGACCGTCACGCCACCGACTCGGGCATCAACCTGTGGAGTCGCTCCAGCAGCAGCTGACCGGCTACCACGGCAAAGGTACTTATGACCCGGCCCCGGGGCCGGTCATGTCAGCCGAGTCGGACGGGCAGGGTCTTCAGGCCGTTGTTGAGGTTCGAGCGGATGCGCACGGCGTCGCCGGTCTGGCGGATCTCGGGGTAGCGGCCGAGCAACTCGTCGAAGAAGGCCCGGCCCTCGAGGCGGGCCAGGTGCACGCCCAGGCAGAAGTGCTGGGCGATCCCGAAGCTCAGGTGGGGGTTCGGGTGGCGGTGGATGTCGAAGGCCTGCGGGTCGGCGAAGACGTCCTCGTCACGGTTGGCCGACGTGTACCACATGGCGACCTTCTCACCGGCCCGGATCTGAACCCCCCGCAGCTCGGTGTCGGCGGTCGCCGTCCGGCGGAAATAGTGCAGGGGGTTGGCCCAGCGGAGGATCTCCTCGACCGTGGAAGCCAGCAAGCGCCGGTCCTCACGCAGCTCGGCCATCTGGTCGGGGTGATCGAGGAGGGCCTGCAGTCCCGACGACAGCATGGTCTTGGTCGTGTCGTTGCCGGCCGTGACGAGCTGCACGAAGAAGCTGGCGAACTCGATGTCGGACATGGGTCCGTCCCCGAAGTTGCCGGCGAGGATCAGACTGGCCAGGTCCTCGCGGGGCTCCTCGCTGCGGCGCTTGGCGGCGAAGGCCATGGCGTACATGGCCATGTCGGTCATGCCGGTCTGGGCGTAGGAGTCCGAGGCGGCCAGATCGGGGTCCTGGCTGGAGGTGGACTCCTCGGCCCACTTGCGGATCTGGGACCAGTCTTCGCGCGGGATCCCGACCAGTTCGCCGACCACCCTCGAGGGGAGCAGCCCGGCCACGTCGTGGACGAATTCCACCTCCGATCGGCCCACCTGTTCGAATATGTCGCGGCAGATGGCCCGGATCTGGTCCTCCATGCGGGCGATGACCCGGGCCTTGAAGCTGTCGACGAGCGGCCGTCGGTAGGCGGTGTGGCGGGGCGGGTCCATCATGAGCAGCATGTTGCGGCTCTGCTCCAGGCGCTCGGGGGGCTGGTCCTCGAGGATCACGCCGCCCACCTCGGCCGAGAAGATCTCGGGGTGACGGGCCACGTGGGCCAGGTCGGCGTGCTTCATGACCGCCCAGTAGCCCGGCTCACCGGGCATCTCCTGCCAGTAGACCGGCTGGGTGCGGCGCAGCTCGGCGAATATCTCATGGATCGGTCCGTCGACGTACAAATCGGGGTCGTAAATGTCGTAGCGGGCGCTGTTGGTGATGGTCACGCTTCCCTCCCTATCCATGATCCGACCCAAATCTAAACCCAGGTGGCCCGGCCCGGGCGCCCGATCAGCCGCCACCGTCCCGGACGGCGGCACCGCCCGATAACGACCCGACTGGTAGGATGGGAAGGCTCAGGTTGAGCAACGCACTCCCTTCTCGGGAGCAGATCGGGGGTTCCAGTGGGAGCCCGCACGTCGAGTACGAACTCCCTTCCCGCCGCAGCGAGAGGCGCGGAGACACCCAGCTGCGAAGATGATTCCGAACGCTGGTGGGTCCAGGGCCGGTGGGAGGCCATCCTCGACCGGATCGAGTTCCGCCGGTCCGACGTCGGGCTGCGCTTCTGGGGTCCGCCGGTCTGGCTCGAAGTGACCATGACCGGGGCCGACTCGGACCTCTGGCCGGCCGACACGGGGGAGAGCCGGTCGTGGGACTGGCAGAGCAGCGAGCCGTGTGCGGGTGTGCCGGCGCTCGTCCACGACGGTGCCGACGACGACCAACTGCTCGAGGTGGTCGGCAGGTACGCGATAGAGAACCTGATCCTCAACGCGGTGCACGAGATCGGCGAGTGGTTCCGCTTCGATGGTCATCGGGTCTTCCCCGCCCACTCGCCGAATGTCGATCCCCGCGACCAGGGGAACGGGGGCGTGGAACTCCAGGTCACCTTCCCTTCGGGACCCGACGCGGCGGGTCCGCCTCCGCCTCCCGACGGCCTGGCCCACCCGGCCGGAGGGACGGTCGCCGCCGCGGAGGGGGCGCCGGCCAGGGCGGGGCGCTACACCTACATGCCGGCGACGACCATCGGCTTCGACGACGCCGGGCCGGTGATCTGCCGCTACGCCCCCGGGGAGCCGCCCCGCGAGTTCCGGTCGAACTGGACCTCGCCGAACGCGACCGTGGAGCCGGCCGGAGGGGAGGCCTCCCCCCTGGCCCGACTCGATCGTGACCTGCACCGGGCCCTCGTGTCCTATGAGGCCGACCGCATATGCCGGGCGTTCTTCATCGACGGCACCCGCCCCTGGTACCTGCACCCGGACCACTCCCGGGCGCCCGATGGCCATGACCGCGGCGCCACTGGTGGTGCCCCGCTGGGCCTCTCCCTCCGCTACCACAGCACCGGTGGCCGCCCCGATGCACTGCCGAGCCCGGTGCCCGGTGCGAGCGCCGCTTCCTAGTCCGCTGCGGGCGAGCCGACCAGCTCGGCGCGCACCGTCATGTCGAGCAGCTCGGGACCTCCGTAGGTGGACACCATGGCCACGTCCAGCGCGTCGCGGCCGACGGCGATGAGGGTCCGCCCGGTCCGGCGCCGGTTGTTGCGGGGGTCGAAGGTCCACCACCGGCCCTCGAGGTACGCCTCCATCCAGGCGCAGAAGTCGGTCTCCTCGGCCGACGGCTCGACCCCGATGTCGGGCAGGTAGCCGAAGGCGTAGCGGGCCGGGATGTTGAACGCCCGGCAGAAGGTCACGGCGAGATGGGCGAAGTCGCGGCACACCCCGACCCCGGTGTCGACCACGTCGGCCGCAGTGGCCAGCGGAGCCGTGCCGAGATAGTCGAAGGTGATCCCGTCGTGGACCCAGTCGCAGATCGCCTGGACCCGGCGCCATCCCGGCTCGACGGGACCGAACAGGCTCCACGCCTGGTCGGCCAGCTCCTGCACCGGACAGAAGCGGCTGGGCAGGGTGAACACCAGGGCGGTGTCGGGGAGGTACTCGGCGGCCATCTCACGGGCGTCGAGTCGTTCGGCGTCGAGGCCGTCGGGTACCTCGATCGTGGCGCCGTAACGCCATGAGGACAGGCCCGACGGGAGGGTCGTCCGTCGACACATGTTGCCGAACCCGTCCAGGTAGCGCGACAGCCCGGTCGGAGGGGTGGTCGTCCACCTCTCGTCGACGGCGAGCACGCCGCGGTCGAAGCGGGGTTCGACCTGGAACACGCTGTGGGTGGGGACTTCGGCCAGGTAGGAGAACTCACAACCGACTTCGAGCAGCACCCCGTCCACTCTGGCCCATGAAGCGGGCTTTCGGGTCCGGCCTTCGAGATACCGGGCGGTCGGCGATGCGTGGCCGGTTCGCACCGGCGGGGACGGCCCAGGGTGGGGACGGCCCAGGGTGGGGACGGCCCAGGGTGGGGACGGCCAACCGGGGGAGACGGGGCCGATCCGGCTCCCGTCGGCTGGCGGCGTTGATCCCCAGGAGGCGGCCGACCCGACTACGCGATGAGGGCGGCCAGGCCGTGGAGATCGGGCAGGCAGGGCACCCCGTCGTGGCCGTCGGGCGAGCAGGCGTGGTGGCGGGCGATGTGCACCGGCCGCAGCCCCGCCGTCATCGATCCGGCGATGTCGTCGGTGAGGCTGTCCCCGACGAACACGATCCGCTCCGCCGCCACACCGGCCTGGTCGATCACGGTGGCGAAGATGGCGGGATGCGGTTTGCGGTGACCGTGGATGGCCGAGCAGACGAAGAAGTCGATGAGGTCGTGTATGCGGTTGTGGCGCAGGTGCCGCTCGAGGTCCCAGTCCCAGTTGGAGCAGATCCCGACCACCAGGCCCCGGTCCCGCAGGTCGGCCAGGACATCAGCCACGTCAGGGAAGACCTGGAACAGCCGGTTATAGCGAACGTCCTCGATCTCGGCCACTATCGCCGCGTGGGCGGCGCGGGGCACGCCACACTGCTCCAACAGCTCCTCCAGGCGCCGGGCCTGCCACGCCCGGTAAGCGGCCTCGGATGTCGAGTGTCGGAGGTGCTCGACGGGCTGGAGGCGCTCCCAATCCTCGAGCGCCCGGCCGTCCATCTCGCCGCCCGCGGCGGCCACCAGGTCGGGCAGACGGGACCAGAAGTCGTCGGCGTTGGGAGCAGCAAGTGTGTTGTAGAAGTCGAACACGACGGCTCGGGTGTCGGCCACCCCGCCATTCTGGCCGAAGTGGCTGCCCCACCCGGCGGGCGGGCGCGGGCTCGGGCGGCCGGGCGGCCGCCCACCGGGGCGACGCGGCCCGGCGCGGCGACG
>JAGWSF010000001.1 GCA_028876385.1 Acidobacteriota bacterium | reverse complement strand
CGGCGGGGGCGGCGGGGCCGGCGCAGCTGGCCCGGCCGGCGGGGGCGGCGGGGGCGGTCCCGGGTGCCGTCGAGGGGCCCAGCGGCCGGCGGTAGGCCAACAGCGGGACCGACGGCTCCGGGCGCCAGTCGCGCTCGGGAACCCGGATGAAGCCGGTGCGCTCGTACAAGCGGTGGGCCGTGGTCATCCAGGGGGTGGTGTGCAGAAACACCGCCTCCCGGCCGAGGGAACGGGCCCGCTGGAGGCACGCCTCGACGAGCGCCCGCCCGACGCCGCGCTGCTGCGACGAGGGATCCACGCCCAGCATGCGTATGGCTGCTTCTTTGTCCTCGAGGCCCTCGGCCCAGGGCGACGAAGGACCCGGGACGAAAGTGACACAACCGAGCAGGGTCTCTTCGACGACCGCCACCAGCACCTCGGCGCCGCCCACCCGGGCGGCCACGTCGGCCAGCTCCGCGGCGTAGCCCTCCGACGTGGTGCCTCCCGGAATGGCCTCGTAGGCGGCCACCACGATCTGGCCGGCCCGGTGGTATTCGCTCGGGCCTACCGCTCGTATCTCCACCCCCACCCACGATAGGTGCCCCCAGAACGCCCGCTGCGCTACCGGGCCTCCACCCCGAGGACCCCCGCCGCCCCGAGGACCCCCGCCACCACGGGACCCGGGGCCGGCGTGCACCGCACCCGCCGAACCCCGGCGGGGGCGGATCCGATCAGGAGGTCATACCCTGCAAGCCGACCAGAGCGCGGGCGTGCTCGATCTCGCCCATATGGCGCAACCCGTGCTGGTACATCCAGCACTCGATGCCGTCGAGGCGGGTGATGCCCACCTCGCCCGCCACCCGGGCGCTGAAGGTGGAGGCGATCTGGGCGGGGAACGGTCGGGCCACGATGACCTCGGTCAGAGACGCCGGGTCGAGATCGGCCAGCCACCGCTCGGTCTTGGCGAACACCGCGTTCATGTAGTCCTGATAGGCCTGGTAGTCCCCGATGCGCTGGCCGACCATCTCGTCGACGGTGCGCTCCTTGCCGTGGTCGGCGATGGTGAGGCCCATCCGTCGCTCCCATTGCTCGTCGTAGACGACTGGACCGGCCCCGAGAACGCTGGAGGTGTCGTCCTCGATCCGCACGTAGTGGAACAACGAGAACGCGATGGGCAGAACTGGTTCGCGCTCGACGTGATTGACCTGCTCCACGTCCATGGTGGCCACCGCCTCCTCCCACAGGGAGTGCATGGCCCTCATCCGGCGGCGCAGCGAGTCGACGATCAGATCGTTCATGCCCAGACCGTAGTGCTGGCCTGTAGTCCCGGCCCGCAGTTCCCGGCCCGCAGCTCCGGGCCGCAGTTCCCGGCCCGCAGTTCCCGGCCCGCAGTTCCAGGCCCGGACGCCGGTCCGGCGGCACGCCGACGCGCTGGTGCACGCACCCGGCGCGGTTCGGGCATAATGTCGATCACAACGGGAGCTCGGACGGACCGGGCTGAGAGGGTGCCTGCGGGTGCCGACCGACGACCTGATCCGGGTAATGCCGGCGGAGGGAGATAAAAGAGATGACGAGGAAGCGGCTTTTGGTCGACGGCGGCGCTGGCGTGAAGGTGCCCGTGGTCGAGGTGGCCCTGAGCAACGGGGAGACGCTCAGGCTCTACGACACCGCCGGGCCCGAACGGGAGCCGGGCCGCGATCTGCCCCCGATGCGGGCCGGCTGGATCGCCGAACGGGGCGATGTCGAGCCCGTCTCGGCCCGCCCCGTGGCGGCCCGCGACGACGGGCGGGCGGCGGCCCGGCTGAGCGCCCCACGAGCGCACCAAACCCCCGACGACCCGGGGATTCGCGGTACCGGCCCCCGCGAAACGGCGCAAACGCCTGCCACCGCACCCACGCCGGCCACCGCACCCACGCCTGACACCGCACCCACGCCGGCCACCGAGCCCATGGGGGCGGTCGTGGGGGCCCGCCCGGTGTGGCGAGCCCGGGCGGGGGCTGCGGTCACCCAGCTCGCCTACGCCCGTCGGGGCGAGATCACCAACGAGATGCGCTTCGTCGCCACCCGCGAGGGCGTCGACCCGGACTTCGTCCGGTCCGAGGTGGCCGCCGGGAGAGCCATCATCCCGGCCAACGTCAACCATCCGGAGTCCGAGCCGATGATCATCGGCCGCCGCTTCTTGGTCAAGGTGAACGCCAACATCGGCAACTCGGCGGTGCGGGCCTCCATCGACGAGGAGGTGGAGAAGCTGACGTGGGCCACTCGCTGGGGCGCCGACACGGTCATGGACCTGTCCACCGGGCCCGACATCCACACCACCCGGGAACGGGTCATCCGGAACTCCCCCGTACCGGTCGGCACGGTGCCGCTCTACCAGGCCCTGGAGAAGGTCGACGGGCGGCCCGCCGAGCTGACCTGGGCCATCTACCGCGACACCATCATCGAGCAGTGCCAGCAGGGAGTGGACTATTTCACCGTCCACGCCGGGGTGCGGGCGGCCCATGTGGGGCTCACCGCCCGACGGGTGACGGGAATCGTGAGCCGGGGCGGGTCGATCATGGCCGCGTGGTGCCGGGCCCACGGCCAGGAGAACTTCCTCTACACCCATTTCGACGAGCTGTGCCAGATCATGGCCGCCTACGACGTGTCGTTCAGCCTGGGCGACGGGCTGCGACCCGGGTCGGTCGCCGACGCCAACGACGAGGCCCAGTTCGCCGAGCTGGCCACCCTCGGCGAGCTGACCACCCGGGCCCGGGCCCACGGGGTGCAGGTGATGGTCGAAGGTCCCGGGCACGTCCCCCTCGACCGCATCCAGCACAACGTCGAACTACAGGCTCGGCTCTGCGACGACGCCCCGTTCTACACTCTCGGCCCGCTCACCACCGACATCGCCCCCGGCTACGACCACATCACCTCGGCCATCGGGGCGGCCATGATCGGCTGGTTGGGCACCGCCATGCTCTGTTACGTCACCCCCAAGGAGCACCTGGGGTTGCCCGACCGCGACGACGTCAAGGAAGGGATGATCGCCTACAAGATCGCCGCCCACGCCGCCGACCTGGCCAAGGGGCATCCCGGCGCCCGTGACCGCGACGACGCGCTCTCCCGGGCCCGCTTCGACTTCCGCTGGGAGGACCAGTTCGAGTTGTCGCTCGATCCCGACCGGGCCCGGGAGCTGCACGACCGGTCCCTGCCCGCGCCGGCCGCCAAGACCGCCCACTTCTGCTCCATGTGCGGCCCCCGGTTCTGCTCCATGAAGATCAGCCACGACCTGCGTGACCTGGCCTCGGTGGACGGGACCGGCCCCGACCCCTCCGCGCCGGCCGGCCCAGCCGCAGGACCCTCCGTGCCCGTCGACCTGGCGACGACAGGACCCTCCGCACCGGCCAACGCCGCTCCAGGACCCTCCGTGCCCGTCGAGATCACCACTCCCGGTCGCTAACCCGCAGCCGCTGTCCCGAGACCGCACCGCTTCGAGTGACCTCCGTGGGCGGCTTGGCCGACCACCGACAGAAGACCGAAGGCCTCTAGAGCCGGCGCCTCACCCACGTCACCATGGAAGGGCTGGTGAGGAGGTAGGTCTGTGCGCTGGCGAATGAAGATGGCGGTGGTCGTGGCGGTGCTGGCCTGGGGTCTCGGCTGGGCCGGCCCGGTGGCGGCGACAGTGCAACCGGCGGTCATGCCGGGCGACCGGGCGGTGGGGCTGGCCTCGACGGCGTCGGGGCGCGGCTACTGGGTGGCCACCGCGGCGGGCGACGTCCTGCCCTTCGGTGACGCCACCGGGCACGGTTCGCTGAACGGCGTCGGCCTCACCGCCCCCGTCGTGGGCGTCGCCGCGACCCCCGACGGCGGCGGGTACTGGCTGGTGGCCGCCGACGGCGGGGTGTTCGCTTTCGGCGACGCCCGCTTCTTCGGGTCAGCCGCCCGTGTGGCCCTCTCCGCCCCCGTCGTGGGCGTCGCCGCGACCCCCGACGGCGGCGGGTACTGGCTGGCCGCTTCCGACGGTGGGGTCTTCGCCTTCGGCGACGCCCGCTTCTCCGGCTCCCTCGTCGGCGCCCCCGGCCTCGACAGCCCCGTCCGCGGGATCAGCGCTTTGGCCGACGACTCGCACTACTGGCTGGTCACCGCCAAAGGAGCCCTGACCGTGTTCGGGTTCTCCTCGGGGAGTTGGCCGAGCGGATGGGCCGACCTGTCGTCGACCCCACCTGTGGCGCCGTTCGTGGAAGTGGTCGACCACGGGACCGCCACCGACGTCGGAGTGTGGTTGCTCGGCGGCGACGGAGGGGTCTTCACCATCGGCAGCGCCCCCTTCTTCGGATCGGCGGCCGACGTGGCGCTGGTCGCTCCGGTGGTCGCCATGGCCCCCACCCCGGACCACCAGGGGTACTGGCTGCTCGGTGCCGACGGCGGCGTCTTCGCCTTCGGCGACGCCCCGTTCCTCGGGTCGGCGACGCCGGGCTGACCGGCCCACAGCGGCGCCCGCCGGCGGACTCTCGCCGACGCCACGATGCGCAATGATTGCAGTATGAAACCCGAGCCGGCAGCCGACCGCGACGCGGTTGTAACCGGTCCCGGCCCCGACGAGCCAACGGTGGTGGACGCCATTCTCGGCGCCAGCCGGGTGCTGGTCGCCATCGCCGCCCGCTCCCTGGCCGATGTGGCCGAGGAGGTCACCCTGCAGCAATACCGGGCGTTGGTGGTGATGGCCACGCGGGGTCCGCAGCGGGTCCTGTCCCTCGCCGAGGCTCTGGCCGTGACCCCCTCCACCGCCACGCGCATGTGCGACCGCCTGGTCCGCAAGGGCCTCGTCCGGCGGCGCACCGCCCGCACCGACCGCCGAGAGGTGCGGATCACCCTGACCCCGGCCGGGCAGGATCTGGTGGACGAGGTCACGCGGAGACGCAAGGCCGAGATCAGCCAGATTCTGGCCAAGATCCCCGCCGCCGAGCAGGCGGCCATCATCGACCTTTTCGACAAATTGGCAGCCGCCGCCGGGGAGACCCCTTCCAGGGACTGGGCCGGCGGCTGGGAGTTGTGACCCCCGCCGGCGTCGAGCGGGCCGTCAGATCATCTGGCTCTCGCCGCGCATCTCCGGGGCGTCGGGCTCGTCGCCGCCGCGTACCCGTGCGCTGATCCGGGTCGTCTCGGCGGCGGGAACGAACATGGATAGAACGTCTCCCGCCTCGAGGACGGTGTCACCGTGTGGCGACAGACGCTGACCGTCGCGCTGAATGGTGACGATCACGCATCCCGGTGGCAGTCCGGCCTCCCGGATAGGCCGTCCGACGAAAGGTGAATCCCCGCCCATGGTCTCCTCGACGGCCACAGCCAGCGGCGACACCAGAGTGAAGCGGTGGATGCTGGCGCCGAGCGCCCCTTCGTAACCTCGCACGATGTCGCTGGCCGAGAGGATGCCCACCACCTGGCGATCCCCGCCGGTTACCGCCAGCCATTGGCCGCCGGCCTGGGTCAGGGCCTGCAACCCGACGTCGAGGGTGGCCGACGCAGCCACCGTCGAGGTGGTGGTGTCCACCAGCCCGCCGACCGGGGCGTCGGTCTCCGCGACCCGGCGCTCGAGCCGTGCCACCTCCACCGTGCCCAGGTAGCTGCCTTCGCTGTCGACCACGGGCGCCCCGGGCAGGCCGAGGCGCTGCAACTGCGCCAGCACCTCGCGGCCGGTCGCGTCTTCGGCGACCACCACCCGGGGCCGTCCCATGACGTCTGCGACCTTCTGGATGGACAGCGACGGCAGACCCGCTTCGAGGCGGCTCGACTGAGTGTCGGCCCGGCTGCGCAGCTGCGAGCGGTAGATGCTGTCGTCGGCCCGCCCCACGATGAACCACGACACGGCCACCGCGACCATGGCCGGGGCGAGTATGGAGATGCTCCCGGTCATCTGGGCCACCATGAGCATGACCGCCAGCGGGGCCCGGGCTATCCCGCCGAAGAGGGCCATCATCCCGACCACTACGAACGGGGCCGGGTCGTGGCCCACCCCCGGGGCGAAGGGTTCGAGCAGTCTCCACACCGCCAACCCGGTGAAGGCCCCGATCACCATGCCCGGCCCGAACACCCCGCCCGATCCCCCGGTCCCGATCGACAGGGCGGTGGCGACGATGCGGGCGAAGGGCAGCAGGAGGATTATGTACAGCGGTGTGTGCAACAGCTGGTCGGCCAGACCCTTCTGCACCCAGCCGTAGCCGGTACCGAGCACCTCGGGCAGCCACAGGGCCAGCAGGCCGACCCCGAGAGCGCCGACCGCGGGGCGAAGCTTGCGGCTGAAGGGCATCCGCACGGCGAGCGAGACCATCCCGTAGAAGCTCTTGGAGTACAGGATGCCGATGGCCCCCGACAGGACGCCGATCAACGCGAACCACAGCAGCTGGATGGGCTGGTGGAACTGGTAGTTGCCCACCGAGAACAGCGGCTCGAAGCCGTAGACGGCCCCGAATATGGCGTAGGCGATGATCGAGGCGAAGGTGCCGGGGAGCAACGCCGAGAACTCGAAATCCTCCTTGTAGACGATGTCGGCGGCCAGGACGGCCCCGCCCAGGGGGGCGCTGAAGATGGCCCCGATACCCGAGCCGATCCCCACCGAGACGGCGATACGGCCGTCCTCTGGGGACAGGTCCAGGAGCCGGGCGAGCAGCGACCCGAACCCGGCGCTGATCTGGGCCGTCGGGCCCTCCCGGCCTCCTGACCCCCCCGCCCCGATGGTCACCGCCGAGGCCACGATCTTGACCACCACGGCTCGCAGGCGGATACCCCTCGGGTTGTGGTGGACGGCGTCGATGGCGGCATCGGTGCCGTGCCCTTCGGCTTCGGGGGCCCAGGTGAAGACGATGAAGCCGGCGATGAGGCCTCCCAGCACCACCGTCAGCGGGATGGCCCAGGCCCGGGCGAAATGACCTGATCCGAGACCACCGCCCTCGCCCGCGGGTGCCGGCGGCCGGTAGCCGGCCAGGTCACCGAGGAACAGGTGGGTGGCCTCCTGGAGGGCGGCGTAGAAGAGGACGGCCCCGAGCCCGGCGATGACACCGATGACCGAAGCCAGGATGAGCCACTTGGGCAGGTAGGACATGGCGTTGACCCGCACGCCGACCCAGCTGGCCACCCGCCGCCAGCCGGCCAGGCGCCCCAGACCGGCCCACCGGCCGGGGCCGAGCAGGGGCCGGCGGGCCCGGACGTCGCCGACGCTCGCCGATCGGAAGCGCCGGGCGTCAGCGTCCCCAGCCGGCCCGGACCGGGCTTCCCTCTCGACCTCAGCGTCACCGGCCGGCCCGGACCGGGTTTCCCTCTCGACCTCGGCGTCACCGGCCGGCCCGGGCCGGGTTTCCCTCTCGACCTCGGCGTCACCGGCCGGCCCGGACCGGGCTTGCCTCTCGACCTCGGCGTCACCGGCCGCTCGGCGGTCGCCTCCCCCTTCAGCGCCGGCATCACCGGCCGCCCGGCGGCGGGCTTTTCGATCGGCCCTGGTGGCCCGGAGGGGGCCGATGTGGTCCGGTCGGTCGGCGCCGTTCATCGGGAGGCTTCGAAGCCCGACGCACCTTTCCGTCCGGCCCTGGCGGGGTCGATTTCCGGTAGGTGGTAAGGGCGGGGCGGCGATAAAGCGTCTATGAGCAACATGTGCACAGTGATAGTATCGCAGGCAGCACAGATTCCGGCCCGGGCCGCCAAACGCCCCGCCGGACCGTGAGCGCTAGGCGGTCAGCCGGGCCGACCCGTTGGGCCCGGGTGGGTCAGGCGCTGCGGCGTTCCCGCCGGTGCGGGGCGGCGATCCCGGCCCGACCCAGGGCCTGGCGGACCTCGAGACGCTGCAGGTGGGCCGTGGTCGACTCGAAGGCCGCCGTGGTGATGGCCGCCACGCGGTCCCGGGAGAGCCACTGGCCGCCGATCAGGCGGTGCTCGGCCCGGCCCGGCTCGAAGACGACCACGGCGATGCCCCGGCGCCACAGGGCCCTGATCTCCAGGCTCAGCCTCATACCGGCGTGACGCGACACCACGGCGTTGGTGTCGGTCGGCAGGCCCCGCCAGCCCGACATGGGCGAAACGACGACCACCACGGCCAGGCCCTCGTCGCGCAGGAGGGCGGCGTTGGTGGGTGAGTGGACCCCGCCGTCGACGTAGGAGACCCCGCCGATGGACACCGGCGCGAAGTAGCCGGGAACGGCGCACGACGCGGCGACGGCCAGGTGCAGCGGGGCGGCCGGGGAGCCGGGCTCGCCGAAGACGACCCGGCGACCGTCCTTGCGTCGCACGGCGCAGATCCACAGATCCCCGGAACTCCACCCGGCCGGCTCGACCGCCTTCAGAGGGTCCAGCAGGGCGGCGATGTCCACCGTTCCGGGGCCGAGCAGGGTGAGCAGCAGCGCCGCGCCCGGCGGCTGCCCGGGGCGCAACGCCACCCGGCGCACCAGACTCAGGCCGGGCAGCGACGGACGGTGGAGGAGGTGTCGGGCCCGGAAGGGCTCCAGTTCGGGGAACTCCTCGCCGAACAGGTCGCGCATCATCTCGCCCTCGACCGACAGCGGAGCCCGCGTCGTCCAGGCCGCCAGGTCCCGTGCCGACACCCCGCTGCGCAGCAGCGTCCCGGTGATCGACCCCGCCGACGTCCCGACGATACGCGGGGCCGAGCGGGGATCCCAGCCGGTCGCCTCCTCCAGGGCGGCCAGGACCCCGGCGTGGTAGGCCTGCCCGGCGATTCCGCCGGCACCGAGCACCAGACCGATGGGTTGCATCCCTCCAGCGTGCCCGCGCCGGGACCCAAACGGTAGGACTATCGGCCCCGACCCCCCGGAAAACCGTCCCCGGCCGGCGCCGGGGAAGTGGGTATGGTGCGGCCATGGCGATCACCCCGGTACGGATCACCGAAACCGCCGAATGGCGGTCCCTCCAGGAGCACCACGCCCGGATGCGCGACGTCCACCTTCGGGACCTCTTCGCCGACGACCCCGGCCGCGGCGAGCTGCTCACCGTGGAAGCCGCCGGCCTCTACCTCGACTACTCCAAGAACCGCCTCACCGCCGAGACCGTGGAGCACCTGGTGCGGGTGGCCGAGCGGGCCGGCCTGCCCGAGCGGATCGAGGCCATGTGGGCCGGCGACCACATCAACGTCACCGAGGACCGGGCGGTGCTGCACGTGGCCCTGCGGGCCCCGCGGCCCGAGCGCATCGTCACCGGGGACCGAAACGTGGTCCCCGACGTGCACGAGGTGCTGGATCGTATGGCCTCCTTCGCCGAGCGGGTGCGTTCGGGGGAGTGGGTCGGCCACACCGGGCAGCCCATCAAGACGGTCATCAACATCGGCATCGGCGGCTCCGATCTCGGGCCGGCCATGGCCTACGACGCCCTGCGCTCGTTCTCCGAGCGGTCCCTCGACTGCCGGTTCGTGTCCAACGTCGACGGCAGCGACCTCTGGGAGGCCACCCATGACCTGGACCCGGCCGAGACTTTGTTCATCGTCAGCTCCAAGACCTTCACCACCCTCGAGACCATCACCAACGCCACCACCGCCCGCGAGTGGCTGATCGGCGGCCTGGGTGACCGCTCGGCGGTGGCCCGCCACTTCGTGGCGGTGTCCACCAACGCCGAGAAGGTCCGCGAGTTCGGCATCGACACTGACAACATGTTCGGTTTCTGGGACTGGGTCGGCGGCCGCTACTCCTACGATTCGGCCATCGGCCTGTCGCTCATGGTGGCGATCGGTCCCGTCGCCTTCCTCGAGATGCTGGCCGGCTTCCACGAGGTGGACACCCATTTCCGCACCGCCCCGCTACGCCAGAACCTGCCCGCCCTGCTCGGCCTGATCGGCGTCTGGTACATCGACCTGTTCGGGGCCGAGACCCACGCGGTGCTGCCCTACAACCACTACCTGTCCCGTTTCTCCTCCTACCTGCAGCAGCTCGACATGGAATCCAACGGCAAGAGCGTCACCCTGTCGGGCGAGCCCGTGGACCAGCCGACCGGCCCGGTGGTGTGGGGCACGCCGGGCACCAACGGCCAGCACGCCTACTACCAGCTGATCCACCAGGGCACCCGGCTGATCCCCGCCGACTTCGTCGGCTTCGTGGAACCCAACCATCCGGAGGGGTCCATCGGGGCTCAGCACGACCTGCTCATGGCCAACTTCTTCGCCCAGACCGAGGCTC
Source organism: Acidobacteriota bacterium (assembly GCA_028876385.1). GTDB lineage: Bacteria > Actinomycetota > Acidimicrobiia > Acidimicrobiales > Palsa-688 > JAKCDU01. Next base: position 82,474 of record JAGWSF010000001.1, on the reverse strand, counting down.
TGGCCTTCGGGCGGAGCGCCGAGGAGGTGGCCGCGTCCGGCGTCCCCGCCGCGCTGGTCCCCCACCGAACCTTCGCCGGTAACCACCCGACCAACACCATCCTGGCCGCCAAGCTGACGCCGCGCACCCTCGGCGCGCTGGTCGCCACCTACGAGCACAAGGTCCTGACCCAGGGGGTCATCTGGGGGATCAACTCCTTCGACCAGTGGGGGGTGGAGCTGGGCAAGGCCCTGGCTCAGCGCATCGTGCCCGAGCTCACCTCCGAAGCGGCCCCCGCCGGCGACCACGACTCATCCACCAACGCCCTCATCGGCCGCTACCGCCGCGGGCGGGGCCGGGCCTGACGCCCGCCGTCTACGGCGGGCGTCGATCAGGTGTTGAGTAGGCTCTCGGCCCGGACGCGCATGGTCTCGCCGACGCGTTCGGGCACCTCTCGGCCGTCGAGGACGTTGAGGGCGTCGAGGACGTTGAGGGCGTCGAGAAGGTTCTTGGTGGGCGGGCAGCTTGGACCAGGAGACGGAGAAGTTGTCGGGTAGAAGCGGGACGATCTGTCGGCTTGTTTGGGGACGAATAGTCGAGTAGGAGCGGGACGAAGCGTCGTTCGGAGTGCAGCTACCTGCTCACCGGCAGCGCGGTGCCGCCAACCGCGCCGATGCATTCGGGCGCAGGCCGGATCGTGTCGCTACGGATGCGGCCAATGAGCCTCGCCGAGGATCCAGCGATAGCACGCCGGCGCGCGACACCATCCTCAGCTACCGCTCGGTTCTCGAAAGTCTCTACCTGCTCGACCAGATGCCCGGGTGGGCGCCCACCCGGAACCACTTCGCCAAGCTCGGGACCTCACCGAAACACCACTTGGTCGACCCGGCGCTAGCCGCGCGCCTGCTCGGCGTCGACGCCGCCGCGCTCATCCGCGGCGAGAGCGCTGGGCCGGTGGTTGCACGCGACGGCACACTGCTGGGCGCCCTTTTCGAGAGTCTGGTAACACTCAGCGCCCGTGTCTACGCCCAGGCAGGAGGCGCCCAGGTGCGGCATTTTCGGACACGAGACGGCAGGCACGAGGTAGACCTGATCGTGGAACGCGATGACCAGCGAGTCGTGGCCCTAGAGGTGAAGTTGGCGTCCTCTCCGAGCCCCGCAAGCCTTGATCACCTCTTGTGGCTGAAGGACAAACTCGGCGACGAACTGTTGGACGCCGCAGTGATCACCACCGGTCAGCACGCCTTCCGGCGCTCCGACGGCATCGCCGTCATCCCGGCCGCGCTCCTCGGACCCTGACCCGGTCGCTGTCGAGTCGACCCCAACGGCCGCACGGGGAAGCGTCCAAGCGAGTCCAGCCAGTCGCCCTGAGCCGGGCACCCCCCATGCCTCTCACAGCACTCTTCAAGCCCCTCGCTCTCACGGTGAAACCGGCTGCTATCGCCGCCGCCAAACCGGTTGCCGTTGCGGTGTCGCTGTGGGCGAGCGCATTACCGGCCGCTGACCCTGGGATCACACCGAACCACACCGGAATCCCCGGGCTGAGTGACGAGGATCGGCGACAGTCGGCTCAGTGGTCGACGGGGCAGCCGAGCTCGTCGGTCGTGACCGGCTGGCCCCGCCGGGGTGGTCCGACCGGGGCGGATCGCTCCGCCACACAAGTGGCGGACCTGCGATACTCGGCCGTCCCGCGGAAAGGGTGGATGTGAACCGGTACCAACCGATACACAGCGGCGGCGAGAGCCGACGTGGTCCCGGCGTGTCCCGGCCCCTGGTGGCCGTCGTCGCCCTGCTGGTGGTGGTGGCCGTCATCATCTACCTCCGCCCCGGGGGCGGTACGCCCAAGCACGGCACCGCGCTGGCCTCCCCCATCACGTCCACCACCCGCACCTCGGCGGTCACCACCGCCCCCCCGGCCGCCCACACCCCGGTGGCGCCGCCGTTCACGACCGCCGAGACGGCCGCCTGGGTCGCCGCCGAGAACGCCAAGCCGGGCACCAAGGAGTGGCAGCTCACCAAGCCGGCGACCTCCGACCAGATCGCCGGCTACGCCGACAAGGTGAGCGTCGAGGCCGGCGCCCCGGTGCAGCTCTACGTGACCACCACCGCCGCCACCTACCAGATCCACGCCTTCCGGATGGGTTGGTACGGCGGCGACCAGGGCCGCCTGGTGTGGACCGGGGCCACCGAGCCCGGCGTGGCCCAGGCGCCCTGCGCCACCGCCTCCCCGAGCCACATGGTCAGCTGCTCCTGGACCGATCCCCTCACCGTGTCCACCGCCGGCTGGCCGCAGGGCACCTACCTGTTCAAGCTGGACTCCTCCGCCGGCTGGCAGAGCTACATCCCCCTCACCCTGCGCGACGACACCAGCCACAGCGCCTACCTGATCAACGACAGCGTCACCACCTGGGAGGCCTACAACATGTGGGGCGGCTACGACCTCTACCAGGGACCGACAGGGGGACTGGCCAACCGGGCCACCATGGTGTCGTTCGACCGCCCCAACACCCTCGGCAACGGCGGCGGTGACTTCCTCGGCCTCGAGCTGCCCATGATCTCGATGATGGAGTCGCACTCCCTCGACGTCAGCTACACCACCGACGTGAACCTCGACGAGGACCCGAAGATCGTCCTCCAGCACCGTTCGTTCATCTCCCTCGGCCACGACGAGTACTACAGCCTGGCCATGCGCCAGGGCCTCGTCGACGCCCGCAACGCCGGCGTCAACCTGGTGTTCCTCGGAGCCAACGCCGTCTACCGGCACATCCGGCTCGGCCCGTCGAGCCTCGGCCCCGACCGGGTGGAGACCGACTACAAGAACGCCCAGGCCGACCCCCTCCTCGGGGTGGACAATGCCGACGTCACCCCGTGGGCCTGGCGGGACGCCCCCAACAACGCCCCCGAGAGCACCCTCCTCGGCGAGATGTGGCAGTGCAACCCGGTCCAGGCCGACATGGTCATCACCGACCCTGGCAACTGGATGTACGCCGGCACCGGCCTGACCTACGGGTCGCGCATCGCCGGCATCGTCGGTCCCGAATACGACCATTTTTCTCCTGATGTCCCCAACCCGGGGGACGTGACGGTGGTGGCCAGCTCCCCGGTCGACTGCAACGGCCTGCACAGCACCGCCGACATGACCTACTACAGCGCTCCCTCGGGCGCCGGGGTATGGGACACCGGCACCATCGACTGGGTCGGCTCGGTGCAGAGCTCGTGCGCCACCTGCGCCCCGCCCAACGCCGCCACCACCATCACCGACAATGTCCTCGCCGCCTTCGGCCAGGGCCCGGCCGGCGTCGCCCACCCCTCGCAGGCCAACATGGGCGGGGCGCCCTCGTCGGAGTCGGCGTCGAGCACCACCAGCCCGACGGGCTAGCCCCCAGACCCGATCCGGCTGGCGGGTTTCCCTCCACCCGACGACTACGACATACTTGTAGTTGCTGGCTCGGCCCTGGAACCGACCCAACCCGTCCACCCGTCCACCCGTCCACCCGCCGGCCCACCCCGGAACCGGCCCGCCGCCCCGAACCCGGGGCCGGCCGCGCCGCCCCGAGAACAGGAACGCCGCTATGCCCAGACGAAGAGGGCCAGGGATGCTCGAAGCCGAGGTGCTCGGGGTCCTGTGGTCGAGCGGAGAGGCCCTCTCCCCCGAGGAGGTGCGCCGACGCCTCGGGGACGACCTGGCGTACACAACGGTCACGACCATCCTGGTCCGTCTCCATGAGAAGGGCGCCGTCAGCCGGGCCCCGGCGGGGCGGGGGTTCACCTACTCGGCGGTGCTCCAACAGCAGGATCTGGCCGCCAACCGGATGCGGGCCCTGCTCGCCCACCAGCAGGACCGGGCCGGGGTGCTCAGCCGGTTCGTCGCCGGGCTGGACCTGGAGGCCCAGGCCGCCCTGCGCGAGGCCCTCGACGCCGACCGGGACGAGCCGTGAGCGGCCCGGCCCTGTGGCTGCTGGTCCCCTTCGTCGCCTCCCTGGTCTTCGGCGGCCTGGCTCCCCGCCTGACCAGAGCCATGCGGCCGAGGACGGCCACATTCCTCCTCAGCGTCGGGTCGGCGGTGCTCTCCGGGGGAACCGTGGTGGCGACCGGTCTGATCGTGTTCTTCGTCGCCTCTGAGACGCCGATCGCGGCCGACCACGGCCACTGGTCGATCCGCCAGCTCGAGTCGTCGCAGCCGTTCGGTACGGCCGTGGCGGTGATCGCCGCGGCCATCCTCGTAGCTCAGGGCGCGGCCCTCCTGCGCTCGGGCGTCACTCACGGCCGCCTCCTGGGCCAGGCGTGGTGGGCCAGCCACCGCGCCACCGCGGCCCTGGTGGTCATCGACGAGCCGCAGCCGACCGCCTACGCCGTCCCCGGCTGGCCCGGGCGCATCATCACCAGCACCGGGCTGCTCAGCACGTTCAGCGCCGCCGAGCGCCGGGCGGTACTGGCCCATGAGCAGGCCCACCTCGACGGACGCCACGACCTCCACCTGACGGCCGCATCGGTCGCCGCCTCGGTCAACCCCTTGCTCGCCGGGGTGCCGGCGGCGACCCGCCTGGCCACCGAGAGGTGGGCCGACGAAACGGCCGCGCTAGCTGTCGGGGACCGCCGGACGGTGGCCGAAACCATCGCCCGGACGGCCGCCTCCGCCCCTCCCCCCGGCCGGCAGATGCTCACGTTCGGCGCCGCCCGGGAGGACACCCTGCAGAGAATCACCGCCCTGCTCGATCCGCCGCCGGCCCGCCACCCGGTCCGCGGGCTGGCTCTCGCCGCGGTGGTCGTGGTGGCCGTGGCGGCGACGCTCCTGTCGGCTCACGAGACCAAGAACCTCTTCGAGATCGCCGAGCGGGCCCTGCCGAGCGCAACCCTCCACCGATGAGGGTCGTTGCCGCCGGGACCGCGGCCAGTCCCGCCACTGCCCGCCCGACCGCGGCCAGTCCCGCCACTGCCCGCCCGAGCAGCCCGGCCGGCGGCGACTGGAACCGCCCGAGCAGATGAATCTCGCCCAACCGACTGCGAACTGAGGAGTCCCGTGCTCGCCACCGCCACCACCCACCCCGCCGCGATCTACCACATGGACTTTCTCCAGGCCATCGTGCTCGGGCTGATCCAAGGGGTGTACGAGCTGTTCCCCCTGTCCAGCCTGGGTCACACCGTGCTCATCCCATCGTGGATCGGGGGCAACTGGGCGCTGCTGGTGAAGCAGGAGTCGCTGTCGGAGAGCCCCTATCTGGCCTTCGTGGTGGCCCTGCACCTGGCCAACGCCATCGCCCTCGTGCTGTTCTACCTCAAGGAGTGGGTGCGTCTCATCGTGGCGTTCTTCCGGTCGCTGGTCCGTCGCCGCATCGAGACCGACACCGAACGGCTGGCGTGGCTCATCGTCGTCGCCACCATCCCCGTGGGCATCCTGGGGCTGCTGCTCGAGCACACCTTCCGGACCTTCTTCGCCAAGCCGCTGGCCGCGGCCCTGTTCCTCACCGTCAACGGCGTCATCCTGGCCGCCGGCGAGTGGTACCGGCGCCGGGCCCCGGCGACCCCGGCGACCCCGGCGACCCCGGCGACCCCGGCGACCCCCGCCACCCGCCCGGCCGCCGAGACCCCCGGCTCCCCCGAACCCGCCCCGGGCCCGGCGGGAGCCGACGCCGCCCGCGGGGGCGCCATGAGCCGCCTACGCGACGAGCACCTGGTGGCCATCGACGAGGAGGCGGAGCGGGCCCTCAACGCCCAGATCAGCTGGTGGAGCACCCTTTGGATCGGCGCCGCCCAGAGCCTCGCCCTTCTCGCCGGCATCAGCCGGGAAGGGGTGGCCATGGTCGGCGGCCTGTACCGGGGGCTGAGCCACGAGAACGCCATGCGTTTCGCCTTTCTCTTGTCGGCGCCGGTCATCTTCGCCGCCGGGGCTCTCAAGGTCCCCGACCTGCTCGGTCCCCTCGGAAGCGGGATCCGGGGGCAGGCCATCGCCGGGGCCGCCGCCGCGGTGGTGGCATCGCTGGCCGCCATCTTCTTCCTGGCCCGCTACTTCAAGTCCCACACCCTGCGGCCCTTCGCCGTCTACTCCGTGCTGTTCGGGGTGGCCTCGATCATCCGCTTCGGCTTCTTCTGAAACTGGTCCGGGGCGACTGGCCGCCGGTGCCTGGCGCCCGCCCCCCAGGCGCGCCCGTACCGGTCGGGCCGCTCCCCGCTCGGGGGAGGGACTCGACCGGTAGCGCCGGGCCGGGCGGGTGGCTTAGGCCGCCGTCCCCGAGGTGCTGGCCGAGGAGGAGCTCGACGCCGGGGGTCCGAAGCCGAAGCCGGCGCGGCTGGCCTTGATCTTGGTCATGTCCATGATGGACGTGGCCGTCCCGGTGTTGCCGCTGCCCACCGCCGATATGCGCACGGTGTCGCCCTGGGCGACGGCGCTGATGCCGCCGGCCTGGGAGTCGACGACGGTGGTGGTGGTGACGCTGTAGGTGCCGCTGTAGCCGTCGGCGCTCTTGACCACGATGGAGCTCGACGACACCGAGCTGACGGTGCCGACCTGGGTCTCGACCGACTGGTAGGTACCCGAGGCGGTCTTGACGGTGAACACGCCGTGCAGCACGTCACCGCCCATCATCGGGCCACCGGGGCCCATGCCGTGACGGTCCCCGGGACCTCGGGGGACGGGCGGGGTGGTCGTGGACCCCGAGGACCCGGTGGACCCCGACGAACCCGTGGAGGTCGACGAGCTCGACGCGGTCAGCGACGCCGCGGAGGCCTTGGCCGGCGAGCTCCCGGTCAGGGCGAAGGCCGCTCCGGCCCCGGCCACCCCGAGGACGGCGGTGAGCCCGACGGTGGCGGCCGCCCGGGGAACCCTTCGACGGGTCCGGTGGGGGGAGGGGGGTTGGGGAGGATCGTAGAGCTGATCAGCCATGTTCCTGTCCTTTCAGGTTCTCATCTGCTGCGCCGCCGGCGTCGGTCGCGCCGGTCGGGCCCATCTATCGTCCCGGCCCGGCTTGAGCGCTCCATGAGAACCAACTGGGGACCTGATGAAATTCCCCTGGGAGAACGGTCAGAGACCGACCCGGTCCACCGCCCCCATCTTCGAGACGACGGAAGCCCCTGGGCCGACCGCTGAATACATCGAAGGTCGTACCAACGGCGCTCAGAATCAGCTGAGCGGCCGATGTGCGCCAACCGCGGTACCGCCGATACTTCGAGACATGATCCACCAGGAGCGGCAGACATGATCGAAGTCGAGGGACTCACCAAACGCTACGGAGACAAGCTCGCCGTCGACGACCTGTCGTTCACCGTGCGGCCGGGGGTGGTGACCGGCTTCCTCGGGCCCAACGGGGCCGGCAAGTCCACCACCATGCGGCTGATCCTCGGCCTCGACCGGCCCACCGCCGGGACGGCCCGGGTCAACGGCAAGGCCTACTCCGAGCACCCCGCCCCCCTCGGTGAGGTCGGCGCCCTGCTCGAGGCCCGGGCCGTGCACACCTCCCGGTCGGCCTACAACCATCTGCGGGCCATGGCCCTGACCCACGGCATCCCCAGGTGGCGCGTCGACGAGGTGATCGACCTGGTCGGCCTGGGCGAGGTGGCCCGCAAGCGGGCCGGGGCCTTCTCCCTCGGCATGGGCCAGCGCCTCGGGATCGCCGCCGCCCTGCTCGGCGACCCGGAGGTGGTGATGCTCGACGAGCCGGTGAACGGCCTCGACCCCGAAGGGGTGCGCTGGGTGCGGGAGTTCCTCCGGGACCTGGCCGCCGAGGGCCGTACGGTGTTCCTCTCGAGCCACCTCATGAGCGAGATGCAGCTCACCGCCGACCACCTCATCGTCATGGGCCGGGGCCGGCTGGTCGCCGACGTCTCGGTGCACGAGCTAACCGACGCGTCGCGTTCGACCACGGTGCGGGTCCGCACCCCCGACGCCGGGCACCTGCGCCAGGTGCTGGCCGGCGACGACGTGGCCGTTTCGAGTCAAACCTCCGACGTGCTCGAGGTGCGGGGGCTGACCAGCGAGGACATCGGCCGGCGGGCGGCGGCGGCGGGGGTCGTGCTCTTCGAGCTGGTACCCCAGCAGGCGTCGCTCGAGGAGACGTTCATGGAACTGACCCGGGACGCGGTGGAGTACCACGCCCGGCCGTCGAGCGAAAGGATCGCGGCGTGACCACCATCGACCTCCCGACCCCCGCCGGCCTGGGACCTACCGCCCGCCGGGTCCCCATCCACGCCGTGACGCTGCGCCGGCTGATCTCAGCCGAGCGGGTGAAGCTCACCACCCTGCGCTCGACGTGGATCACCTACGCCGTCGCCTTCGCCGGCATGATCGGCTTCGGAGTGCTTTCATCTTGGGCGATGACCTCTCAGAAGCCCATCCCCCGGGACTTCAACCCCGTCTCGCAGAGCCTGGCCGGCATGGACCTGGCCCAGCTGGCCATCGGGGTGGTCGCCGTCCTGGTCATCACCGGCGAGTACGCCACCGGCATGATCCGCTCCACCATGTCGGCCGAACCTCGCCGCCTCCCGGTGCTGTGGTCCAAGCTGGCGGTGTTCTCGGTCGTGACCTTCGTGACCATGCTGGTCGCTGCGTTCGCCTCGTTCTTCGTGGCCCAGGCCGTCATGGGCCCCCACGCCACGACCCTCGGGGCGCCCCACGCCCTGCGCTCGATCGTCGGCGCCGCCCTGTACCTGACCGTCGCCGGCGCCTTGGCCATGGGGCTCGGGTTCCTCATCCGCTCGACGGCCGGCGGTATCGCCGCCACCTTCGGTCTGCTCCTCGTGCTACCGCTCCTCGGCAGTCTCCTGCCGACCAGCTGGCAGCAGCACGTCCTTCCCTACCTGCCGAACAACGCCGGCAATGCCCTGGTCGGCGTTCACCCCGTCCCCGGCGGGCTCTCCCCCTGGGTGGGGCTGGCCGTCATGGTCCTCTGGGCGGGAGTCGCCCTGGCGGCCGGAGCCTGGCGGCTGGTGCGCCAGGACGTGTGACCTCCGTCCCCGCCCCCACCCCCTCCCTCGAGGGCCGCGAGCCGTCCCCCGGCTCGCCGGCCTCGGGTGGGCGCGCCCGGCCGGCGGCGACGCTGGTCGAGCGCATCATGACCTACCCGGGCCGGCCCCACGCCACCTGGTGGCACCGCCGGCCCGAGGTGCTCGACGGGGCCGTGGTGGTGGTCCTCGAGGCGCTGTCGAGCCTGCAGATCGCCCGCACCCACCTGGCCTGGGAGGCGTGGCTCTTCCAGCAGCTGCTGCTCCTCCCGTTGCTGTTCCGCCGGCGCCACCCGAGCGCCGTGTTCGCCACGGTGATCGCGGTGTACGTGGCCCAGTGGTCGGTCGGCGAGCACCTGGTGGCCGACTTCGGGCTGCTGGTGGCCCTCTACACGGTGGCCGCCGAGCGGGGCTGGCGGCGGGCGCTGCCCGCCGCGGTGATCCTGGAGGTCATGGTCGTCGCCACCTCGTTCCGCAACTCGCCCGATCACGGCGGGGCCCTCGGGTCGCTGGTGTTCCTCACCGGTCTGGCCACCGCGGCGTTGTTCACCGGGACCACGGTGCACACCCGAGGCGAGTATCTAGAAGCCCTGGAGGACCGAGCCCGGCGACTCGAGCGCGAGCGGGACCAGCAGGCCCGGTTGGCGGCCACCGCCGAAAGGGCCCGGATCGCCCGGGAGATGCACGACATCGTGGCCCACTCGCTGTCGGTGATGATCGCTCTCGCAGACGGGGCCGCCGCGGCGGGGGCCCGGGACCCGGAGGCCGCCCATCAGGCCATGGTCGAGTCGGCTACGACCGGACGCTCGGCATTGGCCGAGATGCGGCGCCTGCTCGGCGTCCTGCGCGACGGCAGCCCCGCCGAGTTCCAACCCCACCCCACCCTGGCCGGCCTCGACGCCCTGCTCACCACCGTGCGGGCCGCCGGCATCAAAGCCGACTACCGGGTGCGCGGCCGGGTCCCGGACCTGGCCGACACCGCCGAGGCCAACATCTACCGCATCATCCAGGAGAGCCTCACCAACGTGCTGAAACACGCCCGCCAGCCGACCTCCGTCACCGTCGCGCTCGACTGGATGCCCGGCCTGGTGGACATCGCCGTCACCGACGACGGGCGCCCCCCGGCGGGCGGGTGGGGCCGCGGCGGCCCACCGCCGGCCGGCGGCCACGGCCTGACGGGGATCAAGGAGCGGGTCGGCCTGTACCGGGGCACCGTGGACGCCGGGCCGGCCCCGGGCGGCGGCTGGGCCGTCCGGGCCCGCCTGCTCTTCGACGACGGGCAGCCATGAGCACCGTCCTGGTGGTCGACGACCAGCCCCTCATCCGCACCGGTTTCCGCCTGGTCCTCAACGCCGTCGACGACATGCAGGTCGTCGGTGAGGCCGACAATGGGGCCCAGGCCGTCGAGGAGGCCCGCCGGCACCAGCCCGACGTGGTCCTCATGGATGTCCGCATGCCGGTCATGGACGGCGTGGAGGCCACCCGCCGGATCGTCGCGGCGCGGATCCCCACCCGGGTGCTGATCCTCACCACCTTCGACCTCGACGACTACGCCTTCGCCGCCCTCCACGCCGGGGCCAGCGGCTTCCTCTTGAAGGACGTGCCCCCCGACGAGCTGGTGGCGGCCATCCGCTCGGTCGCCGCCGGCGACGCAGTGGTCTCGCCGCGCATCACCCGCGAGCTGCTCAACCGCTACGCCGGTCACCTGCCGACGTCGCCGGTCACCGGCCCCGACCCCATGGGGGACCTCACCGCTCGCGAACGGGAGGTCCTGCTGGAGATGGCCTCCGGTCTGTCCAACGGCGAGATCGCCGAGAAACTGTACCTGTCGGAGGCCACGGTCAAGACCCACGTCACCCGCATCCTGGCCAAGCTCCACCTACGGGACCGGGTGCAGGCGGTCATATTCGTCTACGAGCACGGCCTGCGCCCCCCCGAGAACCCGGCGGAGCCGTGACGCCCAACGAGAACGCCCACCCCCATCTGGCCGCCACCCCGTGGCCGGCCGAGGACGGAGGTCCCCGGCGGCAGCAGCGACCGGCGGGGATACCCGGCCCGGCCGCCCGGTCGGCCCGCCTGGCCGCGGTCCGCCAGGCGCCGATCAGCGTGATGGCCGTGCTCGCTCCGGACGACGCGGTGCTGGTCCTGCGCAACACCATCGGCGCCGAAGCCGTCAGTTGGGTCGAATCCGTGCATCCCGAGTCCCTCGAGGAGCGCCGCCGGTCCCCCGAGCTTCCGCTCGGGCCCTTCTGGCCGGGGGGCCTGGCGGTCCTCGCCGACGGGGCCATCATCGTCGTGCAGGGCCGCTACGCCGCCCGACTGGCCCCGGATCTCTCGGTCGAGACCGTGCGGGAGCTCCCCGTCGAGGCTCCGTACAACTCGTTCGTGGTGCTGGCCGACGGATCCCTCGCCACCAAGGACCTCCAGCGGCCCGGTGGGCCGTCGTCGCGGCTGTCGGTCCTCGACCCTGTCACCCTCGAGGACCTGGCCCCCCCGCAGCCCATCGGCGAGCCCTCGGTCGCCCGGATCAGCGCCGACGGCAACGACGTGGTGGTGGTCGGCGTCAGCACCCTCCGCCGCCTGCGATGGGACCCCCACGCCGCGACGGTGACACCGGCTTTCGACCTGGACCGGCGCTACCTCGTGCACGACGGCCAGTCCTACGGCTGGGATCCGGTGGTGGACGACGGTGCCGTGTGGTGGATGGACAACGGCGATCACACCTTCCAGGACCAGATGACCATGCTCGGCAGCGGAGTCGCGCCAGGACCCGTCCGGCTGTGGCGGGCCGGCCTCGATGGCGGTGCGGCCACCTCTGTCGAGATCGCCGGCCTGCCAGGTGGCGCCATCACCAACCCGCCCGTCGTCGACCCCGAGCGGGGCCTCGCCGTGGGCTACGACTCGGCCAACGGCGTCCTGGCCGCCTTTAGCACCGAGGACCTGTCGCCCCGGTGGCGGTCGGCGGTCCGCACGTCGCAGCACCTCGTGTTGTTCCCCGACACCGGGGAGCTGGTCGTGAACGACTTCGACCGCGGCGGGGGCGACGCCCTGGCCGTGGTCGACATCACCGACGGGTCAGTGCGGGCCCGGGTCGACGTGCAGAGCGCCGTCCAGTCCGTGGTCTTCCCCGCCCCCGGCATCCGACGCGACGCCTACTACGTGTCCCTTTCCACCATCACCCGGGTGGTGTTCGGAGACTGAGGCGGGGCGGCGAGGCGGGCGGCGCTCAGGCGTCGAGCGCTTCCCCGTCGACGAGGATCTCGGTCCGGTCGGGGTAGAAGGACAGCATCCCGGCGATATCGGAGACCCCGACCTTGGGCTGCTCGTAGCTCCACACGATGCCGTCGTGGGTCTCTCCGTCGACTTCTACGGAAAAATAGGAGGCCTCCCCTTTGAACGGGCAGGTGGTGTGGAACGACGTCGGGCGGAGCAGCTCCATCCGCACGTCGGCGCGTGGAAGGTAATACCGGGGCGGAAGTCCGGTTTCCTCCAGGCGCAGGGCCCGATCGCTCGACGCGAGCAGGCTGGCCCCCAGACGGACCTCGACGTGGGCGTCGCTCGCAAGGACGTGGATGGTGTGGCCGGCGCTCATGCCCGGTTCAACTACCGCACCGAGCGGCCCTATTCCTCAGGCCACGGCGCCACCGGGCCACCGGGCCACCGGGCCACCGGGCCACCGGGCGCTAGCGGTCGGGAGCGACAGGGGCGGGGGGCGCTGCCCTGTCGACGAGACGGAGGGCCCACCGGGCCAGGGTCCGTCCGAGAAGCATCACCGCGCCGAGGAAGCCGAGCGCCACCAGGATGAACGACCACGCGGTGCCCTGGCCGGCGACGACACGAAGCACCATGCCCACCGCGACGGTCGCCGAGCAGACGATGAGCCCGGCGCGCCTCCCCCACAGGCCACCCCGGGCCGCCAAGGCCCAGCCGACCCCGAGTCCCACCGCGAACGGCCAGGCCGTCGACAGGAAGCCACGGACCGTCTCCTGGTGGTGGTGCGAGCTCCGGCCTATCGCGACGAACAGCACGACGGCCGCCACGTCGACCAAAGCAGGGGCGAATCGACGCATCTGACGAGGCTACGCCACCCAGCCCGTCGGCCGCAGTGGAGGTCCTCATTCTCGGTTCCGGTTTCTCAGCTACTGCGGCCTACTGACAGGCTGCCGGACCTCCGCACCAGGAGGAGAGACGGGCCGACGCCGGCGAGGGAGAACATGGCGGCGACGAAGATGGCGGGACGGTAGCCATGGACGACGGACTGTGCCGTCTGGAGGCTGCCGTTGGCGGTGAAGACGGCGGTCGTAATGGCGATGCCGAGGACGGCACCGAATTGGCGAAGGGTGTTGAGGACGCCTGAGGCCTTGCCCAACGCCGAGGGTGCCACCGAGTTGAGTACTGCGATGGATGAGCTCGGAAGGATCATCGACACGCCGACTCCGGCGATCACGAACGGGGGTACCAGCTGGAGGTAGGTGGCGTGGTGCCCGGTCACCGCGGCGATCCAGAAGTAACCCGCGGCTTGGAGACAGAGACCGGTGAGGATGAGGGCCTTCTCCCCGATGCGGTCGGCCAGCGCTCCGGCGGCCGGGGCGACCAGTAGCGGCGTGGCAGTCCAGGGGAGGAGGCGTAGTCCGGTCTGCAGCGGCGAATCGCCCAGGCTGAACTGGAAATACTGGCTGGTCAAGAACGCCGCGGAGTAGATGGAGGCGGCCATCAGGAAGGTGGCGGTGACAGCCGAACTGAGGTTCCACACAGCGAAGAGGGACAACGGGATCATGGGCTCCTCGACTCGGCCCTCCCACGCCACGAAGGCGACCAGCGTGACGACCGCGAATAGCAGGGCGGTGATGACGGGGCCCGATGTCCAGCCCGTCGACGGGCCCTGCACGAGGCCCCACACCGCCAGCGCGCCGCCGCCGGAGATCAACGCCAGGGCCGGGAGGTCGAGGCGGGCTCGGGGTCCGACCGATTCTGGGAGGAATCGCATGGAGCCCAGGGCGGCCACCACGGCGACGGGCACGTTCACCCAGAAGACCCAGTGCCATGACAGTCCCTGAGTGACCGCGCCGCCGACCAGAGGACCGGCGGCCACTCATAGACGGGAGGGCGGTCACGACAACCAGCGCGTCGAGGACTACGACGAAGTACGCCGCCGCCGTCAGGACCAAGGTCGCCACCGGATGGCTAGGTGCACTCCCCTTGAGAGCAGGCGATGGTGTGCCGGTGAGTTGGTCTGTCACGACGACAGCTCGCCCACTTCGACGCCGCCTCCCCACAGAAGGTGCGGACAACCTCGTGCTAACTCCCTGGCGGCGGCCAGGTCCTCGGCCTCGATGAGGGAATAGCCGCCGAGCACTGTCGAATCCGGCGAGCAGTCACCCTCCGTGGTCTCGCTGAAGACGGCTAGGCCCCGGTCGACGAGGCGGTCGCCGATCGCCGCCAAGAAGGCCTGCCAGTGAGGTGTGGTGTCTGGGGTCGGGACGTAGGTTGGCGGTCTGCGATAGACCAGGATGTAGGTGGGCATGACGCCTCCTCCGCTGAAGCCGCCGTGGCTCGGCGACCCTTTGTTAGACACCGGCCGACGCCCGAGATGGGCGCCGGGATCGGCGCCACGAGCATGGCCGGTGCCGGGATCAGCGGGGCCGGTGCCGCTCGATGGTGAGCACCCGGGCGGTGACCGGCGCAGGCGGTCGGAACGCGGACGGGGGCACCCGGGTACCGGCCGCGGCGAAGAAGTCCCGCTGCCACCGGTTGAACCCGGGTGCCCGGTCGCCTGACCAGCGGCGGGCGGTCTGGTCCTGGAGGATGAGATCGGCGCGGACCAGCCGGCTGCCGGGCTGGAGAAGGCGTTTGAGGAGCGCCGTGGTGATGGCGAACGGTGGGTTGGAGATCACCCGGTAGGGGCGCCGAGGAAGTCGGAGGTCCGCCGCGTCGGCTCCTACGATGACGACGTCGGACCCGAATCGCTGGCGGAGATGGCTGAGCCGTTGAGGGTGGGCTTCGATGGCGATCACCCGGGCACCTGCCTCTAAAAGAGCGGCCGTGATCGCGCCGTGCCCGGCGCCGACGTCGAGGACCAGGCTGCCGGGTGGGACCCCGGAGTCAGCGACGAGGCTCCTGGCCCATCGGGAGTCGAGCTGGTGCCATCCCCACGGCGGTGGCGACACCACGGGCCCGGACCGTCACGAATATGCCCATGGCCGATGAGCCTGCCCTCTTCGGAACGCCGACGCCAACGGTTTTCCGAGCCCGGAGGCCCTCCTGGCGCCTCGGCCTCACGGTTCGTGGCGATACGGGCGTCGACGACCCGCAGCAGCGAGCCGGGGCCCGGAATCGTCGCCGCGGGTCAGAGGTTCGACAGCCGGCGGCTGAGGAACTGGCGCTCGGGGCTGCTGACGGACAGGCGCAGGGCGTGTTCGAACTCCTGGCGGGCTTCGTCTGTGCGACCAAGGCGGCGGAGCAGCTCGGCCCGCGTGGAATGCAGGTAGCGGTAATCGCCGAGGTCGAGCGAGTCGACGAGTTGGAGCGCTCGTTCCGGCGCGCCCATCTCGGCGATGGCCACGGCCCGGTTCAGCGCGACGACGGACGACCCGGTCAGGCGCTCCAGGTGCTCGTAGAGCAGCGCGACTTCGGCCCAGTCGATCGGCACCTCGGCCTGCAGCGACGCGATCGCGGCCTGCAGGACGTAGGGCCCGGCCGCCGATCGCAGCGCCAGCGCCTGTTCCAGGGCGCGCCGGCCGGCACCCACCTTGGCCCGGTCATGTAGGGAGCGGTCCTGTTCGGCCAGGGGGATCAGCTCGCCGTCGACCACTCTCGCCTCCCGACGTGACTCGTGGAACAGCATCAGAGCGAGCAGCCCGTACACCTCCGGCTCATCCACCATCAGATCGGCCAGCAGCTGGGCCAGTCGGATGGCCTCGGCGGCGAGGTAGCGAGATCGGTATAGCCCTCGTTGAAGATGAGATAGACCACTGCGAGCACCGCCGACAGCCGCCCGGGTAGGACCGCGTCGGCGGGCACCGCGAAGGGAATCCCCGCGGCCCGGATCTTGGCTTTGGCTCGTGACAGCCGGCGCTTCATCGTCTCGTCGGACACGAGGAAGGCGCGTGCCACTTCCCCGGTGCTGAGCCCTCCGAGTGTCCGCAGCGTGAGCGCCACTTGCGCCTCGACGGCCAGGGCGGGGTGACAACAGGTGAAGATCAGCTTCAGGCGATCGTCGCCGATAGTGCTGTCGTCGAGGTCGAGCTCGTCCATCGTCGTGGTCAGCCAATCGTTCTGGAGCAGATGGCGCTTGTTCTCCAAGGTCCGCTCGCGTCTGGCCCGGTCGATGGCGCGGTTACGCCCGGTGGCCACCAGCCAGGCCACAGGATGCTGGGGTATCCCATCGCGCGGCCACCGCTCGGCGGCGATCGCGAAGGCGTCCTGGGCGGCTTCTTCGGCACGATCAATGTCACCGAGGAAGCCGACCAGGGACGCCAGGACCCGGCTCCATTCGCGCCGGAAGACCTCCTCGATCAGAAGGCGCCCTCCGTGGGGATGTCCACCAGGGGACGGACCTCGACCGCGCCACCGAGCCGGATAGCGGGGATACCTTGGGCGAACTCGAGGGCCTCGTCCAGGTTGGCGGCGTCGAGCACGTAATAGCCGCCGAGCACTTCTTTGGTGTCGGCGAAGGGACCGTCTGTGATCAGCGGTTCACGGGCACCGTAGCGAACTGTGGTCGCCGTTTCGGCGGGCTGCAGATGGGCGCCTCCGACGCATCGCGGGTCGTCGCGCAACGCCAGGTATGCGGCGTTTACTGGTGCGTACTCGTCCGGGGGGAGCTCTTCATGGCTGCCGGGCTTCGGGTAGATCAGCATTGCGTACTTCATACTTGCCTCCTCGTGGGGTTCATCTCCCGGTATGGAGACGAACAGGGGGTACGGCAAGGGACAATGATCCCCGAGATTGGCCTGGTCACTCTTAAGCACCTGAGAGATCTCCACGTTGTCTAGCTAACCTAGCTAAGGACACCCCTTACCCGATCGGCGCCCGCCGACGGTGGCCGCCTATCCGATCCGGAGCGTCACCTGCCACCCCATGTGGCTGGCGGTGGTCGCCGGACTGGTCGCCGGACTGGTCGAGGGGGCGGCCCGGGGGAAGACTGATCGGTGTGCGCTTGGAGATCCTGGTGAAGCCCGGCTCGCGTCGACCGGGAGTCGGCGGGTTCCGGGACGGGGCTCTGCTCGTCCGGGTGGCTGAGCCCGCCGATCGGGGCCGGGCGACCATTTCGGCTCTACGGTCGATCGCCGATTCATTCGGACTGCCTCCAAGCCACGTCACTCTCGTCCAGGGGCCGACCAGCAGGAGGAAGGTGGTGGCCCTGACGGCTGCCGGCCCGGCCGACGAGGAACGCCTCCGCACCCGCCTGCAGGAGCTTTTGGGCGTCGATTCCTGAACCGGACACCCACCGGTCCCCCTGGACGGAACTCCCCGTCATCCGACGCCACCGACCATTGGCATCGCGCCTGAACTTTTAGCAGTAAAGTCACCGGGGGAAGCGAGCCCACGGCCGCTTCTTCTGTAGTCGAGGGGAGAGAGGGAAGCCGCATGGGGTTCACCCACGCCGCTACTGATTGGACCAGTTGGGCTGAGGACTGGAAGTCCGTCACCGCCAGCCGTGCCACCGGGACCCTCGGCCACTGGCAGATCGACACCACCCCGCCACTGGCCACACTGCTGGCCGATCTCGATCAGATGAACGCGGCGGGCGAAACCAGCCTCCTCCGGGCCCGCCGCGGGCAGCTCGAGGCAGCCATCGTGTCGGTCAAACGCAAGCTCGAACGCCTTCGTTCCACCCTGGACATCGATGATCCCGCCGACCTGGCGGTCATCGAACTGATCGACCGGGGGAGGCTGAGGCTCAACTCGGCGCTGACCGACATCTCCAACGCCCTCGACTACCAATCCCGCTGAGAGCCCTTCCGCCAGCCAGCAGGCGTCAGCGGGAAAGGAGTGACTGCACCTCGCCGGCCAACTCCACCGAGCGGTCCTCCGCCTCGGGACCGAGACCGGGCGCCGAAGCCATGGTGCGGATGATGATGTCGGTGAAGCCCAGGTCGGCGAATACCGACAGCTGTTCGGCCACCCCGGCCGGATCCCCGTAGGCCACCGCGGCCCGGTCAAAGCCCCGGTAGCCGGCGGCCATCAAGGCGTCGCCGGCCTTCTCGGCCTCGGCGGCCCGCTCGCAGATGAGCACATCCTTGCGGATGGGCAGGCGCAACGGCTCCCGCCCGAATCGGGCGCAGGCGTCGCGGTAGACGGCGAGGGCGTCGGCTGCCGTCCCCGGGGTGAGGTCGGCGTTGGCGTACCAGCAGTCACCGATCCGGGCCGCCCGTTCGATGGCGCGGGGAGCGCCCCCTCCGATCCACCACTCGACGCCCTCGGGGGGCACCGTGGCCACCCGGGCCCGGTCGATGCCGAGCACCGCGCTGTCAACGGTCTCCCCGGCGAACAACGCCTTGACGATCCTGACATTTTCTTCGAAGAGCGCCGCCCGCTGGGTGAGGTCGACCCCCATGGCCCTGAACTGGCCGGCTCCCCCGCCGACACCGGCCTGGACGATGAACTTCCCGGTGGCCATGGCCGCCAAGGTGCCGATCTGCTCGGCCATGAGCACCGGATGCCACAGCGGCACCAGGAACAGGCAGCCGGCCGGTCCCGTCCAGTCGGCGAGGAGGCGCCCCATGATGGGGACGTTCTGCACGTACCCGTTGGGAGTGGCGTGGTGATCCCCGACGGTCAGGCTGGTGAGCCCGGCCCGGGCCGCCGCCGCGGCCTGGGAGATGGCCCGCCGGGGTCCCTCCCTCATTCCCCCCGGCCCGCCGATGTCGTAGCTGGTGCCGATGGATATCCCGACGCGGGTCATCCCACAGATCTACCCGCTGCGCCCTGGACCGCGAAATCGGCGTCGGTCGGAACCAGACGACCGGGTCGGCCCGTCTGTAGGGGCGGAAGCTCGAAGCGGGCGACCCGAGCCCGCCGGGTGTCGCGCTCGACGAGGAAGGACGGACCAGATGACCGACGATCGACTCCCCGAGCCCGAGCCCGACCCCGACCCCGACCCGGGCAACCCCGACCGCCCCGACCGCCCCGACCGACCCGACCGACCCGACCGCCCCGACCGCCCCGACCGCCCCGGCGGCGACGACCATCGCTCATCCGGGAGAGCCCGCCCGGGGCGGCGTCATCGGCTGGCGCCCCGCTCGGCCGTCACGGCGGCCGCCGCGGCAGCCGCGACAACAGCTGCCGCGGTCGGTCTCATAGCCGGCCTGGTCGTCGTGAGCAGCCCCGGGGGCCGTCCCCACCCCTCCCTGACCGGGGTCGGCACCGGGCCGACGCCCCCGCGGTCGCCCTGGGCGCCCGGTGTCCGCTTGACCGGGTCGCTGGTGAGCTTCGACGCCTGCGGCGACTACCTCAACTACATGCGATCCACCGCCGAATCCCTGGTCGGGCCCTACGGCCTGCAGCCCTACCCCGGCTACGGGCTCGGCTCCCCCTACCCCCGGGCTTCGCTCGGCCCGGCGGTCGGAGCTCCCACGGCCAGTTCGGGTATGGCTTCGGCGACCGCCGGCGGCGCCGTCGCCGCACCGGCCGCCGAGAAGTCGTCGGCCACGAGCGGAGCGGCCTCCTATCCCGTCAGCGCCGCGCCGGCCAGCGGAGCCGCCGCGTCGGCGTCGGTGTCGACGGGCGAGCCGACCTTCTCCCAGACCAACGATCAGGTGGCGGGCGTGGACGAACCCGACACGGTCAAGACCGACGGCCAGACGGTCGTGACCCTGGTCGGCTCGACGCTGCGGGTGCTCGACCCCTCGGCCCGGGTGCTCGGCTCCATCCAGCTGTCGGGCGACACCGGCGGCGGCCTGCTGCTCGACGGCACCCTGGCCGTGGTGCTCTCGTCGGGCGGAGCCTCCCGCGGGCCGGTCGGCGTGGAGATGCCCGCCGTGTCCTACCCCACCGTCACCCCGGCAACGGCGCTCGGCGCCCAGGTCTCGGTCGTGGACCTGTCGGTGCCCTCGGCGCCTCGGCTGGTGCGGACCTTCCACTTCGACGGGACCCTCGTCGCCGCCCGGGGCGTCGGGGGACGGGTCCGCCTGGTCCTGCGCAGCGACGGCCCCCGCCTCAACTTCTCGGACCCCTCCACCAACGCCGACCAGGCGACCGCGGCCAACCGGCAGCTGATCGCCTCGAGCACCCTCGACGACTGGCTCCCGTCGTACCAGGTGGAGGACCCCAACGGGGCCACCACCGCCCGCCAACCCGTATCCAGCTGCACGTCGGTGGCCCGACCGGCCACGGCGGCGGGCATCTCCACCGTGAGCATCGTGTCCCTCGACCCGGCCGCCGCCACCCCCGAACCGGGGGTTTCGGTGGTCGCCGCCGGTGACACCGCTTACGCCACCGCCGCCCACGTCTACGTGGCCGGCCCCACCGGCACCAACCCCTACGCCGGAGCCCAGCCGTCAGGCTGCTGCAGTGTCATCCCGCCCCGGCAGGCCTCCACGGACATATACGCCATCGCCACCCCGCCCACCGGCCCGCCGTCCTACGAGGGGGAGGGGACCGTGCCCGGCTGGCTCATCAACTCCTACGCCATGGACGAGACGGCAGCCGGTCTGCTCCGGGTGGCGTCCACCTCGCAGACGCCGGACGGGTCGACCCAGTCGCAGATCACCGTGCTCCAACCGTCGGGCAACCAGCTGGTCACGCTCGGCGCCGTGGGCAACCTCGGGCCGGGGGAGTTCATCAGAGCCGTGCGCTTCATCGGTGACCAGGCCTACCTCGTGACCTACCGGACCTTCGACCCCCTGTACGTCGTCAACCTGACCGACCCCGCCCACCCGGTGCTCGCCGGCCAACTCGACCAGCCCGGCTTCTCGGAGTTCCTCTACCCGCTGCCCGCCGGGCGGTTGCTCGGCGTGGGCGTGCAGATCACCGACGGCGAGCCGTCGGGTCTGGTCGTGGCGACCTACGACGTCTCCGACCCCGCACACCCGAGCCGCATCAGCGAGTCGACCCTGGCCACCGGCTACCAGTACGTGGCCGGCGGCTACGACCCCCACGCCTTCCTGTACTGGGCCCCGGCCGGGCTGGCCCTCCTGGCCGTGGACGGCACCCCGCCCGTCTACCCCGGCGGCCCGATGCTCTACCCGATTCAGACCGGTGGTTCGGGACTGGCCGCCTACCGCATCGCCGGTGACGGCACCCTGGAGCGGGTCGCCACTCTGGCCCACGACCAGCTTCCCGCCAGCCGCTCCATCGTGATCGCCAACCAGGTCTGGGCGTTGACCCCCGCCGGGGTGATCACCGCTGGTCTCCCCGACCTGGCGTCGAGCGCCTGGCACTCCTACTGAGCGCCGCGGCGCTCAGGAGTAGTGCCGCCCCTGGGCGTTCAGCGGTGCCGCGACAGGTAGGCGTCCTTGTCCTGGTCGGAGGTGTCCACGCCCCGCCCGCCGGCGTGGCGGGCCTCGTAGTCGACCCAGGTCGCGCCCATCTCCTGGCGCTGCCCGGCGGCGGCGTGGACCCGGAAGTCGGCAAGGGCGCCGCGCTCCTCCTCGGCCATGTGGTCGCTGTTGGCTTTGCGGGCGGCCGTCACCGCGTCCCACCACTCGTCCGAGCCGATCGCCTCGGAGCCGGCTCGGCGGATGGCGTCGCGGATCTCGTTGTGATCGTCGATGGCGTCGGATGTCTCCTCCTCGGCTCGGCTGCCCTCCTTCATCAGGCGGGGGTAGAAGATCTCCTCCTCGGCCGAGGCGTGCACCTCGAGCTTGGCCGCCAGCGGACCCCACACCGGCTCGAGGAGGGCCGCCTCGCCGCCTCGGCCACGCAGCTCGTCGAGCTCGGCGAAGCGGCGGCGGAACTCCTCGTGGTCATCGAGAATCAGGTCGCACACGTCGGGCATCGGTCCTCCTCGGGTCACCAAACTGATCCACCCGCAGGCGTGTTACCCCGATCCCGTGTTCTTGCACCGAGCGGCGCCGCCCTCCGGTCAGGCGACCTGCAGAGCCTCGTACTCGTCCCCGGTGTCGGCCAGGTGCTCGAACTCGATCACGCCCAGCTCGCCGAAACGGTCCCGCAGCCACGTGCCGCCCTGGTCGAGCAGGCCCAGCTTCTTGCAGTTGGGCACGATCTTCGAGAACAGCATGCGCTGGAACATCTGCCGCTCCGGTGAACGGGTGATCACCTGCACTGCGTCCTTGACCGGTACGCCCAGCCGCTCCCAAACCTCCTGCTGCATGAAACGGTCGCGCATGCGCACGGCGGCGTCGTAGGCGAACTCCTTGCGTTCCATCAGCTCGGCGCTCGACAGGCCGGCGTAGAACTCCTGCAGGGACAGCACCCCGAAAGCCACGTGGCGGGCCTCGTCGGACATGACGTGGCGCAGGATGTCCTTGAGCAGCGGCTCGGTGGTCGTCTCGTGCATGAAACCGAACGCGGCCAGGGCCAGTCCCTCCACCATGATCTGCATGCCCAGGTAGGTCATGTCGAAGCGGTCCTCGCTCAGAATGTCGTCGAGGAGGGCGCCGAGATGGACGTTGATGGGATAGCGGCCGTCCAGCTTGTCGTCGAGGTAGCGGCTGAAGACCTCGACGTGGCGGGCCTCGTCCATGACCTGGGTGGAGGCGTAGTACTTGGCGTCGATCCACGGCACCGTCTCCACGATGCGGGCGGTGCAGATCAGGGCTCCCTGCTCGCCGTGGAGGAACTGCGACAGCATCCAGTTCTGGCTCTCGATCCCGAGCTGCACCCACTGGTCGTCGGTCCAGCGTTCGAAAGGCGTGCCGGTCACGTCGACGTCCAATCCGTTGGCCCCCATCAGCTCCCGGTTCGAGCGCACCACCCGCTCCGGGTCGACGTCGGTGTCCCAGGCCATGTCGGTGCGGGCGTTCCACTGGGCCGTCTTGGCCTTCTCGTAGAGGCGGTCCAGGCGGGACCGGGCGCCCTTGTCGTAGTTCCAGGTGAACACCGTCTGGTAGCGGGAGTCGACCCGGTGATCGGGTGAATCGCCGTCGAGGTTGGTGATGGCGAGCAGGGATTCGAGCTCGCCGAGGTTGTCCGAGGCCACTTTGCGGTCCCTCCCACTGCGGGCAGCAACGCTGCATTAACAGCGTTAATCTTCATCTTGCCGGCGGTGCGGTGCGCTAGGGCCGAAGGTCATCACCCCCGCCCCCGCCCCCGCCCGGACCCCGACAAAAGGGACAGGCCGGCCGCGCCGCCACCTCCCCCCGGTAGGTTGGGAGCCCCCCGACCATCGAGGAGGCCCACCATGCCCGTAGCCCACCGCACCCTGGGATCAGGTCGCGCCGCGCTCGACGTTTCGGCTGAGGGCTTGGGCTGCATGGGCATGTCCGAGTTCTACGGTCGAGGCGACGACGACGAGTCGGTGACGGTGATCCACGCCGCCCTCGACGCCGGCGTGGTCTTCTTGGACACCGCCGACATGTACGGGCCGTTCACCAACGAGAAGCTGGTGGGCCGGGCCATCGCCGGCCGGCGCCACGAGGTCGTCCTGGCCACCAAGTTCGGCAACGAGCGGCGCGAGGACGGCACCCGCCTCGGGGTCAACGGTCGGCCCGATTACGTACGGCGGGCCTGCGACGCCAGCCTGGCCCGGCTCGGGGTCGACCACATCGACCTCTACTACCAGCACCGCGTGGATCCCAAGGTCGCCGTGGAGGAGACGTGGGGCGCCATGTCGGAGCTGATCCCGAGGCGGGCAAGGTGACCCACCTCGGGATCAGCGAGGCGGCCCCCGAGACCATCCGCCGCGCCCACCGGGTGCATCCCGTGACCGCCGTGCAGACCGAATGGTCCCTCTGGTCGCGCGACGTCGAGGACAATGACGTGCTGGCCACCGTCCGGGACCTCGGAATCGGATTCGTCGCCTACTCCCCCCTCGGCCGGGGATTCCTGACCGGGGACATCCGCCGCCTCGACGACCTCGACCCCGACGACTTCCGCCGCCACTCGCCCCGCTTCCAAGGGGAGAACTTCGAGAAGAACCTGGAGCTGGTCGACCGGGTGCGCCAGATCGCCTCCGAGCGCGACGTGACCCCCAGCCAGTTGGCTCTGGCCTGGGTCCTGGCCCAGGGCGACGACGTGGTCCCCATCCCCGGCACCAAACGGCGCAGCTACCTGGAGCAGAACATCGCCGCGCTCGACATCGAGCTGAGCCCCGAGGACCTGCGGGCCATCGACGAGGCCGCCCCCGCCGGCGCCACCGCCGGCGACCGCTACGCCGACATGTCCCCCGTGCATCTCTGAACCATGCCGGTAAGCCGTGCCGGCCGACCCGGCCGACCCGGCCGGCCCGGTCGGCCCGCTACTGCGCCGGGGTGTGGTTGACCATCCAGCGGATGCCGTAGCGGTCGAGGATGACCCCCCAATAAGCCCCCCAGGGCATATCGGCCATGGGGGCTCCTTCGGAGCCGCCCTCGGACAGGGCGCCGTAGAGCCGGTCGGCTTCGTCGCGACTGTCGACGTCGAGACAGATGGTGGTGTTGTTGCCGATGCGGACCTGATGGCCCATGGATTCCAACATGTCGGTAGCCATGAGCAGGTGACCGCCGATGATGGGCAGCTCGGCGTGCATGACCAGCCCCGCCTCCTCGGGGGGAAGCGCCCCGGGTCCCATATCGGGCATGTCCGAGAAGCGGCTGAGCATGGTGATCTCGGTGCCGAAGATCGCGGCGTAGAAACCGAAGGCCTCCTCGGCTTGGCCGGCGAAGTTGAGATAGGTATTCACCCGTGACATGACGTCTCCCTCGGTTTGCCGGGCCCGGGCCCGCCGTCGGTCCCCAACGATACGGGCCCGCGGTGGGCGCCGGGTCCCCCGATCCGGGGGTCATACCAGGGTCGTAGACGCGTCATCCAAAGGGCGTAGCCCGCCGGTGCGACAATCATCCTCCAGCCGCTTCCTCCCACCGGACCGGCCCCTTAGCGTTTGGTTCCATGCGCGCAGAAGCGACTCAGCCGTGATAGAGGCCCGGAGCCTGACCAAGCGGTACGGCCCCAAGACCGCCGTCGACCACCTCGACTTCGAGGTCCGGCCGGGCATCGTCACCGGCTTCTTGGGGCCCAACGGGTCGGGCAAGTCCACCACCATGAGGCTGATCCTCGGCCTCGACCGCCCGACCAGCGGCTCGGTGACGGTCAACGGCCGGGCCTACGCCGACCATCCCGCCCCGCTGTCGGAGGTCGGCGCCCTCCTCGAGGCCCGCTCCATCCACACCGGACGCTCGGCCCGCAACCACCTCCTGGCCCTGGCCGCCACCCACCGCATCTCGACCCGGCGCGTCGACGAGGTCCTCGACCTGGTGGGCCTGTCCGAGGTCGCCTCCAAGCGGGTGGGGAGCTTCTCGCTCGGCATGGGCCAGCGGTTGGGCATCGCCGCCGCCCTGCTCGCCGACCCGGCCACGGTCATCCTCGACGAACCGATCAACGGTCTCGACCCCGAAGGAGTCCGCTGGGTCCGCAACCTGCTGAGGGGCCTGGCCAGCGAGGGCCGGACGGTGTTCCTCTCCAGCCACCTGATGGCCGAGATGGCGCTGACCGCCCAGCACGTGATCGTCGTCGGGCGGGGCCGCCTCATCGCCGACGTGGAGACCGCCGAGCTGCTCGAGGGGGCGTCGAGCACGGTCGTGGTCCGCTCCCCCGAGGCCAGCGAACTGCGCGACCACCTGGCCGGCCCCGACGTCACCGTCACCAGCCGCGAGGCCGGGCTGCTGGAAGTGCGCGGCGCCTCCGCCGAGCAGGTCGGCGAGACGGCCCGCCGCCACGGCCTGGCCGTCTACGAGCTGCGCGTCGAGAGCGCCTCGCTCGAGGACGTGTTCATGACCCTCACCTCCGACTCGGTCGAGTACCGGGCGGCCAGCCTCGACGGGAGCGCCGCATGAGCGTCACCACCGCCCCCACCCACCCCGGCACCGCCCCCCGGGTGGCGGTCAGCCCCGTAACCACCGCCACCGTGGCCCGCTCCGAGTGGATCAAGTTCCGCACGCTGCGGTCGTCGTGGATCGTGATGGCCGTCACCGTCGTGGCCGTGATCGGCATCGGCTCGCTGGTGTCGTACTTCACCAACTCCCACTGGTCGTCGATGACCGAGATCGAACGACTGCGGTTCAACGCCGTGGACCGCTCCCTGGTCGGGGTCAACCTGGCCCAGCTCACCATCGGCGTGCTCGGCGTGCTGTTCATCAGCGGCGAGTACAGCACCGGCATGGTGCGGGCCACGCTCGGGGCCGCCCCCCGTCGCTTGCCGGTCCTGGCGGGCAAGGCGTTGGTGTTCGCCGCCGTCAGCTTCGTGTGCTCGCTGGCCGCCACCGTGGTGGCCTTCACCGCCGGCCAGAGCCTCCTCGCCAGCCACAGCGTCGGCTGGGGCCACCCCGGGGCGGTGCGGGCCGTCTTCGGCGCCGCCGCCTACCTGACCCTGGTCGGGCTGCTCGGCCTGGCTCTCGGCTTCATCGTGCGCTCCACCGCGGGCGGCATCGCCGCCCTGTTCGGGCTGCTGCTCATCCTCCCGGTCATCTTCAACGCCCTGCCGGCCAGCTGGAACAACACGGTGGGTCCCTACCTGCCCGGCGCCGCCGGCAGCGCCCTGTGGACGCTGCGCAGCGATGGCAGCGTGCTGGCTCCGTGGACCGGCTTCGGGGTGTTCTGCGCCTGGTGCGCCGCCGCCCTGGTGGTCGCCGCGGTAGAGTTGCGGCGGAGGGACGCCTGAATTTGACGCTGGCTCTGCTGAACCCGACGAGTTTCGTTTCGTCGTCCGGCTACGTCGCCATCTTCATCCTGTCGGTCCTGCAGTCGTGCTGCGTGCCGACCTCCTCGGAGTTGACCCTCGGCTTCGGCGGGGTGCTGGCCTCCCAGGGCACGCTGAGCCTGCCCGGCGTCATCGTGGCCGGCACCGCCGGCGAGGTGGTCGGGGCCTACATCGCCTGGGCCGTCGGGCGGGCCGGCGGCCGGCCTCTCGTCGAGCGCTACGGCCGTTACGTCCTGCTCAGCCCGGCCGACCTGGACCGGGCCGAGGGCTGGTACCGACGCCACGAACGCTGGGGGGTGCTGGGCAGCCGGCTGCTCCCGGTGATCCGCAACTTCGTGGCCGTGCCGGCCGGCGTGGCCCGGGTGCCGGCGTTGCGCTTCGGGATCCTCACCGCCATCGGCTCGCTGCTGTGGGACGGGGCCATGGCCCTCATCGGCTACGGCATCGGCGGCCAGTGGCGGACGGTCATGAAGGGCTTCAGCGACGCCGGCTACCTGCTCGGCGCTCTCGCCGCCCTGACCCTCGGGGTGCTGGTCTGGCACCGCTGGCGCAGCTTCCACGCCGCCACCGACGCCACCGACGCCACCGACGCCGGCCACGCCGCCACCCGCCCGAGCCACGCCGCCACCCGCCCGGCCCCCACCCGAGCCGCCGGCCCGACCCCCACCCGAGTCACCGCCCCGGCGCCCGAAGCTGCCGCCGGGGACCCGGTGCGCTCACCCGCCCGCTCCGGTGGGCGGCGGAGCGAGCCACGGTGGACGGTATCGGCCCTGCTCGGCGACGGAGGTCCGGCCGGGGCCATCAAGGTCCCGGCCCGCATCACCGGCGTTTTCTGGGCCATCAAGCTGCTGTCCACGGCCATGGGCGAGTCGCTGTCGGACTCGCTCGTGCACGGCATCAACCAGTACCTGGCCGTGCTCATCGGCCTGGCCGCGTTCGTGTGGGCCATGAGGCTGCAGCTGAAGGCCACCCGCTACAACCCGTGGACCTACTGGTTGGCGGTGGCCATGGTCGCGGTCTTCGGCACCATGGCCGCCGACGTGCTGCACATCGGCCTGCACATCCCCTACCTGGTGTCCAGCCTGTTCTACCTGGCGGCCCTGGTGGTCATCCTGGCGGTGTGGCGCCGGGTGGAGGGGACGCTGTCCATCCACAGCGTGTTCACGCCCCGCCGGGAGCTGTTCTACTGGGCCACCGTGCTGTCCACCTTCGCGCTCGGCACCGCCGTCGGCGACCTGACGGCCATGACCTTCCACCTCGGCTACCTGGCGTCGGGAATCATGTTCATAGGTCTGTTCGCCCTGCCCGGCCTGGCCTACGCCACGGCCCGGCTCGACTCGGTCGTGGCCTTCTGGCTGGCCTACATCCTCACCCGCCCCCTAGGGGCGTCCTTCGCCGACTACCTGGGCTTCTCCCGGGCCGCCGGGGGGATCGGCATCGGCCACCCCACAGCCACCGTCCTCTTCGCCGTCCCCATCCTCGCCCTCGTCGCCTACGTCGGTATCACCCGGCTCGACCGGCCGACGGTCCGGGCCCGGCGCGGCGGAGGCCCGGTCTTCGACCCGTCGGCGTGGGCCACCGATTAGGAGCGCATACACAGACATGACCGTGAACGAGACCGTCAACGAGGCCGAGCGGCGCCGCTGGAACGACGAGCACTGGACCTCGGCGTGGCCCAAACGCGAGACGATGACCAGCCACGTCACGCCCTACCTGATCGACGCCGCCCGCCCCGAGCCCGGCCACCGGGTCCTCGACATCGGCAGCGGCGCCGGCATCGCGGCGCTGCAAGCGGCGGCCGCGGTGGGCCCCACCGGCGCCGTGGTCGGCGCCGACATCTCGGCCCCGCTGGTCGACTACGCCCGCCGCCGGGCCGCCGCCGAAGCGGCCACCACGGTGCGTTTCGTGGTGAGAGACGTCCAGCAGGAGCCCATCGACGACCAGCCCTTCGACGTGGCCATCAGCCAGTTCGGCGTCATGTTCTTCGAGGACCCGGTGGAGGCGTTCGCCAACATCCGGTCCCATGTCGTCCCCGGTGGGCGCCTGGCGTTCGCCTGCTGGCAGTCCGTGGACCGCAACCCGTGGTTCATAGGACGGGCGGTGGCCGCCTTCACGGCTCCCCCGCCGGCCCCGGCGCCGGGTAAGTCCCCGACCGGGCCGTTCGCCTTCGCCGACGCCGACGCGGTGCTGTCGGTCCTGTCCGACGCCGGGTGGTCCGACCCGCGCTCGCAGCCCCACCAGGTCGAGGCCCTGATCGCCGAGGAGGCCATCGTCGACGACGGCCAGCTCCGCTTCCTCGGCATACCCGACGAGCACCTCGACGCGGCCCGGGCTGCGGTGGACCGCCACCTCGACCCCCTCCTGCGCGACGGAGACCTGATCGCCGCCCCCCTCGCCTTCCACATCTTCACCGCCACCGCCTGAAAGCCGTCGACCCCGCCCCCCCGGCCCGGCCCCCGCGCCCCCCGCCCGGCCCCCCCGGGTGGCGCCCGCGGAAAACGTGGAAGAAGCCGTCGGGGCGGCCGGGTTCCCCTGCGGTGAGCAACCGGCGGGCACGGAAGAAGAAAAAGTGGGTGAGCCTTCCCGCCACCCCCCTCCGGCCCACCCCCGCGCCGTGACCGACCGGCCGACCGCGGCCGTGGTGGTCATGGCCAAGGCGCCCCGCCCGGGCCACGTGAAGACCCGGCTCGCCCCGCTGCTCGGCCACGACGGCTGCGCCCGGCTGGCCGCCGCCCTGCTCCAGCACAGCGTCTCGGTGGCCGTGGCGTCGGGTCTGGAGGTCACCGTCGCCTTCGATCCCCCGGATGGGCGCGCCGAGATCGCCGCCCTGCTCCCCGCCGGGGTGGGCCTGGAGGCTCAGGCCCCCGGCGATCTCGGCCAGCGGATGGCCGCAGCCGCCGCCCGTCCGCTCGGGCAGGGACACCCGGTGGTCCTGATCGGCACCGACGCTCCGACCCTGACCAGCGCGTCCCTCCTCGCCGCGGCCCGGGAGTTGCGCCGCGTCGACGCCGTGTTCGGGCCGGCCGCCGACGGCGGGTACTACCTGCTCGGGCTGTCCCGGCCGGCGCCGGGCCTGTTCGCCCTCGGGTCGCGGTGGGGGGGACCGGAGGTGCTCGACGCCAGCCTGGTCGCCGCCCGCCGCGCCGGCCTGTCGGTCTCGCGGCTCGAGACCCGCCGCGACCTCGACACCCCCGACGACGCCGCCGCCCTCGCCGCCGACGAGCGGGTCCCGGCCGGGCTGCGCCGACTCCTCGGCGTCGGCGCGTGACCCCGCCGTCGGTTTCCATCGTCGTGCCGGTGCTCGACGAGGCCGAACGGATCGAAGCCACCCTCGGGCGTATCCGCCGGGACTTCCCCGGCTGCGAGGTGGTGGTGGTCGACGGGGGCAGCACCGACGGCACCGTGGCCCGGGCCGCCCCCCTCGCCCCGGTGGTCCACAGCCGCCCCGGGCGCGGCCCCCAGCTCAACGCCGGGGCGGCGGCCACCCGCGGCGAGGTGATCTGGTTCGTCCACGCCGACACCGTCATCGACCCCGACGCCCTCCCCCAGATGCTCGCCGCCCTGGCCGACCCGGCCGTGGTGGGCGGCGGCCTGTCCATCCGCTTCGACCACCGGTCGGCGGCCCTCGGCTACCTGGCCTGGGCGTCCAACCACCGGGCCCGCCGCCTCGGGCAGATCTTCGGCGACCAGGCCATGTTCGTCCGCCGCCCGGTCTTCGACCGCCTCGGCGGTTTCGCCGACATCCCGCTGATGGAGGACCTGGAGTTCTCCCGGCGGCTGCGCCGGGCCGGCCCGCTGGTCCTGCTCGACGCCACCTCCACCGCCTCGGCCCGGCGCTTCGAGAGGCACGGCACGTGGCGGATGATCGCCTTCATGCAGTACCTCAAGCTGCGTTTCGCGGCCGGGGCCGATCCCCACCGCCTGGCCGCTCGCTACCGCTGCGGTCCCGGCCTCCGACTACCCGTCGGAGCCGTCCCGCCGCCATCGCCGCCCGCCCCTTTGTCCCCGTGTCCGACCTCGCCCACCCCAGGAGACCGTGAATGAGCGACCCGCCTCGGATCCCGAGCCCCTCCGCGATAGCCGAGCGGTTGGACCGCCTGCCGTGGACCCCGCGCCACACCACCATCCTGGTGGCGCTGGGCGCCGGATGGCTGTTCGACTCGTTCGAGGTGCAGATGTTCTCCTCGGCGGTGGGCCCCCTCGGCGACCACTTCCACGCCACCGTCACCCAGCGCGACGCCGTCCTGGCCGTCTGGCTGGGCGGCATCCTGGTGGGGGCGCTGGCCGGGGGGCGCCTCGCCGACCGCTTCGGGCGCCGACGGCTGTTCGTCGCCACCCTGCTGTGGTACGCCGGGTTCACGGTCCTGACCGGGCTGGCCCCCGACCTGGGCTCGGTCTACGCCCTCCGGGCCCTGGCCGCCCTCGGCGTGGGCGCCGAGTACAGCATCGTCAACGCCGCCATCGCCGAGTTCATGCCGGCCCGGGTGCGGGGCAAGGCCAACGCCGTGGTCATGAACTTCTGGCCGGCGGGGGCCATCCTGGCCGGCGCCGTCGCCTACTTCGTGCTCGACACGCTGGCCGTGTCGGCCGCCAACTCGTGGCGCTACATGTTCGTGCTGGGCGGCCTGGTGGCGCTGGTGGTGCTGTACTTCCGCCGGCGCATCCCCGAATCCCCCCGCTGGCTGGCCTCGCAGGGCCGCTACGAGGAGGCCGAGCAGGTGGTGTCGTCGCTCGAGTCGGGCACCCCGCCGCGGCCGCAGCCACCCGACGGCAGGGACGAGGAGAGGCCGCCCCGCCTCGGGGCGGCCCTGGGCGAGCTGGTGCACCGCTACCCCGGGCGGCTGGCCCTCGGGGCGGCCCTGGACCTGGCCGAGGCGTTCGGCTACTACGGGATCTTCGCCCTGCTGTCGGTGGTGGTGCTGCCCGAGGTGCACATCAGCGCCCGGGCCATCCCGCTGTTCTACATCGTCGGCAACGTCGGCGGCCTGGCCGGGGGGCTGGTCATGTCCAGCCTGTTCGACCGCCTCGGCCACCGCGTCACCGTGGCCGGCTCCTACAGCCTGGCCGCGGCCGGGGTCGGCCTTCTCGCCTTGGCCACCGCCACCACCAGCGCGGCCTGGGTGACCGCGGCCTTCGTGGTGGCCAACGCCACCGCCACCGCGGCGTGGACCAGCGCCTACCCCACCTTCACCGAGCTGTTCCCTACCCACCTGCGGGCCGCCGGGGTGGGAGCTTCGGTGGCGGTGGGCCGGATCGGGGCCATCGTCGGGACGTTGTCCCTCCCGTCGCTGGCCACCCACCTGGGAGCGACGTTCTCCTACACCCTGGTGGGGGCCTTCTGGCTGGTCGGGGTGGCCGCCATGGGCGTGTTCGCCTGGAGGGGCGGCCAGGAGGCGGCCCGCCAGCCGCTCGAGACGCTGGTCCGGGTGGCGGCCGAGTCGGCCAGCCCGGCCGAGTCGGCCAGCCCGGTCGAGTCGGCCAGCCCGGTCGAGTCGGCCAGCCCGGCCGGTGGCCGGTGAGCGGCCCCGCCCGCCGGCGCCTCGGGTTCTGCGGCGGGCCCTACGCTAACCCCTACGCCCTGGCCGCCTTCGTAGCCGACGCCCGGGCCCGGGGCTGCGACGAGCTGTTCTGCCTCGGCGACCTCGGCGGGTTCGGCGCCGACATCAACGCGCTGTGGCCGATCCTCACCGCCGGGGGCGTCGAGTGCCTGGCCGGCAACTACGACGTGGCCGTGGCCCGGGCCGATCCCGACTGCGGGTGCGGTTACCGCGACCCCACTGACAACTCGTTCGCCCAGCTCATCTACGACCACACCCTGGCCACCTGCGACCGGGAGTTTGCGGCGTGGATGGGTTCGCTGCCCACCGAGCGCCGCCTGCGGGTGGCCGGCTGCGATGTGCACCTGGTCCACGGCTCGCCCCTCGCCCTCAACGACTTCTGGTGGGAGTCGCGGCCCGACGAGGAGCACGCCGCCCGGGTGGAAGCCAGCGGCGCCGACGTGATCTGCTGCACCCACAGCGGCCTGCCCTGGCAGAAGCGGGTGGACGGCACGCTGGTCGTCAACGTCGGGGTCCTCGGCAAACCGGCCAACGACGGGACCACCGCGGTCTGGTACGCGGTGGTGGACATCGCCGACGGTGAGGCCGAGGCGACCCTGGTGGCCCTCGACTACGACTGGGCCGCCCAGGCCGCGTCGATGCGCGCCGCCGGCCTGCCCGAGGCGTTCGTCGAGACCATCGAGACGGGCTGGTGGACCACCTGCATCGAGGTGCTGCCCCCCGCCGAGCGGGCCGCCGGCCGTTACCAGCTCTACCGCAGCACCCTGCCGGCGTTCGCCCCGGCCGGGGGGAGTTGGGGGGCGCCGTCCGAGCCCGACCGGACGTCGGAGCGGCCGGTGGTCCCGCTGTTCGCCACCAGCTACTTCCCGGCCCGGCTGTGGGTCTACACCAACTTCCACTGCAACCTCGCCTGCGACTACTGCGCCGTGGGCTCGTCCCCGAAGGCCCGGCGGCGGGCCCTCACCCCCGAGCGGTTCGCCGCTCTGGTCGACGAGGCCGTCGCCGAGGGGTTCGGCGAGCTGTACGTCACCGGCGGCGAGCCGTTCCTGCACCCCGACATCATCGACCTGCTGCTCTACGCCGCCGAGCGCCTCCCGACGGTGGTGCTGACCAACGCCATGCTGCTCGGGGGACGGCGGGCCGGCGGCCTCGGCCGGCTGGCCGCCACCGGGCAGCTGGTGGTGCAGACCTCCCTTGACGGTTCCCGGGCCGACGTCCACGACGCCCACCGGGGCCGGGGCTCGTGGGCCCGGGCGGTGGCCGGGATCGGCCAGGCCGCGGCCGCCGGCCTCGACGTGCGGGTGGCGCTCACCGAGACCCCGGAGAACCGCCACGACATCGCCGCCATGGCCGAGCTGGTCGCCTCCCTCGGCGTGCCCCCCGAGGGCTTCGCCGTCCGGCCCCTGCTGCAGCGGGGACTTTCGGGCGAGGGGATCGACATCGGCCCGGCCAGCACCGTCCCGGAGATCACCGTCACCACCGACGGCTACCACTGGCATCCCGCCGGCGCCGACACCGACACCAGCCCCGACATGATCGTGGCGCCCCCCGACCGCCGACTGGCCGAGGTCAAGCGGCTGATCACCGAGCGCTTCTTCGCCGCCCGCCTGGCCGACGGGAGCCTCCCCCAGCCCTACCGCTGCGCCATCTGAGCCGCCAGCCGGGGGCGGCCGTCAGCCCGGGGCGGGAGTGGGCGCCGGGTCCGGGCGGCGGCGGGTCGGGAGGGGCAGCAGCTGGGCCAGCTGGCGGTTCTCGTCGGGGTCGAGGAGGCTGTGCTGCACGCAGGCCGGGACCAGCTCCCCGGTCTCGGGGTGGGCCATGGCGTAGGAGCAGGCGGCCAGGCGTTCCTGCACCTCCACGATGGTCGGGTCGCTGGAGGTCTCGCCGCGGCGCATCAGCTCCCAGGCCGGGGCCACGTCCTCGGCGTGCATGAAGCGGTGCATGACGAAGGTCATGGGGCGGGGCCGGTGACGCAGCAACTGCCGCGGCCCGACCCGGCGCACCGCCCGGGCCAGCCACCCGGCGGCGGTGACCACGGTGCTCGGGTGGGCCACGATGATGCGGGCCAGGCGGGCGGCCAGCAGCCTGGGTGGGGCGTTGAAGTGCACGCCGCCGAAGTAGCGGAAGAACCGGTCCCGGGCGGCCAGGTCGCGGGGGTCGTCGGCGTCGAGGAGGCTGTGCCAGCGGTCGGCGACGTAGAACCCCCAGGCCGTGCGGTTGCAGCGGCTGTCACCCACCTCCAACACGTCCCAGGGCAGGCGGCTGCCGGCGCCCTCCTCGATGCGGGACCACACCGCGTCGGCGTCGAGGCTACGGAAGTCCCCCTTCCAGCGGACGCTGTTGCCGACATAGGCGGCGGGCTGGAAGGACAACATCTTGAACCCCATGTCCCGGGTCGCCCTCACCACCTCGGCGATCTGGTCGGCGTTCTCGGGGGTGACGGTCATGTTGTGGGCCAGGTAGGAGCGGATGCCGTGCTCGGCGTGGAGGCGGGAGAACATCTCGCAGAAGGCCCGGCGGTGGCCGTGCAGTTGGTCCTCCCGCTCGGGGCGGCGGGCCCCGGCCCGGCCGACCATGGTGGTGTCGAAGTGCCCGGCGAACGAGACGTAGCCGAAGCGGGGGCGGCCGTCGGGGCGAACGCACAGGCGGCGCAGGTAGTCGTAGTCGAAGTCCCCGTGGGTCATGCTCATCGGGTTGCGACCGAACGAGCGCATCACCTCCCAGGCCCGGGCGTGATCCTCGGCGTCGAGCAGCGACACCTCCCCCCCGATGAGCTGGGCGTGACCGTGGGGACCCCGCCGCTCGCGGAACAGTTCCATCTGGCGGGTGATCTCCGAGACCGTGTGGTCCCCGTCGGTCCGCACCCGGTTGGCCTCGGCCGAGTGGTAGCAGGGCTGACAGGAAAAATTGCAGCGGGGGAACACGCCGTGGGTCCCTTCGCAGCCCACGGCGTGGCGGCCGATGGTCTGGGCCGGGGTGCGGGACCGCTCCGGTAGCTCGGCCCACCGGCGGGCGTAGGCGGCCCGGGTCTCGGGGTCGACGGCCCGAGTGAGCCGCTCCCACTCGGCCAGCCTGGCGCGCACCGCCCCCGCCGCCGAGGCCAGCCGGCCGGGCCTCCCGCCGCTCGGCCGGGCCGCCGGGTCCCTCGTCGCGCTCTCTACCTGCTCCATGGTTCCAGAACCCCCCGAACGTCCCGGATCATTCCATCACCCGGCCGAGCCCCGCATGAGCCGGGAACATCGCCGCCGGCCAGCGGGTTCCCGCGTCAGCCGATCCCCTGGAGAGCCATGCCCTACGTCCTTGGCAGTCTGGTCGCCGTGTTCGTCGTGGTGATGGCCGTCGCCGCGCTGACCGGGAGGTTCCGCCCCCGTACGTGCTGCCCGGCCGACCCGGCCCGGGACCTCCGCATGCGCGCCGCCCTCGGCGACCTCCCCCCCGTCGAACCGCCGGGGACCAGCCCCGATCCCGACCCCGAGTTCAGCCCCCGTCCGGGGCCCGACGCCTGACCGCCTCGGCGGCGGCCGCCATAACCTCGGCGGCCGGGGGCCGGTCGTCGGGGCTGGCCGGCCGCCACAGCGTCCGCACCGTCGCCTGCACCATGACCGCGTCGGCCCCCAGCTGACGGGTGTCCTCCTCGGCGCGGTGCAGGCGCCGGCGACCGATCACGGCCCGGGCGTAGACGGCCAGGGTGCCGGGGTTGTAGACCCGCCACCACCGGGCCCGCCCCACGCCGAGACGCCGGTACAGCCGGCGCTCGGGGTCCGACAGCACCTCGCCCCGCCAGCCGTGGTGGCGGGCGATGGCCGACAGGCGGTCGGCCGGGCTGAAGCCGACGGCGACCAGACCGATGCGGGGATCATCGTGGAGTTTCTGCACCTCGACCAGGTGCTGCTGGCAGGGGATTCAATGGCGGTGGCGTAACAGGACGAGCACCTGCACGCCGGGCAGGTCCCCGAGGGCCTGTCCGGTGCCGTCGGGGCGCAGCAGGCTCAGGTCGGAGACGTCGATCGAGGCGGGAACGGGTCTGGGCATCGGGTGTTCTCCCTGTTGTTGTGCCTGTCGGTATAGCTGGTCGCATCGGTGGTCGGGTTGCTCACAGCCAGCGCCGGCGGGGGGTCAGGCCCGCCTCGCCCAGCTGCCGGCGGATACGGGCCCGGGCCCGATGCAGCCGGCTCATGACCGTCCCCACCGGGATCCCGAGAGCCTGGGCCGCCTCGGCGTAGGACAGGCCTTCGAGGTCCACCAACTGCACCACCTGGCGGTGGCCGGCCGACAGCCCAGCCAGGCACCGGGCCACCGCCGCTTGGAAGTCGTCGCCCACCACGCTCTGCTCGGCGGAGGCCGCCACCTGGGTGGGATCGCAGTTGCGCTGGGCCCACGCCGAGGCTTCGACCGCCTCGGGGTCGCGCAGCAGCACCGGTCGGCGCCGCCGATGCCGCTTGGCTTCGGCGTTGCGCATGATGGTGAGCAGCCAGGCCCGGGGGTGGGCACCGTCGAAGCGGTCCAGGCCCTGAAAGGCGGCCACGAGGGTCTCCTGCACGAGGTCCTCGGCGTCGGCGGAGTTGCGGGTCAGGGCCAACGCCACCCGGGCCAGCAC
Source organism: Acidobacteriota bacterium (assembly GCA_028876385.1). Taxonomy (GTDB): domain Bacteria; phylum Actinomycetota; class Acidimicrobiia; order Acidimicrobiales; family Palsa-688; genus JAKCDU01. The sequence goes on along the minus strand of JAGWSF010000001.1, from coordinate 45,609 downwards.
CTCGACCTCGGGCAGCACGAAACGCTCGAAGGCCGCCTCCCGACGACCTTGGCCCGGTTCCGCCACGCCAAAGGAACCCGTCCCGTCGGAGCCGGCATTCCACGGAATGGCAACTCCCGCCCGTCGGGTTTACCTGCCAGTGAACCCGCTGCAGCACCGCCGGATGCGCCGCCTGGTCGAGGTCTACGCCGACGGCGAGGCCGACGCCGTGACGGCCCGGCGGGTAGGCACCCACCTGTCGCAGTGCCGCTCGTGTCAGGACCTGGCCGACTGGTTGGCCGCCACCCGCCAGGCGCTGCGTCGCCGCCTCCCCCACGGGGTCACTCCGAGGGGGGCGGCTCCGGGTCGGGGTGGGCCCCACCCTCGGCGTGGCCCTGCACGAGGGCCGAGCTGAACCGGCGCAGCCGCTCGAGCGATTCGCGGCTCGGGGGCTGACCCTGGCGCGACAGGGCCGCTTTCATCTCCCGGTAAACCGATGCCTCCAGCCCGCAGCGGCGGCAGACATCGAGGTGGCTGGCCACCCTTCGGGCGGTGAGCTCGTCGACTTCGCCGTCGAGGTAGGACTGCAGGGTACGCATGACCTGCAGGCAGCTGGCGGTCTCCTTGGTGGGGATCATGCGTCGGGCCCGTGCGCTCACATCTGCCTCCTTGGCGCCAGTCCGGCCCCGACCAGACGCTTGCGCATCCGGGATCGGGCCCGGTGGAGTCGGCTCATGACCGTCCCGAGCGGCAACGCCAGGGCCTCGGCGGCCTCGGCGTAACTCAAGCCCTGGACGTCCACCAGGGCCACCACCTGCCGGTAGTGATCCGGCAAGCGGTTGAAGGCGTCCTCGATGGCCGCGTCGAACTGTGACCCGAGGGCCAACCCCTCGGTGGTCTCCCCGGCGGCGGGAGTGGCGGCCAGGCGGTCCAGATCGGCGTCGGGATCGTCGAGCAGGACCGGCCGCCGCCGGCGGTTGCGGTTGATGTGGGTGTTGCGCAGGATGGTCAAGAGCCACGCCCGGGGGTGGCGACCGTCGAACGAGTCGATGCTGCGGTAGGCCCGCAGGAGGGTGTCTTGGACCAGGTCCTCGGCGTCAGCCGACCGCCCGGTGAGGGACCGGGCCACCCTCAGAAGGACCTCGATCTCGGGCACGACGAACTCGGCAAAGGCTTGATCGGATCGTGAACCCGCCGAGCGCGCCGTCCTGTCCACTCCGTTGCCAACCCTACCGCCAGCCGGTGCATTCCGCTCCATTGCGGCATCCTCGCTGTAAGTTTGCGGAAGCCACCGGCTTCGGGCGGGGTTGCCACCTCCGACGTTGCCTCGAGTGGGCCTGGCCGCCGGGCAGACCTGGTCGGGCAACGGGACCACCCCCGCGACCCCACGACCGGACCGTCGCACCGACAGGGAGGAAGCTTGCATGGACGCCGACACCGGGGAACCGCTGAGACGGTCGGCCGACCGCCCGGGCCCACCCCCGGCGTGGAGCACCGTCTGGGATTTCGTGGTGCTAGTGGCCAAGGGGTACACGTGGCGGACGGCCACGAGGGTGGCCCTCGTGGTGGGAACCATCCTGTCGGCGGTCAACCAGGGCGCGGTCATCACCTCCGGTCGTTTCGGGCTGACGGCGGGGGTGCGGGTGGCGGTCAACTACCTGGTTCCCTTCACCGTCGCCAGCATCGGGTACCTGGCCCCGTTCCGCCGAGCCCACCGGCCCCGGCCGGAGGGGTAGAGCCGGGCGCTCACCGGCCCGTCGGGCGGGCCGGACGCCAACGCCGCCCGGCTGACTCGACGAAGAATTGGGCGGCCGCCTGGCGGATCCCCAGCGTCCAGGTGGGGTAGGCCTGGACGGTGAGCGCCACCCGGGCCGGGGTCATGCCCGTGCGCATCATGAGGGTCGGCACGGCGATCATCTCCCCGGCGTGGGCGGCCACGACGGTCGCCCCGACGAGGCGGCCGCCGGCCAGTCCGCCGGTCAGGCGGCGGGGCCCGGCGATCAGCTTGACGTAGCCGTCGGTGCGCCCGGCGGTCACCGCCCGGTCGACCTGGGCGAGCGGCAGGTAGGCCACCCGGGCGCCGCGGACGGTGGCCGCCGCGGTGTCCTCGGTGACCCCGACGCGGGCCACCTCGGGATCGGTGAAGGTCACCGCCGGCAGGGCCGCCTCGGAGAAGGTCCGGTAGGCCAGCCGGCCGAGCGCGTTGTTGGCGGCCAGGCGACCCATCTCGTCGGCGGCGTGGGTGAACGCCGGCCGGCCGGTGACGTCCCCAGCGGCGTAGACGGCGGCCACGTTGGTGCGCAGGTGACGGTCGGTCACGATGAAGCCGCGCCCGTCGGTCGCCACGCCGTGCTCGTCGAGGCCCAGATCGCCGCTGCGGGGGCGCCGCCCGGCGGCCACCAGGATCCTCTCGCCGTGCACCGAGCTGCCGTCCTCGAGGGCCAGCCGGGTCCCGGTGGCGGTGTGCTCGGCCGACAGCACCTTCGATCCGGTGTGGACCCGGACCCCGTCGGCGGCCAGCGCCTCGGACAGCAGCGCCGACGCTTCGGGCTCCTCCCGGGGGAGCAGCCGGCGGTCCCCCTCGATCACCGTCACCTCGGTGCCGAGACGGGCGAAGGCCTGGCCCAGTTCGACGCCGATCGGCCCGCCGCCGAGCACCAGCAGGGATGCCGGGCGGCCCCCCAGCTCGAAGACGTTCTGGTTGGTGAGCACCCGAGCCTCGTCGAGGCCGGGGATGGGCGGGACGGCCGGAGTCGTCCCGGTGGCCAGCACCAGGCGGTGGTAGGCGACGGCCCGGCCGTCCACGTCGACCCGGCCCGGGCCGGCCAGGCGGGCCCGGCCCTCGATGACGTCGATACCCTCGGCCCGCAGGACCGTCGCCGACTCGGTGGCGGCCACCTCGTCGACGGTGGACCGGACCCGCTTCATGGCCGCCTCGAAGGTCTCGCCGGCGCGGGCCGCCTCGATGAGGGTCTTGGACGGTACGCACCCGACGAAGGTGCACTCTCCCCCGATCGGACCGTCGGCCACCACGGCCACCGACGCACCCCGGCGCCGGCCGGCGCGCGCTGCACCCAGCCCGGCCGCGCCGGCTCCGATCACCAACAGGTCGTACTTCACGGCTAGGGAACCCGCCGGCCACCCCGATACATTCCGGTCGGCGGTCACCGAAGCTCAGCGCCCCCTGAAGAGGACCGTCGCCGTCCGAGGCGAAGCCGCCTTGGCTCCCTTGCGGCGCCCCGGCCGCTTATGGCACTTTGGATGTCCCGAAAGCCTTAGTGGTGGAGCTTGCCGAGTGGCGGACCGTGAATCTCCTGACTGGGCGGCGGTCTGGGAGCCGCTCGTCGCCACCTTCGACGCCTCGGCGGGTCCCAGCTTGCCGGCCGCCGAGTGCCTGGCGTGGCTCGACGCCGGCGACACCGGCGTGGTGGTCCTGTCGGTGGACGCCCTGCCGATGGTGGTACCGGTCCGCTACCGGACGGGGACCGAGGGCATCCACCTGACCGTCCCCGCCGGCCTCCCGGTGGCCGCCGCCCTCGATCAGCAGATCGTGGGGCTGCAGGCGTCGGGCGATGACGGCGCCGGCGGGAGGTGGACGGTGATGGCCGTCGGCCGCGCCGCGGCCGCCCCCACGGCGCCGCCGACGGGGTTCATCGTCACCCCGACCCTCGTGCACGGATACCGATTCGAGCTCTGACCGTCGCCGGTGTCGCGCGCCGGTCCGGCCGGTACGCTCCCGTCCCGGGCCGATAAGGGACTTTGGACCCTGGCGGCGACCGTGGCGGTTGTGGCAAGAACTTGGCCATGGTCGGCTTGGCGCGTTTCGGCTCCTCTGATTTCGGGGCCGACGCCTGCCTCGAGCATCTCGGTCGAGGCGGCCTCGGGACCGTCGGGCTGGCCCTGTCCGCCCTCCCTTACGCCATCCCGGTCCGCTACGTGGCCGAGGACCGGGCCTTCCGCATCGTTCTGCCCGGCCACACCGACGTGTCCAAGAAGCTCCTGTCGTCGGTGGTCGCCCTGCACGCCGACGGCTTCGACGACCGGGTCAGCCGCCACTGGAGCGCGGTCGCCATCGGGTCGGTCACCCCCGTCCCCGCCCCCGACCGCCTCGCCGCCGGGGGGCGCCCGCCGGTCGTCGCCGGCGCTTCGCACTCGCCGGCGGTGCTACTCGAGCCCCGGGTCCTGCTCGGCCACTGGCTCGACTGGGCCTGACCGGCCCTGCCCCTCCGGGGCCGGCGGTCACCTCTCGGGCAGCGGCCCCGGGTAGGCGGCCTCGGCCGCCGCCTCGAGTTGGGAAGCCTTGCGGCGGACCACCACGATGGCGGCCACGATCACCACCGCGGCGAGCGCCCCGAGGACGATGGTCAGGGTGTGCGAGGCCTTGTTGACAGCCGAGCCCACGGCGTAGGGGACGAAGGAGTACACCGCCGCCCACACGATCCCGCCGGCCGCGTTGTAGGGCAGGAAGCGGCGCCAGTGCATCTTCATGGTGCCGGCCAGGAACGCCGCGTAGGTCCGCAGGACCGAAACGAACCGCCCGAAGAACACCACTTTGCCGCCGTGGCGGTCGAACACCAGCCGGCCGACCTTCACCTTGGCCTCGTCGAAGCGCACGTAGCGCCCGTAACGGCGGACCAGGCGGTAGCCGCCCTTGTCCCCGATCCAGAACCCGATGTTGTCCCCGATGATGGCCGCCGCGGCGGCCACCGCGAAGATGCCGTACACCGAGAGCTTGTGGGTGCTGCCGGCGTAGAGGGCGGCGGTGATCAGGATGGTCTCGCCGGGAAGGGGGATGCCCAGGCTCTCGGCGCCGACCAGCAGGAACACCGCGTAGTAGCCGTAGGTGTGGAGCAGGTGGCTGGTGTTCACCGCCGGTTTCGCCCCGCGTGTCCCGCCCGGGACCGACGTGGTGGGCGCGGCCGGAGGGTGACGATGCGCCGGCTCACAGCCGCGACGCTACCTCAAGGGTCGCCGGAGTTCGGGTTGCCCCCTTTCACCTCCGGGATCTCCGCCTTGGGCCGGCGCCTCTGATTGGTGACTTAAGTCCCGATCGGGCGTAAAAGGGCGCTCGTCACGCTCGGCACCCCTTGACCGATAGATACTTTCGGTACTTTGCTCTCTACGGGACCTTGTATAGGGCAATTCGACTCTCCCGGCGGCGTAGAAGCAGGTCTACAGTCCCGAAACGCAAGCCAACAGCGGAGGTCGCGGTATGGAGCTTCTCACTTCATCCCCGGGGATACTGGCGGTCGGGCTCAACGGCACCGGCTACTACATCCACTGGGGTTTCATCCAGATGTCACTGGCCAACCTCATAGTCATCCTCTTGATGCTGACTGTGTTCGTGGCCGCCCTGGTCGTGCCCTTCCCGGGTCACAGGGAAGACCGGTGAGCGCCCCCCCGACGGGCCGCAGCTGGACCGGCGCCACCCGCGACCGGCTGGTCTCGGCCCTGCCCCCCGACCAGCTCCTGCCCGACACCCAGCCGGCCTACGTGGCCTCGTGGATATACGTGTTCGGGGTGGCCACCCTGGCTGCCCTGGTGATGATCATCGCCTCCGGGACGGTGCTCGCCATAGGCGGCCTCCACTGGTGGCACACCACCGCCATCGGCCACTTCGTCAACAGCCTGCACCTCTGGAGCGTCGAGCTGTTCTTCTTCGTCATGGTCATCCACCTGTGGGGCAAGTTCTGGATGGCGGCGTGGCGGGGGCGGCGCCTGCTCACCTGGGTGACCGGCGTCCTGGCCCTCCTTTTGTCCATCGGCACGGCCTTCACCGGGTACCTGGTGCAGACCAACTTCGACTCGCAGTGGATCGCCACCCAGGCCAAGGACGGCATCAACAGCACCGGCGTGGGGGCCTTCTGGAACGTGCTCAACGTGGGTCAGATGCTGCTGTGGCACATCATCCTGCTGCCCCTGATCGTCGGCGTCCTCGCCGTGGTCCACATCGTCATGGTCCGCCTCCGAGGCGTGGTGCCACCCATCGGCATCGGTACCGACGGTGAGCCGACCTCCGATCCCAAGGCGTTCCGGTGAGCGCCGCCGAAGCCTCCACGGTGAGCCCCGAGGCTCCCCCGGAGGACACCGCGACCCCCGCCCCGCCGCCCGGCCCGGCGGCCTCCCCCCCGGCGCAGGTCCGGCCCGGGACCTGGACCGGCCCCAAGCGGCCCTACGACCTGGTCAAGGAGTTCGTCGTGGCCATGGTGGTCATGGGCCTGCTGGCCGGCCTCCTGGCCCTGGTCTTCTCGTCCCCCGACGACAAGGGCGTGACCCTGCAGCAATGGGCCCGCCAGAACCCGTCGGACTTCGTGACCACCGCCGTCACCGAACTCGACGGTACGAGCGTGAGCGCCGGCTACGGACCGCCCTACAACACCGCCGGCAACGGTCAGCAGATCTTCTTCCTGCACATGCAGAAATGGATCGGCGTCCACCAGCCGGTGGACCCGGCCAACGATTTCGTGATCGCCCCGCTGTCCACCATCACCGGCAACCCGACGCTCACCGCGGCCCTGGCCCGCTACAAGGCGGCGTCGTCATCCCAGCAGCAGGCGTGGGCCACGGCCTACGACACGGCCATCTCCAAAGCCCCCAACGGCGACCCCAGCCAGGTGGCTCCGGGGGACTACGGGCCGGTGCCGACCATGACCGCCAGCCTGCTGTCCCTGGCCCAGGAAGGGGCCCTCGACAGCCAGCTGGTCAATCAGGGCAGCGGGTTCTACCAGGACAACTACACCAAGCCCCTGCTCTTCCTCGCCGACGGCGGTTACCTCGCCGACCTGGCCAACGCCCAGCACCTGACCGGTAACCAGTGGGGCATGATGAACGAGACCGGGAACTACCCCGGCCAGGCGTGGCTGTGGCTCTACACCATGTGGTACCAGATCTCGCCGTTCAACCACTCGGGTAACGCCGACGCCCTGGTCTGGGCCCTGATGATGCTCCTGTCCCTCGGGCTGATACTCATCCCGGTCATCCCCGGCCTGCGGTCCATCCCCCGGCTGGTACCGGTGCACCGCCTGATCTGGCGGGACTACTACCGCCGCTACGGCAACGTCCCCAAGCCGGGGCGCCGCCCCGACCAGGAGAGCTGAACCCCCCGCCGAGCCGGCCCCGCACCCGACGCGGGGCCGGCTCTCAGCCCGGGTGCTCAGCCCCGGGTGCTCAGCCCCGGGTGCTCAGCCCCGGGGCAGCAGCCGGTGGATGATCCGGCAACGGGCCGCCGGCTTACCGGAGGGCAGGATGAGCTCGCCTTCGAGGCTGGCGAAGCGGCTGGTCACGGCGATCACCCGGGCCACCGCCTCCATGGGCTCGGGGACGACCATGACCGGGCGCACGTAGTTGATGTTGAACGAGATGGGCACCTGCTCCACCTCCGGCGGTGACGCGGCGATGGCGGCGTAGCGCACCGCCCGGGTGATGAGCAGCCCGACCGCCCCGCCGTGGAACGAGCCGTAGTTGGAGCACCAGCCCGCGTCGAGCTGCGAGGTGTAGACGGCCCCCCCGTCGACCAGCCTGAGGCCCCCCTTGAGGTACCGGTCGACGGGGGCCGGCGGAAGGTCGGACTCCCAGGGGAACGACCGGTGCTCCACCTGGGGCAGCTCGCCGCGGTCGTCGACCATGGGGCGGGTCGGCACGGTCACGCTGGTGCACTGCGACTGGCCGAAGGGGCCGTGGTCGTCGAGCATCAGGCCCTGCGAGACGCTCATCAGTTCGTTGAACGACGAGTTCCGGCTCCGAACCTCGACCGTGCCGCGGGCCGGGCGGGTCGTCTGGTAGGAGACCTCGATGAGGATGGAGTTGGCGTTCCATTGGGCCGAGTTGATGTTGGCCATGGCGTTGTTGTTGTCGGCGATGCCGGCCAGGTAGCCGAATGGCACCGAGCCGTCGGACTCCAGCTGCTCGGAGGCGCAGCGGATGGTGGCGTCGGCCACGCCGCTCTCCTGGTCCCAGAAAGCCGCGCCCATGCCCAGGTTGCGCGACAGGTCACCCGCGTAGTCCGGCGGTAGGTGGTCTCTCGAACGGTCGCTTATCAAGATCATCCCTTGCTCAGGGGGGACCGCAAGGGAACCGGCACCGACGACCTGGGGCCCCTACGAATCGACCCGCTCGGCCTGTCATGGCAATGATAGGCCAGTCACCCGGCCGCGGACGGCGGCCCGCCGACTCGGACGTCCCGCCCGAGTCGGGCAGGACTCAGTCGGGGCCGGCGGAATTGCGGCCGGCCGACTCGGGGCCAGCCGACTCGCGGCCAGCCGATTCGGGGCCAGCCGGGGCAGGGCCGGACGGGTCGCGCCCAGCCGGGGCGGCCCCGCCGCGGGTGGCGAACGAGCACCAGACCACCTTGCCCCGGCCCCCGACCCGGTACCCCCACCGCGACGACAGGGCGTCGACGAGGAGCAGCCCCCGGCCGCCCTCGCTGAAGCTGCTCGGACGGCGGGCGGCGGGCACCCCTGTCGTCGACGTGTCCTCCACGGTGATCACCAGCTCGCCCGAGTGACGCTCGACGGCTAGGCGGAAGGGGCTGCGAGCGTGGACGACGGCGTTGGTGACCAGCTCACTGGTGCAAACCGCGGCCGAATCGCCGAGGCTTTCGAGGCGCCACTCCCGCAGGGTGGCCAGCACGAACGACCGGGCCAGCCTGACCGCTTCTGCTCTGGGGAGGCATTCCATATGGACGCGCTGCGGCACTCGGATGGATCTCAATCGGGGGATCAGGCCCGGGCGGCCCGCCGGGGCCCGCTCGGACAGATGAATGAGAAGCCGGAGGACCGCGTCCCCCGACGTCGGGTTCCTACCCGCCGGCGGCGTGGTCCAACCGGGCCGGGACCCATAAGGGTCCGGTGGCCGGCCGGTACCTATCAGGGTCCGGTTACCGCCCCGGTTCCGGTTCCCTCGTGGGTGTTGGCGATCTGCGACACGCCCAGGCTCGGCGGGGCGTTCCACTTCTGCTGGTAGCTGCCGTTGCAGGTGTCCACCTGGATGGTGGAGAACTTGTCGGTGTTACCCGGCGGTGCCCACTTGTTGGCCGTGTTGGCCTCCAGGCAGTAGCCGTTGGCATCGGTCCAGGTGTAGTCGTGCACCGACCCTCCGTTGCTTCCCCACTCGGTCCAGGTGACATTCGACGCCGGGTTGGTTTCGGTCACGTCGCAGGCCGTGACGGTGACCCACACCTGGCTCGGGAGGCTGCCGGGGGTGGCCAACGGCGAGTGCAGGCAGTAGGGGTTCGCCGGGTTGGTGCATGTCGTCTGGTTCAAGGCGGTGAAAAGCATGCCGACGGGGTTGCCGTGGGCGTCGGTCGAGGTCTTCTGGAAGCAGAAGCGCTGGTTCCACGACGGGTAGCCGTTGGTGTCGGGGAACTGCTTGCACATGTAGTCGATGAGGAAGCTGGAGCCCACGTTCTGGTTGGTCACGTCCAGGCAGGCACCGAACTCCTGGTAGTTGACCAGCTGGCTGGTCGGGCCGAAGGCCTGACCGCTCGGCGGTTGGGAGCCGCCGGCCCCGGCGCTCGGGGAGATCTGCCAGGTGGTGGTGTTGTTGAATCCGCCGCTGCAGCCGCCCAGCGTCACCTTCGAGGTCTGCGTGCCCGTCGGGTCGCTGTAGAGCGGGTTCTGCAGGCAGTAGCTGTTGGGCGCCCCGGCCGGGCTGGTACCCGTCGACACCCCCTGGATGTCGCCGTTGTCGTTCACCCCCCACTGGGCTGTAGCAGCCGCCCCGCAGTTCTGGGTGATGGGGACCGTGGAGGAGCCGCCGCCGGTGTCCTCGGGGTCCTGCACGCAGTAGTCGATGCCGGCTATCTGGATGTCCAGGTTCCAGGTCGGGGTGTACTGGAACTGCTCGAGGGTGTTGCTCGTCGAGCACTTGGTCGTGGCCTCGAGGGTCACCCCGCCCGAGGCGTTGGACCCGTTGTTGTACACCGCGATCAGGCACTCCTTGTTGGAGTAGCTGTAGATGATCCCGCCGGGGATGTTGGCGTTGCTGGTGTTGAAGTTGTAGGTGCTGACCACCCGGCGCCAGTTGCCCTTGGCCGTGCTGGCCGCGGTCGGATTGGGGCAGGTCGTCGACGGCGAGCATGAGGTGACCACGGCCCGGGCGAGGTAGTTGCCGCTACTCGGGGGGGTGGGACCGGAGCCGGCGGTGCAGCTGACGGCCACGAACGCTCCGAGAGGGGTCTCGTCGTAGTACTGGACCGAGGTCGTGAACGAGGCGCTGCCGGTCCCCGAGGCGGCGTTGGTCCAGCCGCTCGACGTTCCGCAGGGCAGCTGCGACGGCACGACGTAACCGTTGATGTTCTGGGCCCGGATGCGGCCCACCGTGACCTGGACGCCGGCCAGCGCGGCCTGCAGGTCGCCGTTGCGGGAACTGGTGTTGGTGCTCTGGTTGAGCTGCGAGATGGAACCGGTCATGGCCGTCACGGCCACGATGGAGAAGACCATGATGAGCAGCAGCACGAGGATGATCGAGCCCTGCTCATCGCCGGCCCGGCCCCGCTTGGGCCGTCCCGGCAGGCCGGAGAGGCGGCGGCAGACGCCGAGGGGATGGTAGGAACGCGGGGTTGACGGCGAGCTCATCAGGGGCCTCCACAAACTCCGCTACTGAGCGACCCTTTGGAAGTGTTGACGGCGGTCAGGGAGAACGACGACTGGGCCGGCGGGACCTTCTCGTTGGCCCCTTGTTGGGCGGTGATGGCGACGGCGAGCTGCCAGGGGGCCTGCTTGGTGGCGGTCAGGGTGAAGGGGTTGGTCGTCACCGACTTGGCCAGCCCGGAGGCCAGGACCTGCCACTGCGACGGGACGCTGCTACCGAGCAGCCAGGTGTGCTGCTGCAGGTTGCCGTTGGTGTTGTCGTACTCGAGGGCGGTGCACTGGGATTTGCCCTTGGTACTGATTGTCCAGTCGGACTGGAACTCCACGAAGTAGTTCCCCCCCGACGCGTAGGGCGTCTCGATGTCGGCCGCGTAGCGGACCTCCCCGTCGAGCTGCTGGAAGGCGTTGGTCACCTGCTCGCTGCCCTGGGCGAGGAACTTGACCCGCGACTCCGACCCGTAGGCCGACACCAGGGCGGCCGACACGATGGTCATGACGATGGTGAAGATGGCCATGGCCACCAGCAGCTCGGCCAGGGTGAAGCCGGCATCGCCGCCGGGTACGGCATCGCCGCCGTGCCGACGGTCGGTGACCGAGCGGCCGGTGACGGAGCAGCCGGTGACGGAGCGGACGCCGCGGCGCCTCTTCGCGGCGACCCGGAGACGGGCCACGGGGCCAGCGGTGAGCCTCATTCCGCTCCCTTCGGTGATAGTGCCCATCAGACGGTGGCCGAGGCGGCCGGCGACGAGGGCAGCGAGTTGCCCGCCAAGGAGGTGGCTATCACGGTGAAGGTGTGGGTCCCATGCGCCGTGAAGGTGATGCTGCACGACAGAGCGCCCGTAGTGCTGCACGACTCCCCGGTGTTGGCCGTGACCTTGTAGCCCGAGATGGTCAGGGGAGAGTAGGGGGCCGACCAACTGATCGTGGCGGTCATCGACGCGGTATAGCCCTGGGCGGTCACCCCGTAGGGCGACGACGGCAGGGCGTTGGGGTTGGTCTCGAGGATCGGGTCGGCGGCGTTGGATATCAGCGTCGAGGCCACGTAGGAGCAGGTGTTCTGGGGGCAGGCGGTCGGCGCCGACCAGGTCACATCGGAGATGACCCGGATCATCGGCGTGCTCGAGGTGGTCTTGGTGCACTGCCCGCTCGACTGCAGGTAGCAGTTTCCGGCGAAGACGGTTGTGGTGAACACCCGCCCGTCGAGCGTGGTGGTCTTGGTCGACTGCTGCACCGGGTTGGAGGTGGCGCTCAAGTCCACCCCGGACGGGGCCGTACCGACGGCCGCCCCGCTGAGCAACGACGAGGCCGGCGTGGAGCCGCGGGCCGTGTCGAGGGCGGAGTCGGCGAGGGTCACGGCCACTTCTTTCAACCGGGCGTCGGCCGAGGTGTTGGTCGAGTTGATGAAGGTCTGGGTGAACGGGACGAGGACGATGGCCAGAAGGGCGATGGCCATGACCATCTCGATGAGCGTGAAGCCGCCGTCGCGTGGGTCCGCGTCGGCGCGTCCGGTGGGCCTGCTGGTGCTTCTGCGCAACGGCACACGCGAGAGGACACGCACACCCTTCTGTCGGATCCCCCTCAGCAGCGCTTTACCACTTTCGTTCAACGACACTCGTTTCGGCGGCCCGTCGCTTTCGGGGCCGCCGGTCGGTCGTCGCCCGCTCAGCGCCCGGCGGAAACCCCCGCCGGGTGGGGCGCGCCGAGCACCGCATTCCCCGAGGCGTCGGTCATGATGCACGACGTCGGGCTCGGGCAGGAGATGGCGGTGGCTATCCCGGCGCTGTCCGCCTCCTGCGGCGGTGACCACGTCGTGCCGTTGAAGAGCACCACCCGACCGTTGGCGTCACTGCTTTCATTGTTGAAACCCTGGGGCAGAAGGCTGTCGAGGGCGGCGCAGAACGTGGTGGTGGGACACGACAGCGACACCAGGAAGCTCGAGGGGTCGGCCTCGACGGGGAGGGACCACTGCTGGCCGTTGTAGGCGACCACCTCGCCGAGGTTCTGGCTGGCCACGCAGAAACCGCTCGAGGCGCACGTCACGGCGTTGCTGTAGCGCAGGCCCGAGCCGGTCGACGGGGTCGATGAGGCGACACTGGTGGCCTGCTGCCAGGAACCGGAGGCGTAGAAGAACACCTCGTTGCTGGTGTCGGCCCCCACGCAGAAGCCGACGTCTGGGCAGGACAGGGAAGCCGCGTCGTGGGAAGTGACGCTCCAGCCCGAGGGATCGACCTGGTGGGGGGCGGACCAGTGCTGGCCGTCGAAGATGAGGCCGTTGCCGTCCCCGTCCACCGCCGCGCAGAACGACGGCGTGGCGCACGAGACCGAGGTGAGCTCGGGGAAGGGGGTGTGGTCGACCAGCTGGGGGACCGACCAGGACGACCCGTCGTAGCGGTTGACGTCACCTTGCTGGTCGACGGCCAAACAGAACGTCGAGTTGGCGCACGACACCGAGTTGATCTGGTGGCCGGGGTCGACGGGGTAGGGGGCGGTCCAGCTTCCGCCCAGGTCCAGGACCGCTCGGCCCTCGGCGTCTACCGCCGCGCAGAACCCCTCGACGGGGCAACTCAGCGAGGTGAGCCGTACCGTCGGGTCGACGGGCACCGCCCGACCCCATGACAGCGCGGAGGGCTGGGCGACGGCCGGCGAGGGGGCGACGGTGCTCGAGGAGCTCTTGTCGTGGATCACCCCGATGACCATGCTCGCCGAGCGGGGCTGGGCCCCGAGGTGGAGGAGCAGGCTGTCGGCGGCGACCCCCGCGGCGAACAGCAGGAAGGCGACCAACGGCAGCGCCGCCACCGCCAGGCGGCGACCGGGTCGGGCCCGGCGCCCTCTCGATCGGCCCCTGATATCCCCCAGCTCGCCGTAGAGGTCCAGCCCGGCCAGGCCCGGTTGGCTCCCATCCGCTGGGTGCGGGCCCCGCAGGGCCGACGGGTGGCGCGACCCCGGGGGGCGGATGATTCTCACGGTCCGGTTATCCCCGGCCGGCTCTGCGCTGATCCGCTCCGCTCAGCCGTGGATGGGGCCGTCGGTGTCTTTGAGCGGGCGACCGTCTCGCCCGCAGTGGCAGGCCAGGATCTCGGCCACGATGGCCAACGCCACCTCGGGCGCCCGGCGCCCTCCCAGGTTGAGGCCGATAGGTCGGTGGATACGGTCGATCAGCTCCTCACTCATCCCCTCGGCGCGGAGGCGCTCGATCCGCCGTGACTGGGTGCCCCGTGAGCCCATGGCGCCGACGTAGGGGACGTCGCGCTGCAGGCCGGCAGCCAGGGCCGGGCTGTCCACGTGGGGATCGTGACTGCACACCACCAGGGCACCGGTCGCCCCGGCCCAGTCCAACAGCTCGTCGATGGCCTCGAGGGCGGCGGGGCCGTCCACTCCCCTGGCCTCCCATCCGAGCAGCGCGGTCTGGGCCTCGAGAGCGTCGAGGATGTCGCCACCCCCGATCACGACCAGGCGGGGATAGGGCACCCAGGCCTCCACCAGGGCCATTCCTACCTCGGTCTCGACTCGCCGGCTCGTCGTGCGTCCCTCGCGCACCAGCGAGCGGGCCACCGCCACCAGGTCGTCGGCGACGATGTCGCCGGCGGCGGCGTCGAGACTGCCCCACCGGTTCCCGTCCCGGTCCACGGCCAAGGCCGCAGGTCCACCGGCCGGACCGTCGAGGACGGTGACCAGAGCCACCGGCGAACGCCGGGCCAGGGCCGCCCAGAACTCGGCCGGTATGGAGGCGGTCGGCTGAAGGAGCACGTCGGCCCGGCCGCCGCAGGACAGGCCCAGCTCCTCGACGTCGGGGCCGTGGATGCTCACCCCGACGGTCTCGAGGCGGGGACCGCCGCCGAACAGCTCCCGGGCGGCCGCCCCGAGCCTCTCGGCCCCGGGACGCCCAAGGAGGTCACCGTGGAACGACCCGCCCTCGTCGATGACCACCATCTCGTCCACCGGCAGGGTCGAGAAGCCCTTCAGGTCGATGACCCGGCCCATGAGCGTACGCCGGCCGGCGGCGGCCGCCTCTTCCAGAACATCGGCAACCTGTTGCATAGGCATCGAAATTACGCCCTTCCCGGCGATACCGTGCCAGGCGTGGCCGCTGCCCTCATAGTCGTGGACGTCCAGCGGGATTTCTGCGAGGGGGGCAGCCTGGCGGTGACCGGAGGAGCGGCCACCGCCGCGGCCATCAGCGCCTATCTCGACGGGCACCGCTCCGACTACGCGGTGGTCGTCGCGACCCGCGACTGGCACGTCTCGCCGGGCCGGCACTTCGCCCCCCGGGAGGAGTCGCCGGACTATGCCGAGACGTGGCCGGTGCACTGCGTGGCGGGGACCGAGGGGGCTCTGTGGCACCCCCGGCTCCGCCTGCCCCCAGACGCGGTGATCGTGTCAAAGGGCGAGGTGGCGGCGGCCTTCAGCGGCTTCGAGGGCCGGGACCCAGGCGGGGCGACCCTCGCCGAGATACTGCAGGCGCAAGGGATCGACACCGTGGACGTCGTGGGCATCGCCACGAGCTTCTGCGTGCGGGCCACCGCCCTCGACGCCGTGGCCTCCGGGCTGCGGACCCGTGTCCTGACCTCGCTCACCGCCGATGTCGACCCGGCCGTGACCCCTCTGGCTCTGGCCGACCTCGACGCCGCGGGCGTCGAACTGGCGACCTGAGAGCCGAGTGGCCCCTCGGCCCGGGCCGCACTTCATTCAGTGGTGCTGGAAGTCCTCGTGGCCGGAGTGGCTGGAGGGCTCCAACTGGAAGGTGGAATGGGCTACGTCGAAGTGACCGGCCAGGCACGCCTGCAGGCGGTCGAGCACCTGGGGTGCCGACCCGTTGGCGAAGCACTCGTCGCCGAGCACCACGTGAGCCGACACCGCCGGCAGGTCCGAGGTGACCACCCAGGCGTGCAGGTCGTGAACGGCGCGGACCTCGTCCATCTCCAGGATGTGCTCGCGCAACAGGTCCAGGTCCACGTGATCCGGTGCACCTTCGAGCAGCACCCGGCCCGAGGCCCTCAGTAGGTACCACGAGGCCCGGGCCATCAAGACCACCACCACCAGGGAGGCGATGGGATCGGCCCGGCGGAAACCGGTGGTGAGGATGACCACACCCGCGACGAGGGTGCCGGCGAAAGCCCACAGGTCGGTCACCAGGTGGGCGAAGGCACCGGCGATGTTGAGGCTCTGACGGTCGGCCCGGGCCAGGGTGGAGGTGGCCAGCACGTTGACCACCAGGCCGATGGTCGCCACCACGGTGACGGTGGCCCCGTCGACGCGCACCGGATGGACCAGGCGGCCCACCGCCCCCACGGCCACCGCGGCGGCCACCACGGCGAGGGTCAGACCATTGGCCGCAGCGGAGAGGATCTCGGCCCGCTTGAACCCGTAGGTCATCGAGCCGGCGGCCGGACGGCGGGCCAGGCGGCCGGCCCACACCGACATCCCCAGCGCGCCGGCGTCGGTCAGCATGTGGCCGGCATCGGCCAGGAGCACTACCGAGTGCCCGGCGACTGCGGCCACGATCTCGCCGGCCATGAAGGCCACGATCAGACCGAGCGCCACTATGACGTAGCGCTCGTCGCGGTCGGCTGAGGCGTGGGTGTGATCGTGGCCGTGGCCGCGGCCGTTTCGGTGGCCGTGACCGCTTCCGTGGTCGTGGCTGTCGTCGTCGCGGCTGTGGTCGTGGTCGTGGTCGTGGTTGGGGTGGCTACGGTTGCTCGCGCTGCGGCCATCCACACGTGAGGCCGCCGCTTCCTCGGCGGTGCGGGCCGACGGCCGGGGACCTTCGCCCCGGGCGAGCCGCCCATGGCTCCCCTGGCCGTCAGCGTCGTCCAACACCGGCTCCCGAGGCTCCGAGGTCGGCACCGGCCGGCCCAACGGGGTCGGCGGCGTCCGGTGCTGTCGCCGGGGCTCGCAGATCGACCGATGCGGCTCCGTGGGCGGGGTCGGGATCGGGCCCGGGGCGCAGGCGGTCGGCCAGCAGCTCCTCGAGATCGGCCCGTATGCGCTCCAGCACCTGGCCCATGCGGTCCAGCTCAGCGCTCAACTCGGCCTCGATCAGGGCCATCGGGTCCGCCCCGCCCTCGTGGCTTACGGCCGCGGACGAACCGCCAATCAGATCGCTACCGCCCGGACGGTCGCCTTCGCCGACCACGCTGAAGGTCCGGTCGAGCACGGCGACGACGTCCCGGGCGGCTTCAGCCACGAGCTGCAGTGGGTCGGCCGGATCGGCGCTCCCGTGGCCTACCGGCCCCTCCGGCCCGGCATCCCCGTGTGGCCCGGCAGCCCCCTCCGGGGCCGGCCCATCGGATCCGTCGGCCTGCGCCCTCACTTGCGATTGGGCGGAGACGTCCCGGACCTCGGTCTCGTCCGGTTCGTCGCGGTCGGCGGGGAGCTCGGGTACCTCACCCGGCTCCGACACGTCGGGTACCTCGGATTCCTCGGACTCCTCGGACTCCTCGGACTCCTCGGTCTCGTCGGATACCGCCGGAGCCTCCGGCCGGCCCGGCACCTCCGCTACCTCCGACGAGCCCGACGGCTCCGCCAGAGCGGGGGGTACCGGTGGCTCACCGGATTGCCGCCACACCGGCAGGGTCGCCCGGCGACCCCCGTCGGAGGTCTCGGCCAAAGGGCCCGACACCGATACCTGGAGGAGTTCGAGCTCCAGTTCGGCTGCGGCCGCCCGCTGGCGCGCTGAGTCGAGGTCGGCGCGCAGTGCCTCCAGCTCCTCGGCCACCACCAGGCCGGCCCGCTGGGCGTCGTTGCGGCGCCGCAGGGCCGATTGGAGGGCTTCCTCGGCCTGCTGGCAGAGGCGCTCGGCCCGCTCCAGGGCGTCCCGTTCGGCGCGCGAAACAAGCTGGCGGGCCGCTTGGAGCTGATTGCGCTTGAACCGCCGGATCACGGCCACGCCCGCCTTTCGATCGGGTCAGACCAGCCTAACGGTCCCAGTCCCACAGCCGTACCCAGGCCCACAGCCATACCCAGTCCCACAGCCATACCCAGTCCCACAGCCGTACCCAGGCCCACAGCCGTATCCCCTCAGTCCTGGACTAGCCGGGGTCCGGCACGGTCAACACCGCACCGGGGTAGATGATGTTGACGTTGCCGGTAGCGGCCACCACCGACCGGTTGGCGTCGAGGAGCTTCACCCAGTACGCCGCGGTCTGCGCGTCGTTCGGTGCGGATCCGAGCCGCCGCCCCAGCACCGTCTGGGCGACGGTCCAGAAGCTCTCGCCGGGCGCCACGCGGTGGGCGGCGGGTGACGTGACGGCGGCCTCGACGGCCCTACCCCCTCCAGCCGCCGCCCCGGCCGCTCCCGACGTAGCCGGGCCCGAAGTAGTGGAGGCAACCGGCGCCACCGCCCAACCTCCCGGAGCCGGCTGGACCGGGGTCCCGCTCGACGCCGGGCCTGGTGCGCTGGACGGGCGAGACCCCGCGATCCCTGTAGCCGGCGGGGCCGGAAGTGTGGATGCTGTAGCCGCGGGGGTCGGCGCGGCCGGCGGCACCGAACGGGCGGGGCTCGACGCCGCAGTGGCCGGCACCGCGACCGATTGGGGATGGGGTCGCCCGGCGGCCCGGACGGCCAGGCTGCCCCCGACCGCGGCCCCTACTGCCACCACCCCGACGGCGGCCCGCGCCGCCCGCCTGCGGGCCGCGGCCGAAGCCTCCTCCTCGGCCCGTTCGAGCATCTCGGCCCGTCGCTCGGCTTCGGCGCGCGCCGTCGCGATCTCCGATCTGAGGGCCTCCAGTCCACGCTGGAGCGCCTCGTTGCTTGGCTCCATAGACCGTCCGTCCCTGTCATCTCAACAGTCAAGGCAACCGTAGCCCGCTCCGAGGGGGTGCCCTGACCGGCCGGCGACGCGAACGTCCCGATCTTTCGCCCTTGTCCCCTATGACCTGCCCCCGGTGCCGGGGGCGGCGCCGGCCCCGGCGGCCGCCGCTGGTGCCCCCGCCGGTGCCTCCAGCTTGGCCGTCATCCGAGAGACGGTTTCGGCGTCGTTGGTCTCGGCCATCTGGTCGCTGATCCACGCTCCGGCCCGCTCACCGTCGATAACCCGGGGGCGGTCACCCTCGCTCAGCGCTTGGTGCAAAAGGCCGGCCCGGCGAAGCGCCTCGAAGGGCTCGGGGTCGTAGCCGCCCGCGGAGACAACAAGCTCCACGTCGGCCACGTCGAGGTCGGATTCATACCACTGGGATACGCACGAAACGACCTCGGCCAGACGATTGCCACCGGCGAGGTAGCGCATCCGCTCCTGATCGGCCATCACCACCTTGGCCACGGCCCACAAGCGTCCCTCCCGGGCGTGCTCGGCTTCGATCAATCCGAGGGCGCTGGGGAAGACCTCCCCGTCGGCTGAGGCGTGGCGGGCCAGGGCCGCTTCGAAGACTTCGACGGTCATATCGGACATGGCGTGTTCCTCCTGGGATGCCGGCCGGGTCGCCGACCGGTCAGGTCGCCGTCCGGGTGGTCCACCCGGACGGCCGGCCGTGTCCTTCAGCATCTGTCGGCGAGGTCGTCTCCGACAGGGCCGAAGGCCCCGAAACCACCCTGAGGCCTGGTCCGCACCGGTGACACCGGGGCCACGATGACACCGGACGCACCGGCGGCCCTGGTCGCGGCAGGACCGTCAGGACCGGTAGTGGCGACCCGAGTGGTGGCGCCGGCGCCGGGAGGCGGCGACCAGCAGGCCACCTGTCCCCACCGCGGCCACGCCGCCGATGGTGAGGGGGGTGGTGTCGCCCGGCCCGGTGAAGGCCAGGCCCGACGGGGGCGGTGTGGTCGCGGCCGACGCCGCGACCACGCGGACCGGGGCCACCGTCGTGGTCGAAGCCACGGTCGTGGTCGGCGCCACCGTGGTGGTCGGCGCAACGGTCGTGGTGGTGGCCGAGACCACCGGCGGTGCGTAGGTGATCACGACCGACCCGTTACCAGCCGCCGCCGCGGTGGACGTGCCGGCGCTGTGCAGCAAGGGGGCAGCCGTCGACGCGGCGGCGACCGTGCCGGCCACGTACGAGGATCCTCCGCCCCCGCCGCCGCCGCCGCCCCAGCCGCCCGGGTCGGACGCGCCCCCGCCCCCACCACCACCGCCGTAGAGGCCGCCCCCACCACCACCGCCGTCGGACTGTGGGGAGCCGGTCCCGCCCACCCCGGCCGTCCCGTTCGTTCCGGCGGTCCCGGGCGTCGACCCCCCGAGTCCGGAGGTCGCGGGGCCGCCGGAGCCGCCCGCCCCACCGCTGCCGACGCCGCCGGCCTGGCCGCCCGCACCTCCCGATTCCACGGCATTGCTGCCGGCCGACCCCGGGGACCCGGCGGCACCGCCGGCCCCGGCCGGCGTCACGCCCGCATCACCGCCGAGACCGTAGACCCCACCCCCACCACCACCGGCCGCCACGATCAGCCGGGAGGCCAGACTCGACGTGGCGCCGGCGCTGGCGCTCACGGTGCGAATGTCGCTGGCCCCGCCGCCACCGCCCCCGCCGCCGTCGGTCTGGGCGTAAGCCGTCCCGCCGCTGCCGCCGCCGTTGAAGCCGCCGGTGGAACCCTGACCCTGGCCGCCGACCTCCACGTACAGGGTTGAGCCGGCGGTCACCGTGACGGTGCCGGTGACGTCGGCGCCCAGACCGGGTGGCACCTGCTGTGCCACAAGGGGCCGGACCTCGGCGAGTTGAGGGGGCGAGGGGACCGCGCCCGACGCGCCGACCGCCTCGACGCCGAGGGAGGTGACGCCCGCCGGAACGGCGAAGGTCTGCTCCGACCCGGTGTAGGCGAAGGTGCAGGTCACGGTGCCTCCGGCCTGGGGCTGGCTGCAGTTGGCGGGCAGCCCGGTCGGACTCACGGCCCCGGCCCGTCCTCCGGTCACGATCAGCACCGCGCCACCGACGAGGAGCAAGGCCCCCGCGGCTCCCACCGCACCGGAACCGTTCGTCGGCCGCCCTCGGCCAGATCGATTGCTCATGTCACGTCCCTTTGTTCACCCGGCGTGTCAGTTGTCCGCCGAGAAGGTACCTCGATAATCCGGAGTGCTCCACTCTGCACGATTGAGGGATTAAAGGAAAAAGGTAGTATTCGTAGGGTTATGACCGCTCTGTAACTACACGCTGGCCGGCCACGATGCCCTCGACGGCGACCAGCACCGACGAGATGACCAGATCCGTGGCCCGGTCACCCATGGCGGCGAAATATGGCACCAGGGCGGCGGCCTCGGAGGCCTCCTCGGGCGAGAGCTGGGCCACGACCGAATACAGCGAGGGGGTGGGCGAGTCGTGGTGAGCGGCGCGCAGCATGGCCTGGCTCAGGCTGGTGGTGGCGATCAGATAGATGGCGTCGGCCAGGTCCTGGTCGTCGGACAGGCCGGCCTCACGCAGGATGGCGGCCAGGAACACCGTCTCGGTGACCCAGGCCGGGGATTCCCCCGACGCCGCCAGCTGGAACACCGACGGGTAGCGGCGGGACTGCTCGTGCACGGTGAGCATCCAGGCCCGGATGCGGGCCTGCCACGGGTCTCCGGGCACCACCCGCGACCGCGACTCGCGCATGATGTAGCGGATCAGTGCGGCGGCCAGATCGTCGCGGTCGGTGAAGAAGCGGTAGATGGACATGACCGAGCACCCCGCCGCCTGAGCGGCCCGGGCGATGGTCAACGTCGCCCCGGGGTCCTCGAGGAGCGACGCCGCGAGGGTCTCCACCAGGCGCTCCCGGCTGAACACCGCCGGACGACCGCGCTTGGCCCGACCCCCCGACCGGCCCGGGACCCCGGGCGTCCGGACACCGGTTGCATTTGCACGCTCCATTATGTTAAAAACCTTACCAGAAATACGGGGGGGTTACTTCATGGCTGGTCGGTTGGATGGGCGCGTCGCCCTGGTCACAGGCGCGAGCAAGAACATCGGCAAGGGCATCGCCGTCGAGATCGGACGCGCCGGGGCCGCCGTGTACCTCACGGCTCGCACCCTCGGGACCGGCGCCGACGAGCCGGGGAGCCTGCGGTCCACGGCCGCCGAGATCGAGGCGTCCGGCGGGCAGGCCTTCCCGGTCGCCTGCGACCACACCGACGACGCCGCCACCACCGCCGTGTTCGAGGAGATCGCCGACCGCCACGGCCGGATCGACCTGGTCGTCAACGTGGCGTCCCCGGACTTCTCCTCCATGGTCGGCCCGGCGTTCTGGGAACTGCCCTTCGACGACATGACCCGGTGCCTGGCCCTCGGGCCCCGCTCCAACTTCGTCACCACCAGCCTGGCCGCCCGAATGATGATCCCCCGGGGGGAGGGTCTGGTGATCAACGTCTCCTCCCACGGCGCCGTGCACCATCTGCTCTCGGTCCCCTACGGGGCGGGCAAGGCGGCCATCGACAAGATCACCGCCGACACCGCCCTCGAACTGCGCAGCCACGGCGTGGCCGTCGTGTCGCTGTGGCCCGGCCTGGTGCTCACCGAGGGGCTGATGGCCCTGGCCGCCCCCGGGCCCGACGGGCGCCCGCAGTTGAGCGGGCTGGACATATCCTTCGGCGAGAGCCCTGGGTTCACCGGCAAGGCCTGCATCGCCCTGGCCACCGACCCCGGGGTCCTGGCCCGCTCGGGCCAGGCGTTCAAGACCACCCAACTGGCCCGCGAGTACGGCTTCGCCGAGGACGACGGGTCGATGCCCGCCGAGTTCCTCAGCCTTCGCGACTACCTCGGCGAGGACCGGGTCCCCGACTACTGGAAGATGGTGGAGCGGTTCGCTTTCACCCCTACCGGGGCCGATGGGGGGTCGGCCCGATGAGCGACGACGCCGTCCTCATCGTCTCGGCCGACTGCCATGCCGGACCGCCGGTCGACCGCTACCGGGAATGGGTGGACCCGGCGTGGCGCGACGAGTACGACCGGTTCGTGGTGGCCCACCGGGAGTGGCGGACCACCCAGAACCGCTCCATGGGGCTCCCCGACGACGGCGAGCTGATCGACTCCCTCTTCGGCGAGGACATGATCGAGTTCTTCAAGGGCAACGAGGCCCTCGGCCTGGAGGGCTCGACCGGGGTGTGGGACTCCGACCGGCGCACCGGCGATCTCGAGGCCGAGGGGATCGCCGCCGAGGTCATCTTCCCCGACTTCCAGAACCGCAACGAACCGCCGTGGGGGGCCGCCTTCCCCTTTCCCGACACCGACGCCCGACGCCGGCGCGAAGGGGCCCGGGCCTACAACCGCTGGCTGGCCGACTTCTGCGACCTGCTCCCCGGCCGCCGGGCCGGTCTGGCCATCGTTCAACCCCACGACGTCGAGGCCGCCGTGGCCGACGTGACGTGGGCCGCCGGCCGGGGCCTGGCTGGGATCATGCTGCCCACCGGTGACACCACCCTGGCGTCATACCACGACAGCCGCTACGACCCTCTCTGGGCGGCCTGTGTCGACGCCGGCCTGTCGGTGACGTTCCATTCGGGGGGCACCCCGTGGGAGGGCTACGGGTGGCACGCCATGTGGTCGACCAAGCTGGAGTTCCTGTGGTGGTCCCACCGGCCGCTCTGGCAGTGCATCTTCGGCGGGGTCTTCGAGCGCTTCCCGGCGCTCGAGATGGTATTCACCGAGCAGGGCGCGGACTGGATCCCCGACACCCTGGGGCGCCTCGACGAGCAGTACTTCTCGCCCTTCGAGCGGGCCGTGGGCCAGCTCCTCTCCAAATCACCGACGGAGTACTGGCACTCCAACTGCTACGTCGGGGCGTCGTTCATGAGCCGGGGGGAGGCCGAGATCCGCGACCAGCTGGGGGTCTCGCGCATCATGTGGGGCGCCGACTACCCCCACATCGAGGGCACCTGGCCCCGATCGCGCGACGCCCTGCGCGACACCATGAACGGCTGCCGTGAGGACGAGCTGCGCCAGATGGTGGGCCTCACCGCGGCCCGGGTCTACGGCTTCGACGTGGCGGCCCTGCGGGCGGTGGCCGACCGGATCGGCCCTCACCCCGCCGATCTGCTGAGCGAGCCGGCCCCTCCCCCGGTGCACTACGACCCGGTGGACTACGCCACCGGGCGGGTCAGCACCAAGGAATCGGCTCGTCGCATCGCCGGGCTCATGGCCGGCCCGTCCCGGGGCCCGGTGATGTCGTGACCGGCCCTGTCGTCACGAACCGTGTCGTGACCAGCCGTGTCGTGACCAGCCGTGTCGTGACCAGCCGTGTCGTGACCAGCCGCCACCAAGGCCGCCGCGCCCGCCTCCGGAAGTGGTCCACCGTCGCCGTGGTCGGCCTCGTCGCCGCCGGCTGCTCGAGCGCGGCCCACTCTGCGGCGACCCCCACGCCGGGGACCACCGCGGCCGCCACCACCACCGTCCCCGGTGACACCACCGGGATCACCGCGTCGAGCATCACCATCGGTCAGGTGGACACCAACAGCGGGCCCTTCCCCGGAGGCGCCCAGAAGTCCTTCGACGCGTTGAAGGCCTTCGTCGCCTACGTCGACTCGCGCGGCGGGGTCCACGGGCGGCAACTGAAGCTGGTGCAGGAGGACGATGGCTTCAACTGCAACACCTACACCAGTGACATGCGGGGCCTCGACGGCTCGGCCTTCGCCAGCGTGGGCAACTTCGCCCTCCTCGACGCCTGCGGCCTGACCGTGCTGAAGGCCGACCCGACCTTCCCCGACATCCAGGGCTACGTCCTCGACGGCGCCCTGCTCGGGCTGCCCAATGTCACCGCCCCCTCCCCGGCGCCCTACGGCTACCCGACGACGGGAGCGGTGTGGATCAAGAACAAGTTCCCACAGGACATCACTCACACCGCCTCGCTCTACGTGGCCGCCGAAGTGGCCAGCGCCAACGGCATCGCCTCGGCCTACCAGGCCGAGGGCTTCGTCTACGTCTACAAGCGGGGCATCGCCATAACCGAGACCAACTTCACCGCCGACGTGCTGCGCATGAAAGCCGACGGGGTCAAGGTCGTGGACCTCGGGGCCATGAGCGCCGGACAGGTGGCCGATTTCATCCAGGAAGCCGACCAGCAGAACTTCCATCCCGACGCCATCGTCTCGGCCGTGGCCTACGACCCGTCGCTGTTCAAGCTGATCGGCGCGGCCAACGCCGACGACGTGTACATGCCGCTCGGCTTCCCGCTCTTCCTCGGCCAGGACCTCCCGACCAATCCCGAGCTGGCGACCATGACCACCTGGATGGACAAGGCCCATCCAGGTGAGGTACCCGACCTCTACGCCGTCACGGCGTGGGCCGCCGGGGACCTGTTCGTGCAGGCCCTCGATGCCGCCGGGCCCAACCCGACCCGGTCTTCGTTCCTGGCCGCGCTGGACGGCATCACCCACTTCGACGCCAACGGCTTGCTACCCCCGAGCGACCCCGGGCAGAAGCAGGGGGCCACCTGTATGGTCATCGTCGGTGTCAGCGGCGCTCAGTTCGTCAGGCTGGACCCGGCCACCAAGGGCTTCGAGTGCGACGGCACCTACAACCACATCACTGCCGCCCAGGCCACGGGCTGACCTCCGCCGCTACCGTTCGGGGGGATCGGCCCGCCGTCGCCACGGCACCGGCGGACGGGACTCGTGCAGGATCCGCAGCTCCTCGATCGACAGGGCGGCCCGGCCGGTGGGAGTGGGACCGGTCCGGGCGGCCAGCAGGCCGTCCACCATGATGGCCATGTAGCGCTTCCACACCCGGTCGCCGACCGACTCGGTGGCCCGACCGAGAGCCACCAGCATCTGCTGCATGAAGGCCAGGTCGCTCAGCGCGAAGTCGGGCCGCAGCCGGCCGGTGGACTTGGCCCGCTCGACGAGTGTGTCGACGAGGGGGGTGACTTTTTCCTGGATCTGGGCCACCGCCGCCTCGCCCAGGTTGTACTCGAGCAACTCGTTGAGGGCCCGGTTCTCGATCTGGTGGGTGGTGGCCGCTTCGAGGAACCACAGCAGGCCGGCCCACCCGTCCTCGGCGCCCAGGGCCTCCTCGAGCGCCTCCACGTAGACGGCCAGGTGATCGGCGAAGACCGCCTCGACCAGGTCGGCCCGGGTGGGGAAGCGCCGGTAGAGGGTGCCGATCCCGACCCCCGCTTCAGCGGCGATGTCCTCGAGTGGCGCCGACAGGCCCCGCTCGGCCATGAGCCGTCCGGCGGCCCGCAGAATCTGGCGGCGGTTGGCCTCGGCGTCACGGCGGAGGCGGCGCTCGTCGGGGGGGACCCGGGGCTCGGTGGGGCTGGTGGTGGCCACCGTCACATCACAGCAGACCGGCGACGTCGCCGATGGGCCGGTCCGAGGGGTGGGGCCGGGGGCGGAACATGACGGCGGCGAGCAGCGAACCGAAGGCGAACACCGCGGCGGCGACCCAGAAGGCGGTGTCGTCGCCGCGTACCGACGCTGCGGCCATGAGGGCGGGGCCCGGTCGGCGGCCGTGGACGTAGGTGAGGGCGGCCGAGGTGGCCAGAGTGTTGAGCACGGCGGTGCCCACGGCCCCCCCGACCTGCTGGCCGATGTTGGGCAGCGCCGAGGCCACCCCCGAGTCGAGCTCGCCCGCCCCTGCGGTGGCGACATTCATGACCGAGCCGAAGACCAGCCCGAGACCGAATCCGGCGACGATCAGCCCCGGTACCACGCCGCCGGCGTAGCT
This sequence comes from Acidobacteriota bacterium, assembly GCA_028876385.1. Classification (GTDB taxonomy): domain Bacteria; phylum Actinomycetota; class Acidimicrobiia; order Acidimicrobiales; family Palsa-688; genus JAKCDU01. The sequence goes on along the minus strand of JAGWSF010000001.1, from coordinate 19,483 downwards.
CGATCCGACCCGCAGCTGGGCGAAGATGACCAGGCCCCCGGCGGCGGCGGCCATGCCTGTGGTGACCAGCCACCGCGGCCCGAAGCGGGGCAGCATCCGGGCCGTGGCCAGCGCCGAGGTCAGCATGAGGGCGCCGATCATGGGCAGGAAGGCCACGCCGGCCATGACCGGGGTGAAGTGGAGTATCTGCTGGATGTAGTAGGCGAGGAAGAGGAACACCGCGAACATCCCGATACCCGAGATCAGCATCATCAGGTTGGCCGTGGCCCGGGCCCGGTCGGCCAGTATGCGCAGCGGCAGGAGCGGCGCCGTCGCCCGGGTCTCCACCCACCCGAAGCCGGCCAGGAGGACCGCCCCGGCGATCAGGAGGCCGAAGGTGACGGGGTTCGACCAGCCCAGGGTGTTGGCCTCGGAGCAGCCGTAGACCACGGCGACCAGGCCGCTGACCACCGTGACCACCCCCGGCCAGTCGATCTGGGCCGGGCGGCGCTCCGACGGAGGCAGGTGGCGGACGGCGCCGATGAGGGCCAAGACGGCCAGGGCCACGTTGACATATAGGCACCACCGCCAGTCGAGGTACTGGGTGAGCGCCCCGCCGAGGATCAGCCCGACCGCGCCGCCGGCGCCGGCCACCGCGCCGAAGATCCCGAAGGCCCGGCCCCGCTCGGCGGGATCATCAAAGGTGGTGGTGAGCTGAGAGAGCACGGCCGGGGCGAGCAGCGCGCCGAAGGCACCCTGCACGGCCCGGGCCACGACCAGCATGAGAAAGCCGGTGGCCGCCCCGCCGACGGCCGACGCCGCGGCGAATCCGGTCATGCCGATGATCAGCACCCGTCGGCGCCCGATCAGGTCGGAGAGCCGACCGCCGAGGAGCAGAAGGCTGCCGAAGGCCAGCGCGTAGGCCGAGACGATCCACTGCCGGTCCCCGTTGCTGAACCCGAGGGCCTTCTGGGCCGACGGCAGGGCGATGTTGACCACGGTGGCGTCGAGCACGACCATCAGCTGGGCCAGGACCAAGGCGGCGAGAATCCACCACCGGGAGCTGGATGCTGCGCTGGTGGTCCCCGGGCGGGTGGCGGCGGCCGGGGCGCCCGCGGGGGCGGTGTCGACGGAGCTCATGGGGTTTCTCCAGGGGGCGGACAGTCAAGTGGAGGTCGCTCCTCCACATCTCGGAATATCCAACCACGAACTGGAGGCGGAGCTTCCACTTTCTTTGGTGAACTTGGTCACGAAGCCAGTGGTGCGTTCGCGCTGATATCCCGGAAAAGGCCCTTCGGCCCATCCGGTACGGGTCTTGCCCCACCGATCCTGTACGAGTGGCGCCCCGCCCCCTCATCTCCAACCGTCCCGCCGCGGCGGGCACGACCACCGCCCCCGGCTCCCACGAGGTGCCGGGGACGGCCTGCACCCGGCGGTGCTGGTCGCGCCTGATCATCTCGCTGGCACTGGTCACCGGTGTGGCCGCCTCGGCGCTGGCCGGCTGGTCCTGGGCCGGCTACCAGCACGGCGTGGACCGCCAGCAGTTCGCCGATCAGGCCCGCAGCGTGGCGGCCGCCGTCGATTTCGGGATGGAACGCGACATCACCTTCGAAGCTTCTGTCGGCGCCGCTGTGGCCACCCACGCCCCGATGACCAACCGGGAGCTCATTCCCTGGCTGCAGGCCATGCACCTGACCAGCGTCTACCCGGGGGCCCTGGGCTACACGTTCTACGCCCGGGTCCCGACCTCCCAGCTCGACTCTTACCGGGCGGCCATGGCCTCCGATCCCGAGCCCGGCCTGGGGCCCGTTCCGGCCCGGATCGTCTCGGCGACCGACCACCCCTACTACTGCCTGCCCCGGCTAGGCATCATCCTCGGGTCCATCGGGACAGGCGCCGGCCTGGACCTGTGCTCGCCGACCCTCCCCGGCATCGGCCCGAACGGGGTGGCCGCCCTGCTCCAGGCGTCCATGGACGGCGACACCGTGCAGTTCATGAATCTGGGCGCTGTCCTGGCCCCCGTGGCCGCCCAGCTCCATCTCTCGGCCGCCGTCCTGGCCCATTACGAGGGGTTGTTCGCGCTGTACGTGCCGGTGTACGCCGGGGGAACAGCTCCTAACACCGTGGCCGGCCGGGAAGCGGCCCTGATCGGTTGGATGCTGGGTACGTTCAACGGCCCGAGGATGCTGAACGCCGCCAGCCTCTCCACCGGGGGCCGGAGCCTCACCGTGTCCACCGGCGGATCGGTTCTCACCTCCACCGGAGGACCGTCCCGGGGAATGCACCTGACGGTTCCGCTGACGATTCCTACTCTGAGCGCCACGGTCAGTGCTCCAGCGTCGTCGGCGCCGGTCTGGGAGGGCGTCATCCTCGGCCTGATCGTCCTGGCCCTGACCGGAGCGGTCAGCGGCTTCCTGCTCCATCTGAGCCGGACCCGCGACCGGGCCCTGCTGCTCGTCGACGAGCGCACCGCCGAACTGCGCCACCAGGCGCTCCACGACGTGCTCACCGGCCTGCCCAACCGGGCCCTGCTGTTCGACCGGGCCGATCAGATGCTGGCCCGGGCCCGCCGCCAACCGATGGCCGTGGGGGCGCTCTACGTGGACCTGGACAACTTCAAGGACATCAACGACACCTTCGGCCACGACGTGGGGGACCAACTGCTTGTCGCCGTGGCCGAACGGCTCGCCGGCGCGGTGCGCCACGGGGATACCGTCGGGCGCCTCGGTGGCGACGAGTTCCTCATCCTGACCGAGACCGCCGCCCTCGGCCGGGGCCCCGCGACGGTGGCCCAGCGGGTCATCGCGGTGCTCGAGGAGCCGTTCGCGTTGTGCACCCCCGAGCCCATCACCCTGAGCGTCAAAGCCAGCGTCGGTTTGGCCACAGGGATGCGCGACAGCTCCCAGGAACTCATCCGCGACGCCGACATCGCCCTCTACCAGGCCAAGGAGGCGGGCAAGGGACGCTTCATGCTGTTCGACCCGCAGATGCAGACGGCCATCAAGGACCGCCTGAGCCTCGAGATGGATCTGCACCGAGCCCTCGAACGCGACGAGCTGTTCGTCGTATACCAGCCCATCATGGACATCAGGCGCATGACGACCCGGGGTGTCGAGGCCCTGGTCCGCTGGCGCCACCCGACGAGAGGGCTGATCGGACCGGTCGACTTCATCCCGCTGGCCGAGCAGTCGGGCCTCATCGCCCCGATCGGTCGCTTCGTGTTGGAGCAGGCCTGCGCCGAGGTGGCGGGGTGGAGGCGCCTGGGCTTCGACCTCAACGTCTCGGTGAACGTGTCGGTGGCCCAGTTCGACGACGACGGATTCGTGGCGGCGGTGAGCGACGTCCTGAGCCGCTACCAGCTCGACCATTCCCACCTCACGCTGGAGATCACCGAGACGCTGCTCATGCACGACACCCAGGCGACGGCGCAGTTCCTGCGCGACCTGAAAGCGACCGGGGTGCGCATCGCCATCGACGACTTCGGCACGGGCCATTCCTCCCTCGCCTACCTGCGCCAGTTCCCCATCGACTCGTTGAAGATCGACCGCAGCTTCATCACCAAGATCGGCCAGAACACCCAGGCCCTGGCCATCGTCCGCTCCATGGTCCAGCTCGGCCAGACCCTCGGGATCGAGACCCTGGCCGAGGGCATCGAGGACGCCTCCCAACTCGCCCAGCTGCAGCAGGAGCAGTGCGACAGCGGCCAGGGTTACCTCTTCGCCCGCCCCCTGCCCGCCGAGGACGTACCGGCCTTCCTCGCCGAACACGGCACGGCCGCCGCCGACCCTTGCGACCCCGATGCCGCCTACGCTGCGGCTCCTTCGCTATAGACGCCAACCCACCGGGCCGAGCCCGCCGTTGCCGCCCACGGGGCCGCCGATGGCCGGGCCGAGCCCGGTGGCCTGCGGGGAGGGACCGGGGCGTCCCCGGCTCCGCCGGCGCAACTGCGCCGGAGCCCTGGCGTAGCACGACGCGGAGCCGGTGGACGATCTAGGGGGAGCCGGGCGGCGCGGCGCCCCTCGAAGCGGGGAGATCACCGGGCGGCACGGGCAGATCTCTCATGACACAGCACCTCCTCGGCTGGCCGCTCGAGCCTCCGACCGGGGGGAGCGGGCCATTCGCCATCCACCCCTGAGCGTGACGCGCCGTCGGGCCGCCAGCCAGAGCCGATCGGCCCGTTGCCGCCGTGCGATGATGGCCCGATGACCAGCCCCAAGCCGGTCGCGCCCGCTTACCGCAGCACGCCGCTCGACGTGAGACGGCTCAACCTGTTCCTCGCCGTGGTCGACCACGGCGGCTTCTCCAAGGCGGCGGCCGCCGTTCATCTCTCCCAGCCGGCGCTGTCCCAGGCCATCGCCGAGCTGGAAGCCGAGCTCGGTGGTCCTCTCTTCCACCGCCTGTCACGCTCGGTCACCCTCACCGACGTCGGCCAGTCCCTGCTCGGGCCGGCCCGTAGCGTCATGCGGGCCATCGACCAAGCCCGTCAGGTCACCGGCGAGGTCACCGGATTGGCCCGGGGACGACTCGAGCTGTCCGCTCTGCGCACTCTGTCGGCCGATCCCCTGCCGGCCCTGCTCGGGCGTTTCGTGGCGGCCCACCCGAAGATCGAAGTGCACCTGGCGGCCCCCGACGACCCCGCCCAGCTCGTCGAGCAGGTCCGTTCGGGAGCCGTCGAGATGGGACTGACCGCGGCTGGTCCGGTTCCGGCCGGCCTGGTCGCCGTCCCGCTCGGCTCCCAGCACCTGCAGGACGTCTTCCCCCCCGATCATCCCGCGGTCGCGAAGGTGGTGACACCCGCCGAGTTGGCCGGCGTGGGCTTCATAGTCACCCCGCGTGGCAGTTCGGGGCGCGACCTCCTCGAAGGCTGGATGGGCGCCGCCGGCGTGGAACTGTCGGTGGCGGTGGAAACCACCCAACGCGAGGCCCTGCTGCCCCTGGTGCTGGCCGGAGCGGGCATAGCGCTGCTACCGGCGGGGACGGCCCGAATGGCCGCGGCCAACGGGGCCGTGGTCGCCGACCTCGAACCGGCCCTGGTCCGGGACCTGTTCCTCGTACACCGCCCGGGGCTGCTCACGCCTGCGGCCTCGGCGTTCCTGGCCGTGGCCGCCACCCGGCCCGAGCCCGGACCGGCCTGAGCCGGGTCTGGGCCCGGCGTCAGATCAGATGGGGCAGGCTGCGGGCGGCGGTGTAGACCGAGACGGCGACCAGTAGCACGGCGAAAGCGCCGACCAGCTTCTCGGGGTGGGTCCGCGACGCCACCCGGCTGCCGACCAGGGTGCCGGCGATAGCGGCAGCCGTGAAAGCCGCCACGAGGGCCACGTCCATGTGGATGTGACCCGACAGCCGCACGGCGAGAGCCGACGCCGAGTTGATGGCGATGACGAGAAGTGACGTACCCACCGCCACGGCCATGTCGAAGCCGAGGGCCAGCACCAGGGCCGGGACGACCACGAAACCGCCGCCCACCCCGAAGAACCCGGTGAGCAACCCGACGACGCTGGCCGCCACCACCACCCTGAGGGGCGAAACCGCGGTCACCGTCGACCGGGCCGACCGGCCGTCCCCCCCGGTCCCGGCCGCCGTCCCGGCGGGGCCCGTCCCGGCGGACCCCGTCCCGGCGGACCCCGTCCCGGCGGGGCCCGACCCGGCCGCCCTCACCTCGACGCCGACGCCGACGCCCACCGCGACCTCCGCCGGCGAGGCCCCGACCGCCGCCGCCGGCGTCGGGCGGTGCCGGACGCGCCGGAGCATGCTGGCGGCGGCTATCAGGATCAGGACCGAGAAGGCCGCCAGGAGCACATTGGGGTCGACGCTCGAGGAGAGCCGACTACCGAGGTAGGAGCCGCCCGACCCGAGCAGCCCGAAGACCAGCCCCGAGGTGAACCTCACCCGGCCGGCCCGCAGGTGGGCGACCATACCCACCAGGGCGGTGATACCGACGATCACCAGCGACGCGGTGGTGGAGCTGTGGGTGCTCTGGCCGAGCACATAGACCAAAGCCGGCACCGTGAGGATGGAACCTCCGCCGCCGAGCGCCCCCAGGCTGAGCCCGATCAGAACGCCGAGCGGAATGGCCGCCAAGATCACCGTCCCGCTCCTTGTGTCACGACTCCGGCCACGGCGCTCTCCTCGGTGGGCCACCCGGCGGGAGGCTCCTTTGACCAATGGTCGGACGGGCGGGTCTCAAAAGCCAATAGAAGCTCCGGATGCGCCCATAAGCCGGCGCCTATCGTCACTGCCGTGGTAAACGCCTCCCGCTTCGTTCCCCCCCGCCGGTCACCGACCTCGAAGGGACGGTCCCGCCTGTCGCTGTGGTCCACCGACTCGGTCCTGTCGATCGCCTCCCACGGCTCGGTCCTGTCCATAGCCAGCATCGGGTCGTTCGCTTCGGTGGCCAGCATCGGCTCCGCCGGTTCGCTGCTGTCCGTCGGATCGGCGGCCTCGGCCGGCTCAGGCCTGTCGTGGATGTCCCGCTGGTCCCTTCTCGCGGACCGCTCCCGGGGGGCGACGCTGGCGTCACGTCGGGTCGGCGACGCCCCGGCTGGACCTCCTGCCGCGCTGGTCGCCGTCGCCGTGGCCGCCTACCTGGGCTACCTGGTCGAGCGGAGGCGGGCGGCCCGCCGGTAACGCATCGCCGCCGGTGGTCCCGGGCTTGTGGTGGTCCCGCCGGCCGCCCCCCGGGCCGACCCCCGGGCCAGCACCGGGCCGACCCCCGGGCCGGCACCGGGCCGACACCAGGCCGCCCCCCGGGCCGACACCAGGCCGCCCCCGGGCCGACCCGGAGACCCGGAACCGGGGCGGGTGACGCGGCCGGTCGAGCCAATGCCTACGCTCTGTGGCATTCCCAGCCTCACCAGCCACCCTGATCCGGAAAGCTCACGGCCAGAAGGTCCGCCCATCGTCGGGAGAGCCGCGGTCGTCGAGCGCCTGGCCCGGACCGTCTCGAGCGTCGGGGCCTACGTGGTGCTCACCGGGGCGGCCGGTATGGGCAAGACCCGTTTGGCCCGAGAGGTCCTCGATCGGGTCGTGGCCCGAGGCGCCGACCGGGTCGAGATAGTCGGCGGGGGACCGCCATCTTCGATACCGCTCGGCCCCGCCGCCCACCTGGTCCCCGTCATCACCGGTGACGTACCACTCGCCGGCCTGATCGCCGCCACCCTCGACGGACTGCGCCGACGAGCCTCGGAGAAGCCGCTCGTGGTGCTCCTCGACGACGCCGACCTGCTCGACGACGCCACCAAGGCCCTGGCCGGCCACCTCGTGGGCGTGGCCGGGACCAGCATCCTCGCCACCACCCGGCGCACCTCGGACGTGGCTCAGCACCTGGGCGTGGTCGGGCGCGACGTGGTCCAGGTGTTCCCCGTGGAGGCCCTGACGCCCTCCGAGGTCGCCGAGTTGGCGTCGTGGCAGGCCGGAGCCACCCTCGCCCGGGATTCGAGCGCCGAGATTTTCGACATCACCGGGGGGAACCCGCTGTGGGTCCTAGAGCTGGTGCGCTCGGCCCGCTCCCGCGGCGGCCTGGTGCCGACCCCCGCCGGTCTGGTCGTCGACACGGCGCGGGCCGTCGGCGGACTCGACCTCCTCACCGCCGGCCGGGTTGGTGCTTTCCGCTCCGAGGAGAGGCGGCTGTTGGAGCTGGTGGCCGTGGCCGGACCGCTCCCGCTCGGGCTCATCAGCCGGGCCGAGGAGCGGACGCTGCTGGAGTCCCTGGTGGACGAGTCCGTCCTCGAGATCAGAGGCGACGCCACGGCGCCGGTCGTACGCTTCACCCATCCGCTGTACCGCCAGGCCATCCGTAACGGGCTGGGGGACCTGGACCGTCAGAGGCTCCTACGGGAGCTGATCGCCAGGGCCGATCCCGACACGGGAAGGCCCGGCGGCGGGGACCGGACTCTGCTGTTGAAGCTGGCCATGTGGCACGCCGAGCTGGGTGAGCCGTTCGACCCCGACGCTTTGGGCTGGGCCGCTCACGAGGTGCACTGGGGGCTCCTCGACGAGCTGCGCCGCCACCTCACCGGCCCCGGCTCCGGCGAGGACGACCCCGAAGCGCCGGCGGCGGCGGCCGCCGGCCTGCACCGCCCCGAGGAGCGGTCCGACGCCGCCGACCTGCTGGCCACCCAGGCCTGGAACGAGCGTCGCAGCTTCGACGACGGGCTGACCCTCGCCTTCCTGATTCTGCACCGACCGGAGCGGGCCGACCTGCTGATCCAGCTGTTCGAGGACCTTCGGACCATGGCCGCCGACGGCGCTCAGGCGGCCATGGCCGCCATCGTGCACGGCATCTGGCTGCACTGGGTGGCGCGGGACCGGCCCGGAGCCGCCCGCCTGCTGGAAGCAGCCGCCGTTGGGTTGGAACCACCCTGGCGGCAGATGGTGGAGTCCACCCGGGCCGGCCTCGGAGTCCAGTCGGGCGACATCGACGACAGTCTCCAGGCCCTGGAGGCGGCCTGGCCCGGCGACGACGCCCCCGACCTGGCCAAGCTGGTCAACTGGTCACCTCGGGCCGCGGCGCTGGTGAACGCCGGACGATTGGAGGAAGGAGTGGCCCTGGCCCGCCGCGCTCTGGCCTCCCCCCTACCGGCGGTGGGTCACGCCCTCAACGCCCTCGAAGAACTGACCGTCACCGACCACTGGGGCCGGCTCTGCCTCGGGGCCTACGACGAGGTGGCGGCCGGGTCCGAGGCCATCGCCGACCTGCTGCGCGACAGCGACCAGTTCGAGGGGCGCGCCCTCATGATGGGAATGGCCGCCCGCTGCCGCCTGCTGGCAGGTCGCCCGGCCACCGCCGCCGACCTCCTCGAAGAGGCCATCCGCCGGCACGGCACGCTGGCCAACCTGGGCTTCCGACCCATGCTCCACAGCACCAGAGCCGTGGCCCTGGCCTGGACCGGTCGCTTCGACGAGGCCGCCGCCGAAGCCGAACAGGCCGAGCAGTGGCTGGACCCGCCCCGGTTCTACGACGCCGACGTGAGACTGGCGCGGGCCACGGTGATGGCTGCGGCCGGCCACCTCACGGCCGCCGCCAGGTTGGCCGAAACGGCGGCGGAGGACGCCGAGGCTCGGGGCGGGTGGTACTTCGCCCTGCAAGCCCGTCTGACGGCCGCCCGCATCGACCCCTCCCCGCCTCGGGTGGCGGCCGCTCGGAGCGCGGCGGGACACGTCGATGGACCAGTGCCGCGACTCGCCGTCGCCTACGTGGAGGCCCTGGAGCAGGGTGACAGCACCCGGCTGGAGGAGCTGGCCGGCCTGGGCGCGGCCATGGGAGAAGGCCTGCTGGCGGTGGAGATGCTGGAGGCGGCCGTCGCCCGCCACGACGGCGGCACCACTTCGCGGACCCGGCTGAGGGCGGCCCTCGCCGCCCAGCGCAGCCGCTGCGAGGGTGCCTCTTCGCCGCTGCTCAGCGAGGCGGCCGCCGCACCGCTTCTCACCCGGCGCGAGTTCGAGGTCGCCACCCTGGCCGCCCGCGGGCTGGCCTCGCCGGCTATCGCCAAGGAGCTCACCTGCTCGGTGCGCACCGTGGAGACCCATCTGTACCGGGTGTTCGCCAAGCTCGGGATCAACGCCCGCTCCGACCTGGCCGCGGCCCTGGAGGCCCGCACCGGGCCCGGCCAGGTCCCCCTACTCGGCTGACCGGCAGCCAACCCCACCGAACCACCCGACTGGCCCGCTGATCAGATGTCCCGCGAACCAGCAGGCGAACCAGCAGGCCAACCAGCAGGCCGGGGCGGGCACCCCCGTCAACCGCTCCACTCGTGCCCTTTAGGGCAGCAGCGAGGTTCTAGGATCGGCGGCTATCCGGCCACCTCGACTGGAGGCGATGGTGTCTAGTACCCGCAGCCCTAACCCGACGCTCGGGAGGCGCCCCGGCGGCGGCCCCCAGCCGGTGCGCCCCCCGTCCCGGGAGACCGCCCTGCCGGAACTGGCTGTGGCCCGACTGCGCAACGGGGACGCCCCGCTCCGACCGAGCGACGTGCTGGACCTCCAGCGCACCCTGGGCAACGCCGCCACCACGACCGCCATCCAGCGGCTGCGGCCCGGGGTCGGCGGTTCGCCCCTCCCGGTGCAGCGTTTCCAGGAGGAGGATCTCGACGACTACAAGGAGGGTGGAGCCATGCTCGTGGAGTCCTCGGCCACCTTCGCCGAGGCCGGCAAACTGCCCTACGACCATAAGCTGGGTAGCTGGTACGACAGCGGCCAGCACGGGGACAAGCCCGAGGACCCCAACAAGCTGAGCAACGCCGAGACGGGTACGGCTTTCGGTGCGATATCGGAGCTGATCTCCCTCGGCGGACTGGGGCTGGCCGCCCGGAACCGCTACAAGGCCGGCAAGGAGGTCAAGGAACACCGCGAGAAAGGCCTGATCGGAGCCGCCCGCAAGGCCAGCCGGGAGCGCAGCGAAGGAAACGGGGACCTCACCACCAGCTCCCTCGGCGTGGCTTCGAGCGCCGGGCAGATCGCATCCGGCGCCTACGAGATCAAAGCCTCGCTGCTGGACAAGGCCAGCACCGCCCTTCCCGTAGCCGAGCACACCGCCCATGTCGCCGGCGCCGTGGCCCACGGCGTCGCTCTGCCCCTGTCCTTTTTCAACATGAGCCGCTGGGCCCGCAAGACCGAGTTCGCCCGCCAGCGGTGGGACCGCCTGGAGAAGCTGAGGGACGAGTGGGACGGCAATCCCAAGAAGCAGCTCAAAGTGGTGTCCAAGGCTCACAGGCACGCCGTCGAGGCCCAGGCCGAGGGTGAGCGCGCCGTTCAGCACGCCGAGGCCAAGCAGCAGCGCAAGCACCTCGAGCTAGAGGATAAGAAGCGCCGCTTGCAGCAGAAGAAGGGATCCTTGGCCAGGACCGTCGACCGGGCCAAGGGCCCCACCGCTCAGGTCAGAATGGCCATGAGCCGACTCGACGACCAGATCGCCCAGATCGACCATGAGAAGGGTGAATGGACCCGAGCCTTGAACCAGGCCCAAGCCCAGCTCATCACGTGCAACAACGAGGTCGCACGGACCCTCGTCCCCCTCCAGGAGCAGCAGCAGATCCAGCAGGCGGCCAAGCAGAAAGCCGAGGATCTCAAGGCGAAGGTCAGCAAGGAGTGGGTGACCGGTAAGGAGGGCGTCGCCGACACCGACGAGATCATGGCCTACGCCCTGCGCAAGAACCGCCGGGGTTTCTTCAAAAAGCTGACCACCACCCTGGGCGCGGCCACCGGGACGGCCGCCGGCATCGCCGCGTTGGTGGTCGCCGGCCTCGTCGCCGCCGGGGCGGGTGGCGCCTTGATGGCCACCCCCGTCGGGTGGTCCCTGGCCGGCGCCGCGGCCGTAGTCACCGTCGGCATGCTCGCCTACAAGGTGGGCCGACTCATCCACAAGCGTTACAAGACCTTCGAGGCCGAGAGGGAGAACGCCGGGAAGAAGGCCAGTTTCTGGAAGACCCTGGGCAAGGCCTTCAACCCCACCAAGAAGGCCGAGAGCAAACGTGAGGCCTACGCCAAGCGGCTGTTCGACCTGGCCCGGGGTGACTCAGGTCAGGACGAGACCCAGAAGGCCCGTCAACTCATCGGGCGGCTCACCGAGAAGGGCGGCGGGGTGATGAGCCTGCGGTCGGCCCACAACGGTCCACTCTTCACCGACGAGTACTGGGACAAGTGGGCCCACAACGGTTTCGGCGGCCACGCCGACTCGGAGCGCAAGGGCGTGATCGACCTGCTCTACGACAAGATGGGCTCATGACCCGGCGAGATGGGCTTCTGACCCGGCGACCCGCACGTCGGGGCTGCCCGTAGTCGGGGCGGACAGCACCGCCGGGCGGGCGAGATCGGGGCGTCGTTCTGTCCGGCTCCGAGGGTAGGGTGACCAAGTGGTGGTGGCACCCGGCGGCGAAGCGTTGGTGATCGTCGCCAACCGCCTGCCCGTGGAGCGGACCGATCCGGCCAGCCCGTGGCGGACCAGCCCGGGGGGTCTGGTGTCGGCTCTGGTCCCCGTCCTGCAGCGCAAACCAGGGGTGTGGGTCGGCTGGGCCGGCACCGCCGACGAGGACCTGGAACCGTTCGACTTCGAAGGTCTGTCGCTGCAGCCGGTGACTCTCAGCGCCACCGATATCGAGCGCTACTACGAGGGATTCTCCAACGCCACCCTGTGGCCTCTCTACCACGACGTGACCGGCGAAGCCGTCTTCGAGCGGGGGTGGTGGGAGGCCTATTCCCGGGTCAACCAGCGCTTCGCCGAGGCCGCGTCCCGGTCGGCCCCCCCGGGCAGCACCGTCTGGGTGCACGACTACCAGCTGCAGCTGGTTCCGGCCCTGCTCCGCCGGGCCCGACCCGACCTGCGCATCGGCTGGTTCAATCACATACCGTTCCCCGGCTACGAGATCTACGCCCGGCTGCCGTGGCGGCAGCAGATCGTCGAGGGCCTCCTCGGGGCCGATCTGCTCGGCTTCCAGCGGCGCGACGACGCGGCGAACTTCCTGCGGGCGGCCCGGCGCTGCGCCGAGGCGGTCACCCGCGGGTCGGTGGTGGAGTACGGGGACCGGCAGATACGGGTCGGTGCCTTCCCCATCTCGGTGGACACCGCCGCCCTCGACGCCCTGGCCCGGGATCCGACCACCGCCGCCCGGGCCCGCCAGATTCGCCACGACCTGGGCGACCCCGAGGCGGTGCTGCTCGGCGTCGACCGTCTCGACTACACCAAGGGCATCATCAACCGGTTGCGGGCCTATTCGGAGCTGCTCGAGGAGGGAGCGGTGGGCCCCCCACGCACGGTTTTGATCCAGGTCGCCAGCCCCAGCCGGGACCGGGTCCGGGAGTACCAGCTTCTGCGCGAGGAGCTCGAGACCCTGGTCGGCAGGATCAACGGGGACTACTCCAGCGTGGGCCGACCGGCCATCCACTACCTGCACCAGTCCTTCCCCAAGGAGGAGATGGCGGCGCTCTACCTGACCGCCGACGTCATGCTCGTCACCCCCTTGAAGGACGGGATGAACCTGGTGGCCAAGGAGTACGTGGCCTGCCGCAGCGACGAGTCCGGGGTCCTGGTGCTCTCGGAGTTCACCGGGGCCGTCGACGACCTGCGCCAGGCCATCGTGATCAACCCCTGGGACCTGGACGGCACCAAGGAGGCCATCCGCCAGGCCCTCAACGGCGGAGGGGCGGCCTCCCGGCGCCGGATGCGGTCCATGCGCAACCACATCTTCACCGAGGACGTCCACCACTGGGCCGCCGCCTTCCTCGGAGCGCTAGAGCTCACCGTCGACCGCGAACCCAGATAGACGCCGGGTCGTAGGGCGACGACCGACGGCGAGGCGCCGGGGGATGGCCGGCTAGGGGGAGACGACCGTCGGTGCGCCGGGGCACGGTCCAGCCCCGGTCAGAGTTGGCCGGCCAGTTCGTCGCGCCAATCGTTGATCTCGCCGATCAACCGGGCCAGGAGCCGGTCCAGCTCGCCGCCGAAGCGGACCGTCTCGAGGGCCTGGGAGGGCCGCCCCGAAGTGCTGTCGAAGATGATCCGGCCGGCCATCTGGTGGAACCGGGCGTGGAGGTCGCGGACCACCGCGTACCGAGGGTTCTGGCGGACCTCGGGGCCGCTTTCGACGTGTATCCATTTACCGAACACGCACTGGTCGTCGCGGGCCGCCGCGGCCGGATCGATGTCGGAGCTGGCCGTGGCCACGATCTCGAGCAGCCGCACCTTCCACGAACCATGGGCCGAGATGGCCGCCTTAAGCCGCTCGGGTGTGGTCTTCGGCGACGTACCGTCCGAGCTGCCCGACGGCCGGTGCTGGGGCGGCTGAAAATACTGCTGCAGGCCCCGGTCCAGGTTCTCGGCCTGCTCCAGCAGCCGGTTGTTGACCCGCCCCACCCGCCGGGCCGCCGTCCGGGTGGCCGCCACCGCGCCCGACAGGCTGGCCAGGGAGCGGGACACGTCGTTGGCGGCGTCGGCGCTTTCGACCACGCTGCGGGCCATCTCGGCCGTCACGTTGGTCTGTTCCTCGACCGAGGCGGCCACCGATTCGGTCATCAGGCCGATCTCCTCGACCATGGTGGCCGCTTCGGCGATGCTGCTGGTCGCCTCGGCCGTTCCCTCGAGCAGGGCTCGGACCCGTTCGTCGATCCTGGAGGTGGCCTCGGCTGTCTGCTTGGACAGCTCCTTGACCTCGTTGGCGACCACCGAGAACCCCTTCCCGGCGGCCCCGGCGCGCGCCGCCTCGATGGTGGCGTTCAAGGCCAGGAGGTTGGTCTGGCGGGCTACTTCGGCGATCAGGCGGGAGACGTCGGCGATGCTGCGGGCCGCCTCCTCGAGGTTGGCCATGCTCTCGCGCACTCTCTCGGCATGGGCGACGGCGCCTTGGACCACGTGGGCGGTCTGGGAGGTGTTTCTGGAGACCTCCCGCAGTGAGGCTGACAGCTCATCGGCGGCGCTGGCCAACGAGCCGATCAGCTCGCTGGCCTCCTCGGAGGCGCGGGCGATGGCTTGGACCTCGGCGTCGGCGGCCGAGCTCTGGGTGTTGAGCTCCCGGGCCGCTTCGACCAGATTCATGGTGGTGGCACCCACGCTGATGGCGGAGGCACCGACAGTTCCGAGGAGCCGGGCCTCGACCGTGGGCGTGTCGGTGGGACCGGGGGCGGCGCCGGCCGTGGGTGGTCTCCTAGGAAGCTGGATTCCCAGAGCCAAGATGATCTGCTCCTTGTCGTCAGACGGATCTGTGCGAGGTGGTCGTTAGTGGCGCGTGGCAGTCGGCCACGTTCCGCTTCGGCCTAACTCTCGACGCGGCCCGTGGGGTCCTGTAGTGCAATCGCACTAGGCCCCCGCCGAATGGGGGGAACCGACGCGGATCGGGCCCCCGGGCCCTTTTGTCCGAGACCACGTTCGGGAAAAAGGGTTGACCCACCCTACGTATAGTTTTAGGCTACACGTTAATTGGTTAGCTTGATCAGAAAGGAGGGGGCTGGCGCCATGGCATTGATTGAGCAGGCTCCCGCTCGAGGCCCCGAAGACCCCATCGAAGCAGCGGTGCGGCTGAGGCCGCCCCAACGCCAGGGCATAACCCAGCGCTTCGAGTCCAGCGACCCTGGTCCCGGCCTCGACGTGCTGGCCCGCTCCCCCCGCCTGGCCCGCCTCGTGAAGAACCGGAAGTTCCAGTTTCTCCTGATCGTCCCCAACCAGGTCGTGTTCTGGACGGTCATCTTCGTCGGTCTGCTCGGTACGGCCGATCCGGGCCTCAACTTCGGTACGGCCATCACCTGGTACGTGTGGTTCTGCCTGGTGTTCGTGATGATGGTCGTCGTGGGGCGGGCCTGGTGCGCCATGTGTCCCTTCGGCGGCTTCGCCGAGTGGATTCAGCGGCGTAGCTTCTGGCAGCGCACGCAGAAGACCCTCGGGTTGGGCCTGAAGTTCCCGGCGTCCCTCGCCCGCTACGGCTTCTTGATCCCGGTCGCCTCGTTCCTTGTGCTCACCTGGATAGAGGAGTTCTTCAATATCGCCGGACCCGGCAATCCCGCTGACACGTCGTGGATGGTCGTGGGCATCGTGGGTAGCGCCCTGGTCTTCTTCCTCGTGTTCGAGCGCCGCACCTTCTGTCGCTACGTTTGCCCCCTCTCGACGCTCATCGGGTCGGTCGGATCCATGGGCTCGGTCGCCGGCTTCAGGACCCGCGACCGGGAGGTGTGCGTATCGTGCGAGACCAAAGACTGCATGAGAGGCAGCGATAAGGGATACGGATGCCCGTGGTACACCTGGCCCGGCAGTGCTGACTCGAACCTCAGCTGCGGGCTGTGCTCGGAATGCTTCAAGTCCTGCCCGGAGGACAATGTGGGGCTGTTCCTGCAGAAGCCCCTCACCTCTGTCATCGCCCCCCGCCGGCGCCGCACCGACGTGGCCTGGGGGATCGCGGCGCTCTGGGGCCTGGTCCTCTACCAACAGCTCAACGCCACCAACGTCTACAACAACGTGGACAACTGGCTCAACACCAATCTGGACTTCCCTCACTACCCCAACCCGCTGGCCTACCTCGGAACCATCGCCCTGGTCGCAGCCGTGGTTGCCGGGATCGCTTGGGCCATGAGTGCAGGCCTGGCCAACCGAGCCGTCGAACTGTTTCGGCCGGGCAACTTCATGGATCGCTCTTCCCGCTTCCGGGCCTACTTCACCCCCCTCGCCTACGGCCTGATCCCCGTCGTTGGAGCCGACTACTTCGCCCGCCAGTTGCCGAAATTCTTCCAGCACTCACCGCGGGTCATCACCTCGGTTCAGCATCTCGCCGGGTTCTCCTCGTCCCGGTCCCCCATCTACAACTTCTCGCTCATGACCGATGGGTGGATCGTCTTCACCCAGGTAGCCATCATCGCCCTGGGCACCGCCGCCGCCATGTGGGCCACCTGGCGCATCGCCGGGCGGGAGCTCATTCCCATAAGCCGCAGCGCCCTCGGGGTCCGCCTCACCACCATGAGCGTCGTACTCGCCACCGGCGCCGGGGCCGCTCTCCTGTACGTGATCATGCACGCCGCCGACTAGGGAGTTTCCGACCATGACCATGACACAATCACGTCATCTCGATCTCCCCGAGGGAGAATGCCACGTCACGGTCCTCACCGACCGCTGCGCCGGCTGCCAGGAGTGCCTCGTGCGCTGCCCGGTCGGTGCGTTGGACATGGACCCCGAACGCTGGGTGATCGTGGCCGACGACACGTCCTGTGTCGGGTGCCGTCAGTGCGTACGGACCTGCCCGTTCTCGGCTATCGCCGTTGCCGGCCCGGTGCGGGTCGCCGACCGGCGGGTCCTCACGGTTCAGCACCCGGGCCGCATCGGCGGCGACACCACCGAGATTCGCCGGGGTCTGGTGTCCTGGGAGGAAGCCCTGAGCGAGGCGGCCCGCTGCCTGTCGTGCCCCGATCCGACGTGCGTGAGGGGCTGCCCCGCCCACAACGACATCCCGTCGTTCATCACCGCCCTATCCGTCGGAGACCTCGACATGGCCCATGAGACACTGCGGCGAACGACGGTCCTACCCGACGTGTGCTCGAGGGTGTGCGACGCGTCGCTGCAGTGCGAAGGGGCCTGCACCTGGTCCCTCGCCGGCTCGCAGCCGGTCGCCATATCGGCGCTGGAGCGGTTCGTCGCCGACCACGCCCCCGTTCCACCCCTCACCGTCACATCGTCGCTCGGCAAGGGGATGTCGGTGGCCGTCGTCGGCTCCGGGCCGGCCGGCATGGGAGCGGCCTGGGACCTCCTTGCGGCCTCGGCCGAGGTCACGGTCTATGAGGCCGACGCCCAGCCGGGCGGTTTGCTGAACTGGGGGATTCCGAGCTTCACCCTGCCGACCGAGGTGAGCGGACGCCCCTGGACCGCCCTCCGGGCCGCCGGAGCCGATCTTCGCTGCGGCGTGAGGGTCTCGTCGGCCGAGCTCGACGACCTCCTCGAGATCCATGACGCGGTGGTGCTCGCCCATGGCGCCGGCGTGGCCCTGAGCCTGCCGGTACCCGGCGCCGATCTGCCCGGTGTGGAGGACGCCACCACCTTCCTCAAGCGGGCCAAGTGGGCGCTCGACCACGACGACGTTCTCCAGGATCTGATCCCCCGCGGCGGTCGGCCGGTGAAGGTGCTGGTCCTCGGAGCCGGCAACACCGCCATGGATGTGGCCCGCAGCGCGCGCCGCCTCGGTGCCGAAGCGGTCTGCATCGACTGGATGGACCGCCGCTACGCCCCCGTCCGCGCCGACGAACTCGCCGAGGCCGAAGACGAAGGGGTCGAGGTCCGCTTCTCCTGGACCCTGACCGCCATCGGCGCCAGGGACGGACGGGTCGGTACCGCCACCTTGTCGCCGACCGAGCAAAAATCGGCAACGTCGCGCCCACAGGTACTCGAGCATGAGCAGGCCGCAATGGACGTAGATCTGGTCGTGGCGGCCATGGGCTACCGGCTCGATCCAGCCTTCACCTCGCAACTGGCCGGGACCCCGGTTCGACGCGAGAACCGCGGAGTTCCCGATCGCCGGTGGCAGGCCAGCGGCATCCTGGCCAACCCGGCGCCCGCAGCCGCCCGCGGTCGCCCGGTCGGCCGGCTGGCCCTCGGTCGCGAGGTAGCCCTGGTCGCCTCGGCCTCACCGTTCCGGGACCGCACCTGGGTAGCCGGCGATGCCCTGATCGGGCCGTCCACCGTCGTGGAGGCCATGGCCCAAGGGCGGCGGGCGGCTCGGGCCGTTCTACACGACCAGCCCCGCGCCCCCCGCCGTACCGCCGGGTCCCACCCCACCGACCCGTCCGACGGACAATAGGCTGGGTCATGTGGGCACCGCTCCCCCTATCCCGCCGTGCCCGTCGTCGCGGCTGAACGCCCCCTTCGGGGCTGGCCCGTCCGCCTTGCGCTGATGGACATGACCCTGTCGCGGCGAGGCGACTACGTGATGCGGGCTGCGCTCTCCCTCGCCAGAGCATTTACCGAGGAACCCCCCCGGAAGATCCGGGAGGTCGTGGCCGACACCGAGATCCCCCAGAGCTTCGCCTCGCAGATCCTCGGCGACCTGGTCCGCTCCGACCTGGCGACTTCCCGCGCCGGGCGCGACGGCGGCTACCGCCTGACCCGCCCCCCCGAGCAGATAAGCGTGCTGGAAGTGGTGGAGGCCGCCGAAGGCCACCTACGGGCTCAGCGCTGCGCCCTCGGCGACGGCCCTTGCCGGTGGGACCAGGTCTGCCCGCTCCACGAGACGTGGACCAAAGCCACGGCCCGGGTGCGCGAGGTCCTGGCCACGACCACCCTCGCCGAACTGGCCGAACAGGATGCCGCCATCGAGGCTGGAGTACTGCCGCTGCCGGCTGACTCCCACCGTTCACACCCGTTGGTGGTAGACGTAGCGGACTCGGTGCAGGCCGAGGTGTCGGCGCTGCAGGTGGCGGCCCTGGCCGGTTCTCTCTCCGCGGATCTGGTCGGTCTGGCCGGCCGGGCCATGGAGGAGGCCTGCGCCCAGGACGCCGACATCGGAGGACCGGCGGTGGTCGAGGAGCTCACGATGGTGCCGGCCGGGGGCAAACCCTCCGGCTACTTCACCCTCTGCTGGAGCGCCGGAGGAGCTCGCCGCAACCGCTTCGAGGGAGCCCTCAGGGTGATCTCGGTCGACAGCCAGCGAGCCGAACTGCGCGTTGAAGGGACCTGGCACCAGCTCCCCGGACAGTTGTCCCCACTTGCTGCCACTGAGCTGGAGGCGAGAGCCCGACAGGCCCTCCGGGTGTTCCTACGGGGCTTGGCCCGGGCCATCGAAAGAGTGGCGGCCGCAGGAGCTGATAGGGGCGGACGCGATGGCGCCCCAGCGCCGCGCCGCTCGGCGGAACCCGCCACCGGGCGACCTCGCCGGCGCCCCAACCCGGTAACCACCCGGTCGGACTGACTCCCCCACATGGTCGCGACTTCCACTGCGTGAGGCCGGCGGCGCGACGGCGGCGGCGTGACGGCGGCGCGAGGCCGTCGGCGTGACGGCGGCGCGAGGCCGGCGTGACGGCGGCGTGAGGCCGTCGGCGTGGCGCGAGG
>JAGWSF010000027.1 GCA_028876385.1 Acidobacteriota bacterium | reverse complement strand
CTGGTCTCGACGGCCTCCAGGCCGCCTCCGCACTCGAAGCGGCCGGACAGGGTGAGGCCGTCAACCGCTACCATCAGAGGCCCGTAGAGCCAGGTCTGCACCGGCGCCGGGCCGGCGCAGCGGTCACCGCCGGCCGGCTGGCAGATCGTGGTCGGAGGGGTCGGGCCCGACGCCGTCCCGGAGCTGCACCCCCCGGCGACACCCACCACGGCCGCGGTCAGGAGGATACGAAGGGTTCGCCACACGACCACTTTGACGGCGGTGACCGGCGCCTGGTTCCCCTCCCCCGAGCCTGGGTCGGTGCCGATGCCGCGATCAGCCGTGCCCGTCGGTCCGCCGCGGTCGCGGAACCGGCGAAAGGTCAGGTTGGCGGTCTGGGGCGGTCGCTGGGGCGTCGGCCGGCGTTGCCTCGCCGCGACGGTGCGCCATACCGGTGTCGGCACCCGCCTTCTGACCCTTCCCGAGGGCAACCCGAGGACCGCCCGCAGGGCGGCCGCAGGCCAGGACAACCGAGCCCGAGGCGAGGGCGTCAGCCGGCCGGTCATGAGCCCGGCCCCGAACCCCCCTGGGCGGGGACTGAGCCCGATGAGGCCCGACGACTCTGACGCGACGACCGTGACCGTCACGAGGACGGGGTCGCCTCGCCCCGCCGTTCAGGTGCCGGTGCGGGCCAGTACGAGGGCGACGCCGAGGGCGCAGGTGCACCACGACAAGGCGATCAGACCCTGCTCGATGGGCTGCAGGATGGTCTGGCGCGACAGCGGGGACCGCGTGCCGTCGCAGTAGGTCTTGTGGCCGGCGACGTCGAGCACCCGGCGGCGCAGGTCCCGGGCCTCGGTGCTCAACGTCCGCTGGGCCCGCGACAGCCCGTAGGCGAAGACCGCCCCGGCGACGGCGGCGGGCCGGACGGTGGTCGCCTGGGCGTAGTAGGCGACCAGAACGGGGAAGGCCCCCCAGGCCAGGGCGAACACCGTGCCGTTGTGGAACCGGCCGCCCCACAGCTCCAGGTTGTAGGCGACCACCAGCAGCGCGCCGACCACGATGAAGGCGGCCAGACCCCACCCGACCTCGGCGATACCAGCCCCGCCAAGGGCGACGGCACCGGCGAGGGCGGCGGCCGACACGCCGGCCAGGACCGGAGTCGGGATGGAAGTGCCGAGAGGCCGTCCGTGGAGTTCGTCGAACCCGTGGGCGGCGACCCCGACGGCCAGGGCGAAGGCCAGGAGGGTGGCGATCAGGCGTTGCACCGACAGGACCGGCGCCAGAGCGGCGCCGATGAGCACATAGCTCAGGTGCCAGGCCGTGTAGGGCAGGTGCAGCACGCTCAGCCAGTCCCGCCCCGCGCCCGGGGCGGCGGTGTACCACGCCGGGCGGGTAGCCGACTCCCCCGGCTGGGTTGCCCCCCGGTCAGACAACAGATCGGTCCCCGGCCTTGCGGCCCCACATGACCAGTCCACCTCCGAGGCTCATGAGCCGGTACTCGACGTCTTCGATGCCGGCGTCCCACCACGCCGCCAGGTGGTCCGAAAGCGGGTAGCGCCGGTAGTGCTCGGAAATGGAGGGGCCGAGGAATCGCCCGACCCGGTACCACTCCCGGCCGCCGGTGACCAGGCCCGCGGCCGGCAGGATCACCCGGGTGAACAGGACCCACGCCGCCCGCCACAGCGGGTTGGGGGGCACATGGAACTCGAGGTTGGCGACCACCCCGCCGGGGCGGACCACCCGGGCCAGCTCGCGCACCGTGGCGGCCGGGTCCGACACGTAGCGCAGCAGGTAGGTGAAGGTGAGGGCGTCGAAGGTGGCGTCGGCGAAGGGCAGCTCCTCCCCCCGACCGATGAGCAGCGCGATGCGGCCGGCTTGGCCGTGCTCGGCCACGCTGGACACCCCGGCCTGCAGCATGTCGCGGCTCAGGTCTATCCCGGTGACCCGGGCGCCGGTGCGGGCGGCAATCTGCAGCGCCACCCCGGCCGGCCCGGTGGCCACGTCGAGCACCGACGCCGGGTGGGAGGCGGCGACGGGGTCGATCATGGCCCTCCGCCACCTGCGGTTCTGGCCGAGGGAGAGGATTTCGGCCAGCCGGTCGTAGCGGTCGGGTAGTCCCGAGAACAGCCGGCGGGCGAACTGGTTGGGCTGGCGGCGGGACTCGGCTACTCGCATGGTCCGCTCCTCTGTGAGAATGCGCGGGCGATGCGCGCCTTTTGCGAACACCTCCCCGGATCAGGTTAGTGACCGGTTCCCACTACGACGTCCTGGTCGTCGGGAGCGGCCCCGCCGGTAGCATCGCCGCCCTGGTGGCGGCTAGGGGCGGGGCGCGCGTCGCCCTGGTCGACAAGGCCCGCTTCCCGAGGGACAAGGCCTGCGGCGATCTCGTCGGCCCCCGCGGCGTGCAGACCCTCGCCGATCTCGGTATCGACATCGCAGGGCCGAGGGTGGGCGACATGGACGTGGTCGGCCCGACCGGCCGGCGGGTGCTGCTCAGGGCGTCGGCGGGAATCACCTACCCGGGGCACGCCGTCGTGGTCCGCCGGCGCCGCCTCGACGCCACGTTGCAGCACCTGGCTATCGAGGCCGGGGCCGAACCGTTCACGGGGCGGGCGGCGAGCGCGTCGTACACCGACTCCGGACAGCTGACCGGCTTCGAGCTCGAGACGGACAAAGGGAAGGGCCCTCGGCTCACCGCCGACGTAGTAATCGGCGCCGACGGCGCGCTGAGCCGGGTGGCCGTCGCGGCCGGGCTGGTCGATGAGACGCAGGTCCTGTGGGCTTTCGCTGTCCGGGCCTACATGGACGACGCCCCGAGCCTGCCCCGCATCCACTTCTGGGAGCCGGAGCGCCGGTCCGGCTACCCCGGCTACGGCTGGGTGTTCCCCGGCGAGGCCGGCGACGCCAATGTCGGACTGGGTCTCGGCAGCCGCGGCGACCGGCGACCGGGGACCCGCGCCGCCAAGGACCTGGGCGGCTTCCTGGCCTCGGCCGGTCTGGACCCGTCGAGGGCCGGCCGCACGCTCGGCGGGTGGATCAAGATGGGCCTGGTCGGCACCCGCCCGGCCCAGGGCCGCACCCTGCTCGTCGGCGACGCCGCCGGCCTGGTCAATCCCCTCCAGGGTGAGGGCATCGCCCAGGCCTTGGCCAGCGGCCGGGCCGCCGCCGAGGCCCTCCTCGCTGCCGGGGCCGCCGGCGCCGCCGGGCTGTACCGGGCGGACATCGCCCGCCGCTACGCCCCGTTCGCGGCCACCACGGCGCCCATCACCGGGTGGATGGTCACCCATCCCCGAGCCGTGGCCCACCTCAGCCGGGTCCTCACCGCGCCTGGAGTGGGGAGGCTGGTGGCCGGCGGTTGGGCGGTCTATTGGAACGACCTCCTCGACGGGGCCCGACCCGGGGGGCCGCAGCGCGTCGCCCGGCTGGCCGAACTGGCCGGACGGGCTCTGACCAGCCGGTCGGCCGACCGGCGTTCGGTGTGGTCCGTCACCTGGGAGTCCTGACCCGAGCGGAAGACCGAGTCCCGCTAACGGGGTGACCCGACTCCGGTCGCTCCCCCGGGGGGCGGGATGCTCCCGACCGGGCGCCCTCGTGGCCGGGGTGGCCCAGGTGACCGGGGTGGCCGGGGTGGCCCGGGTGGCCGGGGTCGGCGGGATGGCCGGGGTGGCCCAGGTGACCGGGGTGGCCCGGGTGGCCGGGGTCGGCGGGGTCGGCGCGGTCGGCGAGCCGGCTGGGGTGGCGGGGGCGCCCGGGGTGGCGGGGGTCGGTGGGGGCCACGAAGGGCCGCTTCCCGGTGCCTTCCACCAGCATCCATCCGTGATGGGTCTTCTGCTGGTGGTGGAACCAGCAGAGCCGGTCCATGAGATCGAAGACGGTGTAGTTGGTCTTGGCCCAGTCCTGGCGGTGCTCGTAGTCGAGGCCGGCTCGACGGTTGCACCCGGCCGCCGCGCACGACGGGTAGATGAAGTCGAGGGCGGTCTGCTGATAGATGTTCGGACGGCGTCGGGAACGGTAGACGCCGAGCACCTGCTTGGATTTGGTGAGCAGGGCCGAGACGAACACCGAGTCGTTGGCCAGGAGGTCCTCGATGAGCGAAACGGGGATCGGACCGTAGCCGGGAATGTCGCACAGCTCGCCTTCGATGGCCACGCCCCGCAGCAGAGTGTCGAGATCGACGCGGATGATGAGGTTGACCGGGCGGCCCGCCAACTTCCCGGCCCGGCCCCCGGTTCGGCGACGGAAGCGGTCGCCCTCGGCGGGCTCCTCCCCCACCCGGGCGGACCCCGGGGCCGCCGACCGCCCCGCACCCGGACCGGCCCTTTGTGACCGGCGACCTGACGCCGTCGAATCCGGGGCCGCCGCCATCGGCGGAGGCAGGACCGGCGCAACGGACGGGACCAGCACGGCCGGAACAGCCGGTGGAACGGGCACAGCCGGAACAACCGGCGGGACCGGCGGAACCGGCGCAACAGGCGGGACCGACGGGACCGGCACGGTCGACGGGACCGGTGGGACGGGCATGGCCGGTGGGAACAGCTGAGTGGGGTGATCCTGGCCCGGGCAGGCGACGGGGGATGCCGCCGGGACCGGCGGATGGCCGGACGGCTTGAAGGTGTCCAGTTGGCTGAACAGGCCGAGGTCGAACAGGTCGCCCAGCGATAGCTCCGCGTCGCGGCCGCTGGCGACCTGGGCCAGGGTGATGAGGGCGTCGTAGTCGAGTTGCTCGAAGGTCTGCAGCGGCTGTCCGGCGTCGCGACGGAGGCGATTGAGCCGCTGACGGATCGGGGTCAGCAGGCGGGTCATGATCATGCCGTCCTCGACGTTGCCGGCGCCGATGAGATGCCAGACGCCCTCGGGATCAGTGAAGGCTCTTAGGCGCCGGGCTTGGTGTATGCGCTTGCGCTGGGCTTCCATGTCGATGTGGTTGGCTCGGACCTGAGCGACCTCGTCGCGCAGCTCCCCGAGGGAGGAGCTCTTGGCCTTCTCGATCAGCTCGGCCGCCTTGGCTCGGTTGGCGTCGGCGCCGGCGGCCACCAGCTCGGCCTGCTCGACAGACAGCTCCCCGGCCAGAGCCGCCTCTGCGACCTCGGGGTGCTCGGCCAGGCGTCTGGCGTTCTGCAGCGCCTTCTTGGCTCGGCCGGTGCCGACCCCGCTGCGGTCGGCCAACTGCTCCTCGGCCGAGCGGTAGCCCTCGTACTTCCACGAGCCGCTCTCCGCCATACGGGCCGCGGCCAGCGACTTCAGTGTCGCGGCCGACGCCTCGATCACGGCGCACAACGACACCACCCGTCCGGCGTCGGCGCCGCTCAGGGCGCCAGCGTCGAAGCTCTTGGCGTAATCACAGATCGATTGTCGAACGGCTTCGAGATCACGGCACAACGGAATACCTCGACCAGACGGAAGGTACAGTGCAGGCCGGCTCGAAACCGACGATCATGGGTTCCCCGGCACCACGGCTAAGGGAACGTATGTTCGATTTTATGTCACGGGGTGGCCATTTGTCAAGGATTCAATGCGCCCGGTGTCTCGATGAGCGCAGTAGGTGAATGTTCCGGTCGTGGATCAGGGTTCTTCGATCTGGAGGGAACGTCCAGATGCTGCCGCAAGACTTCTCAGATCCTCACGGTCCGTACTGATGACAAGGTCAGCTCGGCGCAAAGCGCCCTCCACCACACTGGCATCGATAATGTCAGTTGTGGCGGCTTTCGTAGCCAGCCGACCTACTCTGCGGGCTTGGTCATTGTCGAGAGCCTCGATGTCGCATCCAACCAGCAGTCTGGCCAACATGGCCTGACGGCTGCCGCCCTTCCAAGTCTGGGCTACCACTCCGGCGGGCACGGTGGGCACCGCGCGACTCGTCAGGAAAGCTCGGTGTCGAGCCCAAATCCGTCGTTCGTTCCGTTCGGCCGCGATGAGCGCGCCCGAGTCGTAGGTGACTCCCATCAGGCGGTGCGCCTCCGGCGCAGACTTCGGTTCGTAGACCGATCAAGGGCTTCGCGAACCCATTGCTCAGCCTCGGCGATCTCCTCAGGGCTGAAAGCGCCCTGCTCGTCCTCGAACTCGGCAACGGCCTCCAGACCGGCGCGGATGGTGAACTCCTTACGGGCGGTGGCGGTCAACCAGGCGCTGTAGGTCATCCCGCTTTCGGCGGCAGCGGCCTCGATTTGAGCGTCGAGATCGGGCGGGATCGACACCGACCGCTTCCTTCTCACAGCCATGAGCGGACGGTAGCACAGCGGTAGGACAGGTAAGGCCGAAAGGTACCGGTCTGTGGTGTGACGTCGAGGAAGTTCTGTGCCTGCTTGGCCTCCTCCACCGGACGACTGTGCCCGCCACGGGACGACTGTGCCGGCCCTCGGTCATCGACCAGACTCGCACTGGCGAAGCGCCAAACGGCGGCCACGGGACCAAACTCCGATCGCGTGGACCGACGAGCGTGGACCGACAAGCAAATGGGGGCTCGAGGAGTGCCGCACGACGCCCCGGGGCGCGCCCGGGCAGCAGGACGACCAATCAGGGGCGGCGCCACAATACGAACGGCAGCACCGGTCCGGCGCCGGCCCGGCGGAGAGCTTCGGCGACGACGGTCATGGTCCAACCGGAGTTCCAGGTGTCGTCGACGACGAGCACCGGTCCCGGCCCGAAGTCGGAGACGGGGCCGACACCGAACGCGTCGAGGGCGTTGGCCGCCTGGCGGGACGAGTTGGCCATCTCCGCCTGGGGCGGCCGCGCCGCGACCCGTTCGATCACGTCAGCCAGGGGCATCCTCCCGACCTGCGACAGGTGCTCGGCGACCGCCCGCACCAGGCCGGCCCTGACCCGAGACGGGATCCAGGTCACCCATGTGGGCCGGGCCGCCCAGTCCCAGCGGCGCAGGGCGGCGACGCAACCGGCGGCCAGCGCCGGGTCGAGGGGACCGTCGGCGGCCGCGAAGGCGGCGGTGAGGGTCTCGGCCCAGCCAGGGTCGTTGCCGAACGCCAACGCCCGCCCCGTCTCCGCCTGCGAGGCGGCGGGGATGCGGCCCTTACGCCCGGCGAGGCCCCCCGGCCACGCTTTGCGGGGCTCGAGGAGCACTTCGGCTGAACGCAGATGGGCGAGCGCCCGGCCTACCACCTCCGGGTCGAGGCTGCGCTCCGGGCGGGGGGCGCAGTGGTCGCAGCGGCCACAGGGCTCGGAGCCGGTGTCGTCGAGGGCGTCACGTAGGAACCGCATCCGGCAGTGGCCGGCCCCGGCATAGTCGACCATGGCGGCCGCCTCGACGGCCCGCGCCTGGCGTACCCGGGCCACCCGATCGTGGTCGTAGGACCACCGGTGGCCGGTGGCCGTCCACCCGCCGTCGGTACGGGCCACGGCCCCTTCGACGTCGAGGACTTTGAGCATCGACTCGATCCGGCTGCGGCGCAGGTTCACCACCTGCTCGAGGGCCGGCACCGAGATCGGGCCGCGGGCCGCTACCGCGTCCAGAACCGCCTGGACCATCGGGGCGGGCGGGAACGCCGTCGAGTCGAACCACGCCCAGATATCGCGGTCCTGCGGGGCGGGGAGCAGCGTCACCGAGGCGGTATCGATGGCCCGGCCGGCCCGGCCCACCTGCTGGTAGTAGGCGATCGGACTGTTCGGGGACCCGAGATGGATGACGAAGCAGATGTCGGCCTTGTCGTAGCCCATGCCCAGCGCCGAGGTGGCGACCACCGCTTTGATCCGGTTGGCCCGCAGATCCTCCTCGACGCGCAGCCGAGAGGCGGGTTCGGAGTCGCCGCTGTAGGCGACCGCCGAGATCCCTTCGCCGGCCAGAAAGTCGGCTACCCGGGTGACCTCAGCGACGGTCAGGCAGTAGACGATGCCCGAGCCGGGCGCCTCTGCGATCTCAGCTGCCGTCCACGCCAGGCGTTCGGCCGCGGAGGCCAGGTTGACTACGGCCAGGTTGAGGGAGTCACGACCGAGTTCTCCTCGCAACGTGAGCGTGTCGGCGCCGAGCTGGGCGGCCACATCGGCGCTGACTCGGGCGTTGGCGGTGGCGGTGGTGGCCAGCACCGCCACGCCGGGGCGCAGGCCGGCGATCAGCTCGCCGAGGCGGCGGTAGTCGGGGCGGAAGTCGTGACCCCAATCGCTGATGCAGTGGGCTTCGTCGACGGCGAGCATCCCGATCCGGCCGGCCAGGTCGGGGAGGATGTCCCGGCGGAAGGCCGTGCTGTTGAGCCGCTCGGGGGAGATGAGCAGCACGTCCAGGTCGTCGGCGTCGAGGCGGCCGGCCACCGTCTGCCAATCGTCGATGTTGGTCGAGTTGATCGTCGCGGCGTGCAGGCCCATCCGCTCGGCCGCGGCGACCTGGTCGCGCATGAGGGCCAGGAGCGGGGAGACGACCAGGGTCGGCCCGAACCCGGCTCGGCGGCGCAGGGCGGTGGCGATCCAGTACACCGCGGACTTGCCCCACCCGGTGCGTTGCACGACCAGCACGGGCCGGTCGCCGGCCACCAGCGCGTCGATAGCTGCCGTCTGGTCGTCGCGGAGGCGGGCGTCGGGCCCGGCGAGGGCCCGCAGCAGCTCGGCGGCGGGGGTGGCGACAGCAGATGGCATGGTCTCTACGGTGGCAGATCCCTGTGACGCTGCAGGAGCGCCGGCGCCGGTCTCCGCAATGGCCCGATAGATCCTGGGGCCAGGATTCCCGGCCGGGTCGTCGGCGCCGCCGTCACCGCCCCCGGGTGGCATCGACCAGGCGAGCCCGCAGGCCGCTGACCGTCGCCTCCACCACCCGGTCGTGACCCCAGCGCAGCAGCGGGTGGGCCACCCGGGCGGCCACCCGCATCGGAAGCTGCATCATCTCCAGGGACCAGGACACATCGAGCACGGTTCCCTCGGAGGTCTGATTCAGGATCAGGTAGGCGTCCCCGACCAGGTCCCCCGACACCGACGCGTCGATCGACCGCTCGGGCTCGCACCTGTCCAACTCCACTGCCACCCGCATCCGGTAGGGAACCGGTGGGGCGACCGTCCCGCGCAGCACCGACCCGGTCTGCAGGCCCGGCCCGTCCACGGCCAGCTCCCCGAGCCATCCCCACCACCGTTCGAACTGATCGAACTGGCCGATGGTCGCCCACACCTCCGACGGCGGGACCGGGAACCAGAACCGTCCGGAGTAGTCCATCACATAGGGGGACGCGACCACTCTGCGACTGTAGGCATCCGTCGGGGGGAAGGCGACCACGACCCCTGACACCGATTACGCCGTGGGGTCAGCGTCGGCCCGGTGAGGCCACCTCGTCAGCCAGGCCCCAGCTCACCGCTTGGGCCGCGGTGAGGAAAGTGCCGGTGCGGTGAGCAGACTCGAGGTGCTCGAAGGGCCGGCCGGTGGCCTCGGCCAGGCGGTGCAGGTAGAGATGCCAGCGTCCATCGAGAGCCTGGGCGTGGGTCTCGATCCGGGTGGCCGGCCCGCTGAGGCAGTCGGTCGGTTCACGCAGCTCGATCCGGGCCGAGGGTGTGATGCGCCGCTTCTGGCACACGGCCAGCACGCCGACCATGGTTCCGGCCACCATGCCCGTGGCGGTGGCCACGAAGCGCACGCCCAGCGCGTCGATGGTGTCGATCAGGGTGAAGGCCGCTTCCATGGAGTCCGACGAGGCGTTGATCCGGCACTCGACGGGGTCGTCGCCGATGGCGTCCAGGGCCATCAGCGACGCGGCCGTCCGGGCTGCCTGTTCGGTGTCGACCGGTCCGCTGATGAGCACCACCCGCTGATCGAAGAACATCTGCGCCACGGCGTCGGCGGGGCCGGGCCGGTCACCGGGCACGGGGGTCGTCCAGTCTCCAGTCCAGTACCTGGTCCACCGCCGCGGCGTAGCGCTCGAGGCTGGACATCCGCACATCCCCGGCACCTGACTCGAGGCGGGCCACCGCCGACTGCGACGTCCCCATCCGGGCCGCCACCTCGGTCTGGGACAGCCCGAGAGCCATCCGCCGGGCGACGAGCGCCTCGGCCAGCTCCTGACGGCGTCGCCGGGCAATGTCGCCGAATCCCGGCAGGAAGCGGTCATGGCGGCGGCCCGACAGCTCCGGTGACGGGCCCGAAGACGGCGCCGGTGACGGCCCCGAAGACGGGCCCGAAGACGGCTCCGGCGGGTCGGGCGGTGGGGCGGCCGCGGTCACAACCCCATAATACCGTTGTCGGTATCTCACTCTTGAGATATCGTTGCTGACGTAGGACACATTGTCGACCTGATCGGAGAGAACCCTGTGGCTCCTTCCCACTCCTTGATACCCACCGTCATCGACCGGGGCCTTCGGGGCGATCGGGCCTTCGACATCTACTCCCTGCTCCTAAAGGACCGCATCGTGTTCCTCGGCCAGGAGGTCGATGACCAGATCGCCAACCTGCTCATCGCCGAGATCCTCTACCTAGACGCCGAGGACCCCGGGGCCGACATCCACCTCTACATCAACTCGCCGGGCGGTCTGTCCTACGCCGGAATGGCCATCTACGACGTGATGCAGCACGTCAACTGCGACGTGTCCACCATCTGCGTCGGGATGGGCATGTCGGCGGCGGCCATGATCCTGGCCGGAGGGTCGCCCGGCAAACGCTTCGCTCTGCCCAACTCCAAGATCATGATCCACCAGGGCTCGGCCGGGACCCGGGGCGCCCCGCGGGACATGGAGATCCAACTACGCGAGGTGCTGGCGACCACCCATCGGATGGCTGAGATCCTGGCTCACCACAGCGGTCAGCCCCTGGCCCGGGTGGAAGCCGATATCGACCGGGACTATTTCATGACCCCCGAGGAGGCCAAGGAATACGGCCTCATCGACGAGATAATCTCCCCCCGCCGCGGGGTGGCGATGGCACCGGCCGTGTCGGCCTCCTCGGCCGCGTAGCCCTCCCGTGGTCTCAGACCGCCCCTCCGTAGAGGTCGAGGGTGCGGGCCATCCCGCCGTCGGCCGAGATGGTCTCGCCGGTGACGAAGCGGGCCGCGTCCGACGCCAGGAAGACGATGACGTCGGCGACGTCCTCGGGGGTGGCCCAGCGCCGCAGCGGCGTCTGAGCTTCGATGGCTTCCCGGACTCCCTCGATCGCTTTGTTCTTGGCCCACAGGGCCGTGTCGACGACACCCGGCGCCACCGAGTTGACCCGGATTCCGGAGGGCCCGAGCTCGATGGCCAAAGACCGGGTCGCTGCGTCGAGGGCCCCCTTGGACGCCGCGTAGGCCGCCCGTCTTGGGGTTCCGACCAGCCCCGACACCGATGACAGGTTGATGACCGACGCCCCGCCCGCGGCGATCATCGATGGCACCAGAGCGGCGATCAGCAGCAGCGGAGCCCGCACGTTGACCGCCAGCATGGCGTCGATGACGGCGGCGTCGGTGTCCACCGTGTCGAGCCGGGCCGCGGCGGCGGCATTGTTCACCAGGACGTCCACCGTCCCGAGAGCGTCGAGGGCCTGCCGTGCAACCTGCGCCGGCGCGTCGACCCCGGCCAGGTCAGCCACTAGAACCACCGGATCGTGGCGGAGATCGGCGGCCACCTCCCGGAGGCTCTCCTCGCTCCTCGCCACGAGTGCGACACGGGCCCCGGCCCGGTCCAGGGCCCGCGCCGTGGCCGCCCCGATCCCCCGTGACGCGCCCGTAACCAACGCCGTCCGGCCCTCCAGCGAGAACATGCTGTCCACGCCCGGAGGCTAACTGGATCGGGCAGCTCCGGCCCTGTGGGATGCGGTCGCCTCTGCGACCGGGTTCTAGCTAGCGGTGCCACCGGTGGTACCATACATGCATGGAGAAGACGACCCTGTACCTGCCGGAGGACCTGAAGTCGGCGGTCAAGCGGGCTGCTGCGGAGCGCGGGGTGTCGGAAGCAGAGATCATCCGCGAGTCGATCCGTATGGCGGTGGGCGGCGTCCGGCCTCGTGCTCGTGGCGCTCTGTACTCGAGCGGGCAGCCAATCGCCCGCGACGCCGAGGAGATGCTTGCCGGCTTCGGGGAACGCTGACCACGTGCCTGCCGTCATCGTGGACACGAGCGCCCTCCTGGCGTTCTTCGACGCGTCCGAGCCCGACCACGACGCGGTATCCGAGGTGCTCGCCGCAGCCGAAGCTTTGATCGTCTCGCCGTACGTGGTAGCTGAGCTGGACTACCTCGTCGCCACCCGACACGGGGTGGGTGCCGAACTCGCCGTGCTCGACGAGCTGACCGGCGGAGCCTGGGACTTGCCGGCTTTGGATCAAGAGGGGCTTCGTCGCTGCCGTGACGTCATCTCCAGCTACCGAGACCAGGAGATCGGCGTGGCGGACGCGTCGGTCGTGGTGCTGGCTGAGCGGCACCGGACGCGTACGATCGCCAGCCTGGACCACCGGCACTTCGACGTCCTCCGCGGCCTCGATGGCGGCTACTTAGAAGTGCTTCCGCGCGTCGGTTGAGAGGGATGCGGACGCCTCACACCGGGTACGGGACTTCTCCGTCGATCAATGGTTCCGGCCTGCGCACAGAGCGCCCCTCGACGTGGTTGGGCTGACGTAGGACACATTGTCGACCTGATCGGAGAGAACCCTGTGGCTCCTTCCCACTCCTTGACACCCACCGTCAGACATGTGAGTGGGTGGCTACCGGGGAGCCGGTCACCCGACGACCGTCAGCGGTGCCAGATAGCCAGGTTCTCAACCGGCTGACTGGCCCCGATCATTTCGAACAGGCCATTGAGTGAGTTGGGCGTCAGTGCTTCGGGACCGGCCCAGGGGTCGGTCACGTAGAAGGTGGTCCCTTCGTCGGTCCCGTCGCTCTGGAGGCCGTTGACCACGACCGCGTGCTGCTCATAGTTGATGCACACCCACAGCGGCCCGTGATCCTGGAGCATCTGCCCCCACCCGTCGACAGTCATGCACGATCCGGCGCTCTGGTTGAGCCCGTAGGCGGCCGCGGCCTGGAAGATTTCGTCCCAGGTCTCGGGGGTGTCGGGGTCCCTCCCGACGGTGTTGCACACGTCGATGGGAGTGATATTGGAGCCGTCCCGGAAGTTGATGACCACTGCGAACGACGTAGCCCAGCACGTCACGGGCGTCGGCTGGCTCATACCGGCGACGTTGTAGAGGATGTTCCAACTCTGGGGCACGCGCCGATGCTAAGTCCCGGCCCGGCTCGCAACCATCGACCGACCAAAGGTTTGTACGAAAGTACGACCCTCCGCCGCGTTTGTTTGAATCACCGGGATCAAACTCCACGGCCTCTTTGCTGGCCACCGCGGTCAGGGTCCGGCCGCCTCTCTCCCACCCAGATATTCGTGCCGATGGCCGGACCGCCCTCGTGGCCCTCCGTAAAGCGCGAGCCTGGGTCCATGACCACAGCCGGCGGATTCTCCTCGACGCCTCTGCCCCAGAAGCTCGGCATCCGAGCCGGCACCCGGGTGGCCGTGCTCCACGCCCCCGAAGGCTTCGATCTGGCTGCGGGGACGCTCCCCGACGGGGCGTCGGTCCAGAATGGACTTCGCCGTAACCAGGAGGTCGACCTGGTACTCGGATTCGTCACCGAGAGGGATCACCTCGCCCGCAACATCGGTTGGCTGGTAGGCACTCTCCCGCCCGATGGGGCCTTTTGGGTGGCCTGGCCCAAGCGGGCCTCCAAGATGTCCACCGACATGAGCGACGACGCCGTCAGGGCCATCGCCCTGCCCATCGGCTGGGTGGACGTCAAGGTCTGCGCCATCGACGACACCTGGACGGCCCTGAAGCTGGTGCTGCGCAGAGAACTGCGCCCGCCCCAGAGCTGATCCGGCCGGTGTATCTCCAGCTGGGACTCCAGGGCAGCCTGCTGATCAGCGTGTCTGTGCCGCGGACATGTCATCCCGATCTCAGGTACTACAATGTAGAATATGAGTACGGTCGGCATCCGAGCGCTGAAGCAGAACGCCTCGCAGGTGGTGGCCAGGGCCGCGGCCGGCGAAGTGGTGACCATCACCGATCGCGGAAGACCGGTCGCCCAACTGGTTCCGGTTCCGGGAGGACGCGTCGCCGCCCTCGTCGCGTCAGGTCGGGCTCGGCCGGCGAAGGGCTCGCTCGCTGCTCTTGGCCCACCTCCCGAGGCGTCTCCAGAGCAGCCCATCCTGTCGGAGGTCGTAGCGACCATGCGCGGCGAAGAGCGCTATTGATGGCCTTCTACCTCGACACGTCGGCGGCGGCCAAGCTCGTCGTCGCCGAACCGGCTTCTGAAGCCATGGCGTCGTGGGGCGCCGCCCACGAAACGCGGGTGATCGCCAGTGACTTGCTGCGCACCGAGCTCCTTCGGGCGACCCGGCGCGCCGCTCCCGATCGAATGCAACGCGCCCGATCAGTGCTGGACGCACTCACTTTGATCAATCTAACGTCCGCCACGTTCGAAAGAGCGGCCACCCTCGATCCCGGCGAGTTACGGAGTCTGGACGCCCTCCACCTCGCCGCAGCTTTGGAATTGGGCGACGAACTAGACGGCATCGTGACCTACGACAGCCGTATGGCGGCGGCGGCCTCCCTGTACGGCGTCGCCGTGATAACGCCGGCATGAGACCTACGCCGCCCGTGGGTTGGTGAACCCACTCGCCGTCTGGCGAGTGGTGGTCGGCGGCGGGATGGTCCACCCTCGTCGGTAAAGGTGTGGCCCGATAGCCGGATCCGGCGCCGGTCAGAGAGCGAAGGTCATACGGGACTCGTCCCGGCAGGGATCGGATGGCAGCGGCTGATACTCACCGGTCTCGGTGAACCCGACCGCCCGGTAGAAGACCTGGGCCGCGGTGTTGGCCCGGGTCACCCACAGCTGCACTTCCTGCGCCTGGCCCGCTCTCGCCCACTCGATCACCGCCTCGACCAGGAGTCGACCGACCCCCGTCCGCCGGGTGCTCGGATGGGTCCACATCGAGACCAGCTCGATTACATCTGACGCCGGCTTCGGCCGGTACCCGCCGACCAGTCCCACGATGTCCCCGTCGTCCACGGCGAAGAAGGCGGCCCGCTGCCATCCCTCGGCGCTGGCCCGGGCCCGCTCCGACCAGTCCTGGGCGGTCAGCGACGATTCGCGGGCGTAGGTCGAGGCGAAAGCCGCCGGTGACTCGGCCAGCGCAGCGAGGCGGACCTGCCGGTAGGAGTCCCCTTCCCCGGGGCGAACACGGCGCACGACGATCATGGCCGATCGTCGCCGATGACAGCCGGCCGAGCAAGGCATTTCCGCTCAGCGGATCAGTTCGGTGTCGTCGGGGAGTGCTCGGGCCAGGGATCGGTCGAAGGTGGCCAACCGACCGCCCCGGCTCTTGGCGAGAGCGACCAGATAGGCATCGGTCACCTGTCGGTGGCCCACGACGTGTCCGAGCCCGGCCGCTTCATACGACAGCGCATCCTCCCAGAAGTGACACCGGGGCGAACGGTAAAGGGCCGACAGGATGGCGGTCGCGGTGGCCTGGCCCTCACCAGCACGAACGAGGAACCGGACGAGGGCCCCTTCCACGATCGGGCAGAGGGCGATCCCATCCACCCCGGCCGCCCACCGGGCCGCCGGGGCGTGATGCTCGTGGTCGGCCACCACCAACGCAATGAGCGCGTTGGCGTCCAGCAGGTAGGTACGCCGGTCACTCATCGTCGAGCGCGTCGGCCACCTCGGCCGCCGTGACCCGCCTCCCGAAGGTGATGACCGGGAACCCCGTCGTCGGGTCGGTCCTAAGTTCCACCGGCTCGTCGAGGGTGGCCAGGCCCCGCACCGCCAGATCTGCGATCACCGTCGAAAGGGACTGGTGGCGTAGCTTGGCGAGCTCCAGAGCCCGCCGGTGCACTCCCGGCGGCAGGTTGACGGTCGTCCGCACCTCTGCATCGTATCTGCATCACTACTGATGTACCTACGATGCAGCCCGGGGACGGAGCCTCAGGGTCTCTCGCGCCACGGGTGCCCGCGTCCGCAGCGCCTCCTCTCCGTTTTGTCGAAGAGGTCGAAGAGGTCGAAAGGGTTGCGACCGGGTAGGAGTAGGGTCGGAAAGACCCCACTTCCACAAGGAGAGCCGTGACCGGTTACGCCCGCAGCGAACGCCGAGCCCTCGCCGACCTCTTCGTGGAGGTCGGTCCCGATGCCCCCACCTTGTGCGAGGGCTGGTCGACGAGCGACCTGGCAGCCCACCTGGTCATCCGGGAACGGCGTCCCGACGCCGCGGCCGGGATCCTGATCAAGCCGCTGGCCGGCTACACCGCTCGGGTCCAGAACCAGGTGAAGCAGGGCCGGTCCTGGACCCAGCTCGTCGAGTCGGTTCGCTCTGGGCCGCCGGCACCGCTACGTGTGGTCGACGAGACCATGAACACCGTCGAGTACTTCGTCCACCTCGAGGACGTGAGGCGGGCCCGTCCGGGGTGGGAGCCGCGGACTCTCGACGCTGGTCTAGAGAAGGCTCTCTGGGCCCGGCTGAAGCTGATGGGCCGATCCTTGATGCGCAGGGCCCCGGTGGGGGTGACGCTAACCGCGCCGGGATTCGGCACGGTGGTCGGCAAAGCGCAGGAGCCGCAGGTGACGCTGACCGGGAACCCGGGCGAGTTGCTTCTGTTCGCTTTCGGACGCCAGAGGTCCGCCCGGGTCGAGGCGTCAGGAGATCCGGACCTGGTAGCTCAGCTGCGCAACGCCCAGTTGGGCCTCTAACCCGGCGGGCCAGGGATCTGAGCGGGAGACGCCGGACTTCAGTCGTCAGGCCGTAGGGTGCCCCGGGGGGACTACGACACGGCGTGCAGGGGCCGCTTGCGCCGACGGTGGGCCGGCACCCGGCGGGGCGCCACTTCGGCGTGCGGCCCGAGGAGCAG
>JAGWSF010000026.1 GCA_028876385.1 Acidobacteriota bacterium | reverse complement strand
CGGCGTCGGTGTTCAGCTCCGAGACCAGCACCGGGCCGGGCCGCCCGAGGCGGGCCGGCGGCCGGCAGACGTAGCGCCCTTCCCGCGCCCACGGCTCTGCCACCTCGTAGTCGGCGATCGAAACCCGCACGGCCGCGAGCGTACCGGGATCCCACCGATCGCAAGATTGCGACTGATCAATCATGAAGTATACTGAAAACTATGAAGATAGCAGTAGCTGGCGTCCTCACCCTGGTCCTCCCCGGGGCCGCCCTGATCCTGATGGTTCTGGCGGCCGTGAGCTCCCTGCCGGGGGTCGCGTCGGCCGGGGGCGGAGCCGATGCCATCTCCGCGGTGGGACCGGCCGCCTCTCTCGCATCCGTTCCGGTGGCCATGTTGAGGCTCTACTCGGCGGCTGCCGCCACCTGCCCGGGGTTGTCGTGGACGGTGCTGGCGGCCATCGGGGAGGTCGAATCCGATCACGGGCGGTCCAGCCTGCCCGGGGTTCGTTCAGGAGCCAACGCGGCCGGCGCCGAGGGCCCCATGCAGTTCGAGCCGGCCACGTTTGCCGAGTACGACGAGCCGACCCCTCCCGGCGGGGCGGTGCCGCCGTCGCCTTACGACCCTGCCGACGCCGTGTTCGCCGCGGCCCGGATGCTGTGCGCCGACGGTGCCGGCGACCCGACGCGGCTCGGTTCGGCCATATTCGCCTACAACCATTCGGGGGCCTACGTGGCCCGGGTCCTGGCCCTGGCCCAGGGCTTCGGTCTCTCGTGGGAGTCCGTGGCGGCCCCCGACCGGGGCTCAGCTGCGCTGCGCTTCGCCCTGGCGCAGGTGGGGATTCCCTATCGGTGGGGTGCCGAAGCTCCCGGGGTGGCCTTCGACTGTTCGGGCCTGACCCAGGCGGCCTGGAGGCAGGCCGGTGTCGACCTACCCAGGGTGGCCGAGGACCAGATGATCGCCGGCCCTCCGGTTCCCTCCGGGCAGACGCTGGCGCCGGGCGACCTGGTCTTCTTCGGTGCGCCGGGGGGAATCGCCGACCACGTCGGGCTGGTGGTCGACCCACGCGGCGTGATGGTCGACGCACCCCACCCCGGGGCCGCCGTACGCGTCGAGTGGTTCCCCACGGTACCGGGAGCCCCGTGGGGCGAAGAGGTGTATCTCGGCGCCACCGCTCCGGGCGGGTGACCCCCTCCTCCCCTCCTACTTCCTACTCTCCGCGGCACCCCTCCTCGCCGTTGACCCCGGTGGAGAGCGGCCGGCGACGGCGGGGAGGGTTCAGGCCCGCAGGGACGACACGATGGTTCCGGTTACCGACGGTGGCGCCTGGATCATCAGCCACAGCTCGACGGCGGCCTTGTAGTCGTAGGCGTTGACCACCGTTGCCTGGAAGCCCCCCGGACGGGTCGCCGTGTATACGAAGGCGGCGCTGGTCCCGGCGATGACCACCGGCCGGCCGCCGGTCAGCTCGAAAGGCGTGGGTTTTGACGCCCCGAGGGCCTCGAGGGCGACAGGCGGAGTGGCGCCGAGGACGGGTGCTGAGGCGCGGTAGGCAATGTGCTCACCGGCGAAGCCGGTCGGTCCCGAAGTGTCGACGTCGCCGGCCTGGTCGGTGTTGGACGGGTTGTTCTTCCAGGCCTGCGGGACGGCGTAGCTGAAGTAACCGTCGTTGATGGCCTGGTAGCCGACCGGGACGCTGATCTTGGGCCCGCTCGGCTCGTTGCTGACGAAGACCGCCGTGGCGATCAGGGCCAGTACCAGGATCACCACCGAGGACACCACCATGAACAGCATCCAGCGGCGGTTGGAACGCCGGGCCACCACCTCGGCCGGGCTGAGATCCAGCCCGCGGCTCCGGTTGCGGTCCACGGCGGGCAGGCGGGGGTCGCGGCGTCGGTCGGGAAGCCGGTCCGGGGAGGACTCCTCGGGGAGGTGACCCTCTCGGTCCCACCGCTGCAGCTCGCTCACCCCTCAATGGTCCCATGGCCGGTGGCCCAAAGCCATCCGGGAGTTACTACTGGCCACTGGCGCAGCTGCCGGGACGCGCAACCGGCACAGGACAGCTTTGCAGCCACTCCTGTGCCGGTTGAGTTTCGTCGGAACGACCTGGCTCTACCTTTTGGGACCGCCTCGTCCCGGATCACGCCGCAACGTCATCCGGCCATAGGGCCGGCCGATTCCGAGCGTGCAGCCGTCCGACGATCGCTGGCTGGGCGCCTGGCAGGGTTTCCCGTGCTGCCGGCACCCCTCATCAGCGGGGTGGACCGTCCTCCTCGGACGAGCTCCATGTCGCCACGGTGCCCTCCTTTCCGTCCCCGAGGGACTTCGAACTTCTGTCGTTCACCTGTCATTCAACGCCCGGACACCTCTGGTGTCAAGGGTCACATCGGGCTTTTCGGGGTCCTTCTGCCGGCCACCGTCCGCCACACGAAGGCTATCACCGCCGTAGCCAACGCAACTTTGATCAGCAGCGCTGCCACATGGAACACCAGTCCGAGGATCCATCCCAGGGCGGCCAGGGCCAGCAGCGCCACCATGGCGAAGATGACCCAGGTGAGGAGGGTCCCCAGCGGACCTGACCGGCGGCCACCCGGACCGCGGCCATAGGGGTGGTGCTCCTCATATGTCTGGTACGACCGGGCCGACGGGTTATCGTGCATCGTTCCTCCTTGGCACCGCTCAACCTAAGCCCGTCCCGGACCCACCACATCGTCCCCGGGATTGATTGCTCCATCCACCCCTGGGCGGATCGTGGCCCCCTGACCCTGACCCTGCACCTGGCCGCGGTCGGCGAGGGGACCGGGCCGACCGGAAGCGGTCGTCAGGTGCTGCGGCCGCCACCGGGCTCGACCAGCCCGTGGTCGTAAGCCAGAACGACGGCCTGGATCCGGTCCCGCACGTTGAGCTTGGTGAGGATGTGGTTTATATGGGTCTTGACCGTGGTCTCGCTGATGTAGAGCCGCTCGGCGATCTCGGCGTTGCTGGCTCCCCGGGCGACCTCGAGCAGGACATCGAGCTCCCGTTCGGTCAGATCGGCGAAGAGATGGTCGGCATCGGGGGTGGCCGGCCGCCGGGCGAACTCCTCGAGCAGCCGCTTGGTCATGCGGGGCTCGACCAGGGCGTTGCCGTCCGCCGCGGCTCGGATGGCGGCCACGAGATCCTCGGGGCGGGAGGCCTTGAGCAGGAACCCGCTGGCACCGGCTCTCACCGCGGCGAAGAGATGCTCGTCGAGATCGAAGGTGGTGAGCACGACCACCTTGATGGAGCTGGCGGCGACCAGCCTCCGGCAGGCCTCGACCCCGTCCATGCGGGGCATGCGGACGTCCATAAGGACCACGTCGGGGTGCAGCCGCTGGGCTTCCTCGACCGCCTCGTAGCCGTTGGCCGCCTCGCCCACGACCTGCAGATCGTCCTCGGCTTCGAGCACCATGCGTAGACCCCGGCGGACCATGGCCTCGTCGTCGGCGATCAGTAGGCGTATCACCCCCGTGAGTCTGACAGCCGCCATGCCCCGGCGGGATGGGGGTCGGCCTCGATGGGCGGCGAAGGGGATGTTCGGGATCGCGGGCGGTCAGGCGGTGTCGAGGAGGATCAGGGGGATGGTGGCGTAGACCCGCCACCCCGGCCCCGGGTCCCGCCGCCCGGCCTCCATCGTCCCCCCGATGGCGGCGAGCCGTTCCCGCATGCCGGTGAGTCCGTGGCCCGGACCGGCCCCCTGGCGGGGCGGCCCCGTGCCGGGGCCCTGGTCGTCCACGAATACCGTCACTGCGGCGGGGGAGAAGATCACCTGTACGTCGATGGGCGCGTCGCCGGCGTAGCGGACGGCGTTGGTGAGAGCCTCCTGCACCAGTCGGTAGACGGTGGTCTCGACGCTGGTGGGGAGGTTGGGCACGTCGCCGAGCACGTTGAAGCTCACCTCCCGGCCGGTCTGGCGTACGGTGTCCACGAGGGTCTCCAGGTCGGCGAGGCGCGGCAGCGGGGTCCGGGAGCTGGGGGCAGAAGCGGCGTACCCGTTGCGGGCGGCGGCGCCGATGGAGGCATCCGCCCCCCGTAGGGCGGTGAGCATGCCCTCGAGCTCCGAGAGGGTCTGGCGGCCGGTTTCCTCCGCCGCCTCGAGGGCCTCGGTGGCCGAGCCGGGGTCCTTGGCCGAGACCCGACGGGCGGCGGCGATCTGGATGGTCATGAGCGACACCCCGTGGGCCACGATGTCGTGCAGTTCGCGGGCGATGCGCACCCGCTCCTCGGCCACGGCGAGCTGGGCGCTGCGGTCCTCCTCGACCATCAGCCGCCGGGCCCGGTGCAGCAGGAGCCCGGTGCCGAGGGAGATGACGAACAGCGGCCAGAAAATCCCGGTGGTCACGCGGAACGCCCCGAGACTGTCGAGCAGGAAGGCCGTGCCCATCAGCAGGAAGAACATGCCGAAGGCCACCCGCGAGGTGCGGTAGCGGTAGGAAAGCGGGGCCTCGCCGCGGTCGGCTGCGGCGATGACGGGGGCGGTGGTCACGTCGATCAGCAGCTTTCGCTTCCAATGCGGATCTGCCCAAGCGACTGATGCACGTCCACCGTGATCGGTCTGAAGGGGACTGCGCTGGCGGGGGGCTGCCAGGTGACCTGCCCCGTGGAGGCCCCGATCCCGCTCGTGTAGGTACGGCCGTGGATGCAGACCTGACCGGCCAGCACCTTGGCGTCGACGGTCAGCGCTACCCCGTCGGGTACCTCGATGTCGGTCAGACCGGCGATGCTCTCGACGTGTACGGTGCCCCCCGGCCCGACACCTGTGGCGTCGACGGTGAGCTTCCCGAACCCTCCGTACACCGTCGATCCGCTCCGGGCGGTCGCCGTCATGTCCCCGAAGGACATGTGGGACAGCGCACCCGGGACGCCGAAGGTGCTCGAGGTGGCGAACAGCACCACGACCATGACGACGCCGAGCAGGATGGGCCAGGCGTGGCGGCTGATGCTCCAGTCGGTTCGCCCGCCGATGACCATGGCGGCACCGAGCAGTATCAGCCCACAGGCCACCACCGACTCCACGGAGAGGTGCACCACGCCGGCTGCGGTCAGCAACCACGCCAGCCCGAACACCACGACCAACAGGCCGACCAGCACGGTGGCGTCCCACCTGCGCCGGACGGGGGGAAGGCCGCGCCGGCGCGACGGGCGTCGGCGCCACGGCTCACCGTCGGGCCACCACGGCCCGGGTCCGGGGCGCCCGGCGACCGGCGGCCGGTTGGACGACGACCCGGCCCGGTCGCCTCCGGTCCCTCCCGGTGGACCGTCGCCCGGCCCGGGGCCACCGGGAGGACCCCAGCTGGGAGGCGGGCGCCAGCCGCGATAGGCGTCCCATCCCCGGTACGGGCCCCGGCCGCGCCAGGAGGTCGGGCCTCGGTGGTGGCCGACTCCGGGACGGTAGCCACCTACGCCCTTGCGGAACTCCTGACGGGCCCCCCGGGCGGCGTCTCGCAGTCCGTCGCGAAAGGCCTCGGCCGTCGGTCGCCCGTCTTGGTGAGCGGCCCGGGCGGCGTCCTTCAGGTCCCGGGCCAAGGAACGGGCCAGAGCCCTGACATCCTCGGCGACCTTCCGGAACTCCTCGTCGCTCGGCACGCCGTCCAAGCTATGGGGGCCACCGGTGATCCGTCATCCTCCCCCGGTTGGAATCATCCTCCTTCGAGCGGCGGATGTTCGGTGGTGAGCTCCCCGCCGGCGGCCGGGGCGGAAGGCGCGGCCGGTGGCGGATGGGCGTGGTGGGGAGCGGACTCGTCCCGCTCCGGTCGGCCCTCCTCCCCGAGGGCCAACGCGGCGCGCACGGCGCTGTTGATCGTGGCCACCACCGGCACGGCGATGAAAGCTCCGACGAGGCCGAACAGGATGCCGGCGGCGGCGAGTGAGAGCACCACGGCAAGGGGGTGGATGCGCACATAGCGGCCGACGACGAAGGGCTGGAGCACGTGCGCCTCGATCTGGTTGTCGAGGAGCAGGACCGCCACCACGACGATCGAGGCGATGAGCCCTTTGGACAGCCCGGCCACGGCGACGGCCAGAACCCCGGTGACCACCGCCCCGACCAACGGGATGAAGCTACCGAGGGCGACCAGCACGGCGAGCGGGAACGAGAGGGGAACTCCCAGGATGGACAACGTGACGGCCACCACCAGCCCATGGAAGAGGGCCACGATCAGAGTGCCGCGTATGTAGTAGCTGATGGTGGTCCAGGCCGCCCGAGCGGCGGCGTCGAGGCCGGGGCGGGCCCGGACGGGTGTGCCCCTGAGCAGGAAGCCCCACACCCGGTCCCCGTCGTAGACCAAGAAGATGGTGGAGAAGACGGCCAGCAGCAGCCCGGTCAGGAGAGCCAGGACCGTCTTGCCCGTGGAAAGAGCCTTGGACGCGATGGCCGAGCTGTTCTTGGTGATGTCGTTGCTGACTGTCTGATTGAGATTGTTGACGGTGTCGGGGTTGATCTTGAGCGGGCCGTGGATGAGCCAGTGCTTGATGTGGGGGAGGAGGTTGTTGATCTCGTTGCCCAGCTGCGGTGCCTGCTGCGCGGCGCGGATGACCACGACGGTGATGAGGCCTCCGAGCAGCACCAGCGCAATGAAGATGGTGACCACGGTGGCCAGGCCCCGACCCAGGCCGGCCCGCTTCAGCCTCTCGGCTAGCGGCTGCAGGACGGCGGTGATGAGGATCGAGACGATGAAGGGGATGACGACCTCGGACAGCCGGGACAGGAGCCTCACCCCGAAGTACACCACCGTGCCGATGGCGATCAGGCGCCACGAATAGTCGGCGGCGGTCCGGATGACGGCGCCCGGGTAGGTGGTCCACCCGGCGTCGGTCGGATCCTCCGGTGGGCGGGAGCTCATGCCCCACAGCCTGCCCTACCGGCCGGCCCCGACCGCGGTATGACCGGCGTGACCGCGCCCAGATCTTTGCGGCGGTGGCCGGCGGCGGATCGGAAGGTGGCGGCGGGGCGCAGGGCCGGTCCGGAGGGGGCGGGTTGCGGGAATAGGGCACAGCTCGCCGGGGTTGGGCCGGTCATGGCTATCACCGACACCTCCATAGGCGCGCTCGACGG
This sequence comes from Acidobacteriota bacterium, assembly GCA_028876385.1. GTDB lineage: Bacteria > Actinomycetota > Acidimicrobiia > Acidimicrobiales > Palsa-688 > JAKCDU01. The sequence goes on along the minus strand of JAGWSF010000026.1, from coordinate 30,948 downwards.
CAGCCCCCTCGATCTTTCGGACTTCGCTGGCAAAGCCACGCTCATCGTCAATGTGGCGTCCAAGTGCGGGCTAACCCCGCAATATGAGGGCCTCGAGCAGCTGCACGAGCGGTACAAAGACCGTGGGTTCAGCGTCCTCGGAGTTCCCTGCAACCAGTTCGCCGGACAGGAGCCGGGCTCAGCTGAGGAGATCGCCACCTTCTGCAGCACCACCTACGGCGTGACGTTCCCCATGACCGAGAAGGTCGATGTCAATGGGCCTCACCGCCATCCTCTCTACTCCGAGCTGACCAAGACGGCTGACTCCAAGGGCGAGGCCGGAGATGTGCAGTGGAACTTCGAGAAGTTCCTGATCGCTCCCGACGGCTCGGTGGTGGGGCGCTTCCGCCCGACGGTCGCGCCCGACGACCCCGCTCTGGTGTCTGCCATAGAGGCGGTCGTACCCGACTGACCCGGGTTGGTCGAGCCACACCGTTTGTGGCCGAGGTGAGTAGCTAACCCGAACTGGGTATAACCCCACCCGTGGCACTCAGACGTTTCGGACGCGACAGCCAGGCCGCGCAATCCACCCTCACCGTTGATGAACCCCATCCCATCCTGATGGACCCGCCCGGCGCCGACGCCCTGGTCGGCCCCGGTCCGGTAGACGAAGGGACGCGTTCCCCCAGTCAGGCTGCCGATCCGCAGGCGCCGGCCGCTGCACCGACCCGCCGAGGACCCGGGCGGAGCCGCATCTCGGCCGCTTGGGTGGCGTTGGCCGCCGGGATGGTGTCGTTGGTCATCGTGTTGGTCTTCATCCTGCAGAACCTGAAGTCGGTGCGGGTGCATTTCTTTTGGGCGACCTGGTCGATCCCGTTGGCCATCGACCTGCTCCTGGCGTCGGTGCTCGGAGGGCTCGTCGTCTTCACCGTCGGGTCGGTGAGGATCATGCAGCTGCGGCGGGCCACCCGGCGGGCCACGACCGTCGAGCGCGGGTCGCGCTGACGCGACCGACCCCCTGATGGCCTAGTGCCACGGCTGGCCAGCTGGTAGACCGGCCGGCCATGGGAGCGACCCGGGGCAGGCGCAAGTCCGGCCGCCTGTTGGCGGGTATGGCCCTGTGGTCGCTGGCGTCATGCTCAGGACCGGCTCCCGGTCCGTCGGCGGCCGGCGGGCCATCGACCAGCCGGCCGCAGGGCCCCCCGACCGCGGCGACGGACACGATCGCCAAGACCGCCGAAGGGGCGGCGGCCGGCGGGCCAGACGGCCGGGCCGCGTTCGGAACGGTTGGGCCGCCGGCCACGTGCCTGGCGGCGTCGGAGGTGGCCGGATGGTCCCTGTCCCGTCGCGCTGCGCTCCTGGTCGTCGTGCCGGTGCTCGACGGCGATCCCGCAGCCATCGCCGTGGCGACCCGAGCGGGCGCCGGCGGGGTGCTCCTCATCGGCCCGCAGCCCGGACCGGCAGCCCTGACCGCGACCCTGTCCCCGCTGCACCGGTCGGCCACGCCCCCACCGCTGGTCATGGCCGACGAGGAGGGGGGCGGGGTGGAGCGTCTGGCCGGGGACGTGCCCTCCCTGCCCTGGCCACAGGAGATGGCCTCGACCATGACCCCCGCCGCGGTGCAATCGGCGGCCCGCAACGTCGGGGCGGCGATGAAGGCCCTAGGGGTCACCGTCGACCTGGCCCCCGTGCTCGATCTCGACGCCGGGCCGGTCGTATCGAAGACAGACCCGGACGGGCCCCGCTCGTTCAGCGCCCGGCCGGCGACCGCCGGGGAGTACGGGTCGGCCTTCGTCGCCGGTCTGGCCCAGGCCGGGGTGCTCGGCGTGTTGAAGCACTTCCCCGGCCTGGGAGGGTCTAGCGGGAACACCGACTACGAGCCGGCCGCCACCACCCCCCTGGCCCAACTCCTGACCGGCGGCTTGGTGCCCTTCGAGCAGGACATACGAGCCGGCGCGGCGGCCGTCATGGTCGCCAACGCCAGCGTGCCCGGCCTGACGCCGGGACCGGCCTCGCTGTCGCCGGCGGTCATCGAAGGCCTGCTCGAACAGCAGATCCATTTCCACGGCCTGGTGCTCACCGACAGTCTCTCGGCCGGGGCCGTATCGGCCGCCGGCTTCGACCTGCCGGCCGCGGCGGTGGCCGCCGTCGGGGCCGGCGCCGACATGGTGCTGTTCGGCTCCACGCTCACGGCCGCCGATACCGCCCGGCTCGCCCCGGGCCCCCTTGCCAGCGACGTCTCGGGGATAGTGGCGGCCATTGTCGCCGCCGTGCAGAACGCCCAACTCAGCCAGCCGCGGCTCGATCAGGCCGTGCTGCAGGTGATGCGAGCAAGGGGAGCCGAGCTGTGCCCAGGGTCGTGAGAGTCCTCGTACTGGCCGACACCCATCTCCGGTCCGATCGTCCGGGATGGTTACCCGACGCGGTCACCGAGCAGATCCACCTCGCCGACGTGGTTCTCCACGCCGGGGACGTGCTGGACCGGGGGGTGCTGGAGCGCCTGGGTCGCCAAGCCGGCCCCGCCCCCTTGCACGCCGTGCTCGGCAACAACGACGCAGCCCTCGCCGGCGTCCTCCCCGAGACCAAGGTGGTAGACGTCGCCGGGGTGCGGATCGGGATGATCCACGACAGCGGCCGGACTTCCGGGCGGGCGCGGCGCATGAGGCGTCGCTTTCCCGACTGCGACGCCGTCGTGTTCGGCCACAGCCATGAACCGCTGGCGACGACCGGGGAAGGGGACCAGCTCCTGTTCAACCCGGGATCGCCCACCCAGCGACGGATGCAGCCCCGACCCACATTCGGGTGGCTGGTGGTGCAGTCCGGGCGGATCGTGGATTACCGCATCGAGACGATCTGACGAGCCGCCGTGAGGACCTCCACGGGGACGGCCTGGGATCCAGTCCCCACCGGAGTGCAGTAGAAACTTCGGTCGGAGAATCATGACCGACACGCCGAGGGTGCCTGCCCCTTCCGACGACGACCTGACCGACGTGATGGCGGGGCGCGACTGGTCCGAGTCGCCGCTCGGCCCCCCGGAGGAGTGGCCGTCGCTCCTGCGGACCATGGTGAACGTGGTGGTCTCGTCCCGCTTCTCCATGTGGATGGGGTGGGGACCGGATCTGCTCTTCTTCTACAACCACGCCTACGCCCGGGCCACGCTCGGCGTCAAACACCCGTGGGCCCTAGGTCGACCCACCCGGGAAGTGTGGTCCGAGATCTATGGCGAGATCGGACCACGGCTGCAGATGGTCATGGACGGGGGCGAGGCGACCTGGGACGAGGCCCTGCTGCTGTTCCTCGAGCGGGGCGGGTACCGGGAGGAGACCTACCACACCTTCTCCTACAGCCCCATCGTCGACGTCGACGGGACCGTCGCCGGGATGCTGTGCGTGGTCACCGAGGAGACCCAGAGGGTGCTCGCCGAGCGGCGGATGGCCACCCTGCGCGATCTGGCATCCGAGCTTTCCTCGGCGCGTACGGAGGCGGCGGTGTTCGAGGCCACCTCCGCCGTGCTCAGCCGGAACCTGTGGGACCTGCCCTGGACGGCCACTTACATCTTCGAGGGGGACGGGGCCGCCCGCCTGGTGGCCACCACCGGTGTGGGGCCCGGAGACCGGGTCGCTCCGCACCTGGTAGCCCGGGCCGACGACGGGCCCTGGCCGCTCGGCCGGGTGGCCGCAGCCCGCTCGTCCCGGCTGTGCACCCCACCGGGCGCCCCCGATGGCCTCCCGACGGGAGCCTGGACCGACCCATCGCGTCAGGCTCTCCTCGTCCCCCTCGTCGAAGGCGGCCAGAGCGCGCCGAGCGGGGTCTTCGTCGCCGGGTTGAACCCGTACCGGGAGATCGACGCCGACTACCGCGGGTTCGCCGAACTGGTCGCCGGCAGCGTCGCTTCAGGAGTGGCGGCCGCCCGCGCCTATGAGGCGGAGCGGCGACGGGCCGAATCGCTGGCCGAGCTCGACCGGGCCAAGACCGAGTTCTTCAGCAACGTGAGCCACGAGTTCCGCACGCCGCTGACCCTGATACTGGCTCCCGCCGACGACGCCATTAAAGACGACCTGGCGCCCCTCGAAGAGGTGCAGCGCGCCCGGGTGGAGATAATCGCCCGCAACGCCCGGCGGCTACGGCGATTGGTCAACGACATGCTCGACTTCGCCCGGATCGAGGGGGGCCGGCTGCAGGCCGAGACGGTCCCCACCGACCTGGTGGAGTTCACCCGCGACGTGGCCATGTCCTTCGCCCCGGTTATCGAGAGAGCCGGTCTCGGCCTGGGACTCGAACTGGAACCTCTCGGCGCGACGGTGCACGTGGACCGGGACATGTGGGAGAAGATCCTGTTGAACCTTCTCTCCAACGCTCTCAAGTTCACCCTCGAGGGACGCATAGACGTCTCGCTGCGCGGGCGCGACGACACCGTCGTCCTTGCCGTATCCGACACCGGAGTCGGTATCCCCGCGGACCACCAGGAACGCCTCTTCGAGCGCTTCTACCGGGTGCCGGGGGCGGGCGGGCGATCCCACGAGGGCACCGGGATCGGCCTGGCCCTGGTCGCCGAGCTGGCCCGCCTGCACGGCGGCGACGTCTCGGTCGTCAGTTCCGAGGGGCAGGGATCGACCTTCGAGGTGGTCGTCCCCTACGGCAAGTTCACCGGGTCCACCCAGGCCGCGTCTCGTGAGTCGTCCATCGCCGCCTACCTGGACGAGGCCCTTTTGTGGATCGGACCGGATCAAACCGAGCCGGTGGACGCCACCCTCGTACGCGGCGCGGCCGGAACCACCGCCGCGGCCCGGGTGCTCGTCGTCGACGACAATCCCGATATGCGCGCCTACCTGGCCCGCATCCTGCGTCCCTACTGGAACGTCCAGGTGGCGTCGGATGGTGTCGAGGCGCTCGAGGTCATCGCCGGCCACCGACCGGACCTCGTCCTCACCGACGTGATGATGCCCCGCCTGGACGGCTTCGGCCTGCTCAGTGCCGTGCGGTCCAACCCGGTCACGGCAACTGTTCCCATCGTGTTCCTCTCGGCCCGCGCCGGTGAGGAGTCCGCCATCGAGGGCCTCGAGGCGGGGGCCGACGACTACCTGGTCAAACCTTTCTCCGGGCTGGAGCTCCTGGCCCGGGTGCGGTCCAACCTGGAGTTGGCCGCCCTGCGCAATCACGAGTCGGCGTGGCGGGGGGCGCTCATCGAATCGCTCCATGACGCAGTGGTCGTACTCGACCGCAGCGGGACGCTGATCGAGGCCAACGCGGCCTTCGAGGAGCTGCTCGGCTACCCGCGCGCCGGCCTGCCCTACTCGTCTCCGTTCCCTTGGATCTACGAGCCCGAAACCGATCCGGAGGCGGCCCGGGCGGCGACCGACGGCCACCAACGCCTGATGTCGGACGGACGGCTGGTCGCCACCTTCGCCCTCCGCCACCGGGAGGGCCATCGGGTGGAGGCGGCGGTGGCCGCCAACGCCGTGGGGGAAGGGGACGATCGCAGGTACGTCGTGGCCCTGCACGACGTGACCGCCGAGGTCGCGGCGGCCGAGCGCGACGCCGCTCTGGCCCGGCTCGGGATCGGCCTGGCCGAGGCCAGTGACGTGCGGCAGGTCTACGAAGCGGGCCTCACCGAGCTGGCCCGAGTGTTCGATGGTTCGGCGGCGTTGATCGTCGAGGCCGGACAGGACGGCCTGACCGTCGTGGCCTCCAGCCCCGACGGCGCCGATCTCGCGCCCGATCTGGGCCAAGTGATGCGAGACGCCGGCCGGGACGTCACCGCGGTCATGGGCTGGGAGAGCGATCGGAGGTCGGTCCGGGGGCTGGCCGCCCAGCTCGATCCGGGCCGCGGCCGGCGAGCGGTCTGGCTCGATCTCGGGACGCCGCGCCCGCTCAGAGGGGACGAGCGGGCGTTGTTCGCGGTCCTCTGCGGGTACTTCGGGCAGGCCGTCGCCCGAGCCGAGCTGTACGAGGATCACCGCACCGTCGCCACCACGCTGCAGCGTTCCATCCTCGGCCCGACCGAGGTTCCCCCCTCCATGGCCGTGCGGTACCTGCCGGCCATCCAGCCACTCGAGGTTGGCGGCGACTGGTACGACGTGATCGAGCTGGGAGGCGACCACCTGGCCGTCGTGGTCGGGGACTGCACCGGCCGCGGCTTGAACGCGGCGGCGACGATGGGCCAGATGCGCAGTGCCTGCCGGGCTCTGCTGCTCCAGTCGGAGAGCCCGGCCGAGGTGGTCGCCGCCCTGGACGCTTTCGCCGAGAGGTTGCCGAGCGCCATGTGCACGACGGTCTTCTGTGGCGTCATCCACCAACCGAGCGGAACCTTCCGCTTCACGAGCGCCGGTCACCTGCCGGCGCTGGTCGTCAACCCCGACGGCCGCGGTCTGGAGTTGGGTCGCGGGCAGGGGGTGCCGCTGGGCTTCTCGTCGGGAGCCGAGCGCCCCGAGGCGACCTGTTGCCTGGAACCGGGATCCACGCTCGTGATGTACACCGACGGTCTGGTGGAGAGGCGCAGCGAATCGCTCGACACGGGTATCGAGCGGTTGCGTACAGCCCTCGTCCGGGCCATGGCCGAGGAGCCCGAACAGGTCGTGGACGATCTGTTGGCCGACATGGTTCCGGGACGCATGCAGGAGGACGACATCGCGGTGCTCCTGTACCGGCGGCCGGCCGCGGGGGAGCGGGGCGACCGGTTCTCGGTGGCGGTGAGATCCGATCCGGCCGAGCTGTCGGCGTTCCGTGGGGATCTGCGTGACTGGCTCGAGCGCCTCGGTGTCGAAGAGGCCCAGGTCCATGAGGTCCTCATCGCGTGCGGCGAGGCCTGCGCCAACGCCATCGAGCACGCCTACAGCTTCGAGCCGGACCGGCTGGTGGACGTGGACGCGTCGCTGGTCGACACCACCTTGACGCTCACGGTGGCCGACCACGGGACTTGGAAGGAAGGGTCGGGCGGCGAGAACCGGGGGCGGGGGCTGGCCATAATGCAGGCGTTGGCCGACGAGGTGACGGTGGAGCGGGGCGGAGGGGGAACCGTGGTGAGGATGGTCAAGCAGGTGCGGCGATGACGGCGTCGATGGAGGTGAGGGTGGAGCCGGGAGCCGGCGATGCACCGACGGTGCTGGTGTCGGGCGAGATAGACCTGAGCAACGTCGACCGGTTCCGCGCTGCTCTGGACGAGGACTCGCCGTCGCTCGTGGTCGACCTGAGCGGGGTCACCTACATCGACTCGGCTGGTGTGGCCGTACTGTTCTCCCGGGCGGCGAGGGGACCCCTCGAGATCTGGTACGAGGAGGAGTCCGTGGTGCGGGCCCTGATCGAGGTGACCCGCCTGGGAGACGTAGCGGTAACCCGGAGGAAATGACAGATGTGTCGCAACATAACCATCCTGCGGGGGCTCGAGCCCGAGGCCACCGACGTCGAGATTGAAGCGGCCGCCCGGCAGTACGTGCGCAAGGTGAGCGGCGTGCAGAAGCCCACCCCGCCGACCGAAGCGGCCTTCGAGCGGGCCGTCCAGGCGGTGGCGGCGGCCACGACGCAGCTGCTGAGCGATCTGCCCCGCCGTCGCCAACCTCCGCCCACCGTGCCTCCGCTTCGGCGGCTCGCCCGCTGACCCGGGACCGGCTCGGCCGCAACTCGAGCTTGTCGGCCGGCGAGGAACGACGCCTCGGGTTGCGGCACCGTCTCCGGCGCCTGGCTTCGTCGGCGGCGGCGACCGTTGGCCTGGTCGGCGCCCCGGCCGTCCTGGTCGGCGCTCCGGCCGTGCCGGCCGCCCCGCCCGTGCTGGCCGCCCCGGCCGTGCTGGCCGCGGGCGGCTCTCCGGCGGCGGCGGGACTGCAACTGTCGCCGGCCAGCTTTTCCTTGAAGTGGTCGGCCGGTCCCTTCGCCGATACGGGTGAGCCGATCGCCGAGGGCTCGCCGATGGTGGCCACCTTGGACGCGTCGGGCCCGTCGGTCGTGGTGGGTGATCGGGCCGGCCACCTCTACGCTTTCCACATCGCGGACGGGACCCCTGTCGCCGGCTGGCCGGTCGACGCCGGCGCACCGGTGGACTCCACACCGTCGGTGGCGGCCACCCCGTCGGGTGCCGAGGTGTTCGTCGGCACCGGCAACGCCTACTTCCCGAACTCCGGCGGCTACCAGGCCTTCGCCGCCGACGGAGCCAGACTCTGGAGCCAGAGGATCGCCGACCCGGTCACCGACTACGCCCCCTCGGCCGGGGTGCAGGCATCACTCGCCGTGGCGACGCTGCAGGGACAGACGGCGGTATTCGCCGGGGCCCTGGGGCAGATGAGCTCGGCCCTGTCGGCCACGACCGGCGTCCCTTTGAAGGGTTGGCCGTTCTTCAGCGCCGACAGCACCTTCTCCACCGCGGCGACCGCCGACCTGTACGGGACGGGCCAGACCGAGCTGGTCGTCGGGGGCGCGTCCACGGCCGGTCTGGCCCTCGGCCAGACCTACCCCCAGGGGGGTCACCTGCGGATCCTCAACTCCGAGGGTGGATTGATCTGCCACTACGACACCGACCAGGAGGTCGACTCGTCGCCAGCGGTCGGCGCCTTCCTGGCCGGAGGCGCGACCGGTATCGTCACCGGAACGGGCCAGTACTGGCCGGGGGCCGCTGACACCGACACCGTCGAGGCCTTCGATACAAAGTGTCACCGGGTCTGGTCCACCCGACTGGACGGCGTGACGTCCTCCAGCCCCGCTCTCGCCGACGTCCTCGGCGACGGAGCCCTCCAGGTCGTGGAGGGCACCGACCTGGGGCCCGGAGGGGGGGGATCGGTGTGGGTCCTCGACGCGGCGAGCGGCCGCCCGCTCTGGCACACCGCAGTTTCGGGGCGGGTCATCGGATCGGTGGTCACCGCGGACCTCACCGGTGGCGGCTACCAGGATCTGGTCGTGCCGACCACCTTCGGCACCGACATCGTCGACGGCCGCAGCGGTGCCGTCGTGGCGGTGCTCAGCCCGGCGGGCTTCCAGAACGCCCCTCTCGTCACGGACGACCCCGACGGATCGATCGGGATCACCATCGCCGGCTACGACGGCAACAACGATGGTGTCGTCTACCACTACGAGATAGCCGGCTCCAACGGTGCCGAGGCCGTCGGGGCCGGTTCGTGGCCCATGTTCCACCACGATCCGCAGCTGTCGGGTGTGGCCGGGGCGCCCCCCCTTGCTCCGGTCCCGGCGTGCGAGGTGCCGGTGGCGGCCGGGCCGGGCTACCACCTGGTGGCCAGCGACGGGGGAGTGTTCAGCTTCGGGCCACCCTTCTGTGGATCGACCGGGGGGGTGAGGTTGAACCAGCCCGTGGTCGGCGGGGCGGTAGCGCCCTCGACCGGCGGCTACTGGATGGTGGCCCGTGACGGCGGCGTGTTCAGCTTCGGAGGGGCGTCGTTCCACGGGTCCACCGGTAACGTGGCTCTGCACCAACCGATGGTCGGCATGGCGGCCACCCCGGACGGGCAGGGCTACTGGCTGGTGGCGGCCGACGGGGGGGTGTTCGCGTTCGGTGACGCCGGGTTCGACGGGTCGGCGGGCTCCTACTCCCTGACCCGGCCGGCGGTGGGCATGGCGGCGACCGCCGACGGTCGGGGCTACTGGATCGCCACCGCCGACGGCGGCGTGTTCACCTTCGGCGACGCCGTGTTCCAGGGCTCGGCCGGCTCCGCCCATCTGAGGGTGCCTGTCGTGGCCATGGCCGAGGACCCGGCGACGGGCGGCTACTGGCTCGTCGGGGCCGACGGCGGGGTGTTCGCCTTCGGGGCGCCGTTCTTCGGGTCGACCGGAGGTCTGACCCTGAACTCGCCGATCGTGGGGATCACCCCTACCGAGGACGGCGGCGGGTACTGGCTGGTCGCCGCCGACGGGGGAGTGTTCGCGTTCGGCGACGCCCGGTTCCACGGCTCCACGGGTGGGGTGGCGCTGAACCGGCCGGTGGTAGCCCTCCTCGGCACCGAGGGTTGAGACCGGGCGCCCCGGGGTCAGTCGGAGAGGCTGCTCGGGTCGGCCGGGACGTCCACGGCGTGCTGGCGCAGGGCCTCCAGGGGGACGATCTCCAAGGCCCGCTCATGGGTGGAAGCGAGCACCACCAGGGCGGCCTGGCCGTCGAGATGGGCCCGCAACCAGTTGGCCGCGGTGACACACCAGCGGTCGCCGGGGACCAGACCGGGGAAGTGGTAGGCCGGGGCCGGAGTCACGAGGTCGTTGCCTATCCGACGCTGGTGCTCCAAGAAGTCGGCGGTGACCACGGCACATATCGTGTGGCTCCCCAGATCCTCGGGACCGGTGTGGCAGCAGCCGTCGCGGTAGAAGCCTGTGAGGGGCTCGGTTCCGCAGGGCTCCAGCTCGCCACCCAGGACGTTCCGCTCTGCCATCGGGCCAGTATCGCCGCCGCCGGCCGCTTTGGCCAGACGGCGGTCTTCATTGGTCCCGCAACCACTTCTCGGCCTCGTCGCCGACCCCCGCCGCGGCCCGGCCGAACGCCGCCCACAAGCGGCGCCGGTGCCGGGTCGCGAGCCAGATGGTGACAGTCGCCCAAGCCCCCACTCCGGCGGTGATGAACAGGTAGTCGGCCGCCCGGGTGGAGGACCCGGTGAGGTCCTGCCGGGACACCGCCACATCGTTGGCGCTGGCTACCGCGACGGGATGCAGGGACGAGGTCGGGCGGGGGGCGGCCTCCGCGGGGCGCGACGCGAGGCCGAGAACCAACGCTCCGGCGACGACGAGGATGATCAACCACCTAACGACCGGCATGGACAGATCATGCCCCCATCGCGGACCCCGAATCAGCGGATGGGTCGGATCGGGCGGTACCGGGTCGGGTCGCCGCCCGGGCGCGCTGGCTGACGGGCCGGTCGCCCCGTAGCCTGGGGCGATGACTACAGCGCTGGTTCTGGGCGGCGGTGGACCGGTCGGCATCGGCTGGCAGGCCGGTCTGGCGGCGGGGTTGCGCCTCGGCGGAGTGGACCTCGCCGACGCCGACACCATCATCGGGACGTCGGCCGGGTCGGTGGTCGGCTTCACCCTGGCCTCTGGACGGGACCCGAGCGAAGCCGTGGCGCTACTCGGGCAGGCCGGCCGCTCGGCCGGCGCCGACACTGCGCCGGGGCCGGCATCAGCATTGGAGCAGCTCATCGCCGCCGTGGCAGAGGCGGCTTCTGACCCGGCGGGGTCGGATGCGGTGAGGGCCAGGCTCGGTGGGATGGCGACTGCAGCCACCACCATCAGTGAGGACGACTGGCTGTCGATGTTCGCCGAGTTGGCCGGGGCCGAGTGGCCGGCGGCCTTTTGCTGCACCGCCGTTGACGTGGTCGAAGGGAAGTTCAAGGTCTGGACCGGGTCGGATCGGGTGCCCCTGCAGCGGGCGGTCGCCTCGAGCTGTGCCGTGCCCGGGGTCTACCCCCCGGTCGAGATCGATGGCGTCCGCTACATGGATGGGGGCGTCCGCGATCTTCTCAACGCGGACGTGGCGGCCGGCAGCGACGTCGTGGCGGTGGTCTCGTGCACCCTGCTGGAGTTGCCGCCGGGCCTGGCCGAGCCGGCGCTCCAGGCGCTGTTCGACCAGACCCGGGCGTCGCTCGACGCGCTCCGAGAGGGCGGAGCGAGGGTAGAGGTAGTGGTGCCCTCGGCCGAGATGCTCGAGATCAGCTCCTTCGGACTGGACCTGATGAACTTCGCCAAGGCCGAGGCCGCCTACCAGGCCGGTGTGCGCCAAGCCGCCGATGAGTTCGACCGCCTCGGCTCCCTGTGGGGGGCCGTGGTGGCCGCGGACGGCCCAGCCGGGACCTGAGCCGGCCCGGCCCGGCGGGGATCCGACCCGCGTCGCGGCGGCGGCCAACCGCTAGCCTGAGCGCCGATGCCCGGCCGGACCCCCCCGACAGGCCCGGGGGTGTCGAGGACCAGCCGGGCCCGCCGCAGCGACGGCGAGGTCACCCGCCGCCGGGTGTTGGACGCCGCCGTGGCGGCCATCCTGGAGCTCGGCTACTACGAGGCCAGCACCAACGAGATCGCCCGGCGGGCGGGCGTGACGTGGGGGGCCCTCCAATACCAGTTCGGCACCCGCGAAGCTCTGCTCCTCGAAGTGGTCAACGATCGTTGGGACCGCCTCCAGGAACTGGTATCAAACGCCCGGATCGGTGGTGACAGCCTCGAGGACCGACTCCAGAACCTGATGGCGGTCCTGGCCGAGCACTACGGCCGGGAGGAGGAACTGGCTCAGATCCAAATCCTCCTCGACCTGAGCCGCAACCCCAAGGTGTCCGGGGCCACCCGCCAGGCCGTGGGTGAGCACGGCCGCAAGCTACTCCAGGCGTGGAAGCCGCTCTTCGAGCAGGCCCTCGGCGCCGCCGCCGCCGAAGCTGATCTGGTCGGATACGCCTTCAACGCACTCCGAGGCTTCCTCCTGGGCGGCCTCATATCCAACGGGGTGGCCGGCCGCCGCCCGCCGCGGTCCAGTAGCCGGATGCTGGTCGACGGCGTCGCCGGGGTGATCCGCGCCGAGGCCGCAGCGCGCCACATACGCCTCGACTGACCCCGGTCGGGCGGCGACGGCGCCCTCCCGGGTCGAAACGGGCAAGGCCCCGGGGTAGGGTCAGGCCGAACCGACGACGCTTCCGGCCGAGGAGCCGCCGTACTCGTCGCGCAGCCGGCGCTTGAGCAGCTTGCCGGTCGGCAGTCTCGGCAGTTCGGCGGCGAACCGGTAATGGCGGGGACACTTGAAGCCGGCCAGGCGCTGTCGGCAGAAATCGTCGAGGACGCGGGCCAGCGCCTGCTCGTCGGCGTCGGGGTCGGCGGGCTGCACCACGGCCAGTACCGACTCGCCCATCTCGGGGTCGGGTACGCCGATCACCCCGACGTCGGTGACGCCAGGGTGGGTCACCAGCAGGTCCTCGATCTCCTGGGGATAGATGTTCACTCCCCCTGAGATGATCATGTGCGATACGCGGTCGGTCAGGTACATGAACCCGTCCTCGTCGAGATATCCGACGTCGCCGAGGGTGGCCCACCCCCGGTCGTTGAACACGCTGGCCGTCTTCTCAGGATCGTTGTGATACTCGAAACGGCTCGGGGTCTCGAACCAGATCTGGCCGACGCTCCCGGTGGGCAGCTCGTGGCCCTCGTCGTCGGTGATGTGGGGCACCCCGATCAGGGACCGACCCACCGTCCCGGGGTGGGCCAACCACTCCTCCGGGCCGACCGCGCAGAATCCCACTCCTTCGCTGCCCGAGTAGTACTCGTAGACGATGGGTCCGAGCCAGTCGAGCATCCTCCGCTTGGTCTCCACGGGACACGGAGCGGCGGCGTGCACCACCTTCTCCAGGCTCGACAGGTCATACGAGGCCCGCACCTCGGGGTCGAGCTTCAAGAGCCGGATGAAGTGGGTCGGCACGAACTGGGCGTGGGTGACGCGGTGGCGCTCGATGGCCTGGAGCACGGCCTCGGCATCGAAGCGTTGCATCACCACCACGGTGCCGCCGGCCCGCTGGGCCGCCATTGACCATCCGAGAGGGGCCGCGTGGTACAGCGGGGCGGGGCACAGGTAGACCACACCGGGCCGGAAACCGTAGACCCCCCGGACCAGATGATCGAAGGAGGTGAGGGTGTCGAAGGGGTCGTCGGTGAGGCGCGACTCGATTCCCTTGGGACGCCCGGTGGTGCCCGAGGAGTAGAACATCACCGGCCCGTACCGCTCGTCCTCGATCGGCTCGTCGGACAGTCCGCTCAGCGCCGTCTCGTAGTCCTCGAACCCGTCGAGCGGCCCGTCGAGGGCGAGGCGCAGGCCTACCCCCGACAGTGAGTCGGTCAAAGCGCCGACCGTCGACGAGAGGCGACTGGTGGCGACGAGGGCCGTAGCTCCGCAGTCCTCGATGATGTAGGCCGCCTCGTCAGGGCCGAGGTGCCAGTTGATCGGGGTGGTGTACAGGCCGTAGCGGCGGGCGGCCCAGCAGATCTCCAGGTAGCGGGCGTGATTGTCGAGTAGCACGGCGATGTGGTCGCCGGCCGCGAGGCCTCTCTCGGCGAAGAGGCGTGAAAGCTGCAGGGACCGCGATTCCATCTCCCCGAAGCCCACCTCGGCGCCCGTCTCGAAGACGACCACCGCCGGGTGATCAACGCTCACCGAGTCGCAGATTCGTGCCATGGACGCCCACCGTACCTGGGGTCGGCCCGGGGCCGAAGGCCACGCCCCCGAGCGGCGGAGCCGGCCCGGTCAGTCCAGAAGGGAGCGGGTCTCTTCGAGCACGGCCCGGCACCCGTTCCAGGTGTCAGCCACTATGTCGGCCACCGATTCGACGGCGTCGATACGACCGGCGACCTGACCGGTGTTGGCCAGAGCGGCGGCCATGTCGCCTTCGAAGTAGAGGGTGCGGGCCGCTTCGAGGCCCGAGCCGGTCCGCCCCGCGGCGGCCGCTTCGATGGCGGCCGCTGTGCGGACCACCCGCATGGTCGGCGACCCCGGCAGGGAGAGGAGGATGGTGCCCGTGTCATCGGCGCCGACCACCGCCGCTTTGAAGTTGCGGTGCACGGGCGACTCCACCGACGCCAGCATCCGGGTCCCCATCTGCACCCCACCGGCCCCGAGGGTGAGAGCGGCGGCCATCGAGCGACCGTCGCAGATCCCCCCGGCGGCGATCAGCGGCAAGTCGACGTGGGCGGCGACCAACGGCAGCAGCACCATCGTCGAGGAGCCGAGAGGGTTCTTGAATCCGCCGCCCTCGACGCCCTCCACCACCAGGCCGTCGACCCCCGCATCCACCGCCTTGCGGGCGTTCTGGAGGGTGCCGACGACGTGGAACACGGTGATGCCGGCGTCGCGCAGGCGGGTGGTGAGCAGCCTCGGATCGCCCGAGGAGGTCGTGACGAAGCCGATACCGTGGTCGGCCAGAACGTCCACGATGCCGGGGTCCTTGCGCATGGCGAGGGCTACGTTGGCCCCGACCGGCTTGTCCGTGAGGTCCCTCACCACGGCCAGGTCGGCCCGTCCCTCGGGCGACGCCGTCTCGATGATGCCCAGCCCCCCGGCTTCGGACACGGCGGCGGCCAGGCGGGCTCCGGCGATGTAGGTCATGGGCGCCTGCACTATGGGGATCTCCACTCCCAGCATGCGGGCCACCTCTCGGGGGCCGGCCCGGTGGGTGCCGGCCGTCAACGGGTCACCACCGTGCGGCCGACGGTTCGGCGGGCTTCCATGTCCTCCAGCGCTCGGGGCAGGTCCTCGAACGCTACGGTGGCTCCGACCACCGGTCGTATCCGGCCCTGATCGAGGAGCTCCAGCAGGCTGTCCTGGACCCGCCGGCCGATGGCGTCGGTGGGCGGGTTGAAGCGCGGAACCGCAACGGCCACGTGCTCGGTCAGGTGGGCGGCGATGGCCGAGTCCACGTAGGCGAGTATCACGCCGACCATGTCGAAATTGCCGAAACACAGGGCCCGGCCCGATATCAGCGGCTGCTCCTCGGCTTCGATGCCCGCAGCGAAACCGACACAGAGGTACCTCCCGCCCCGTCCGAGGCAGCGGAGGGAACCCGCGGTGGTGTCTCCCCCGACCCCGTCGAAGCACACGTCGACGCCTCGGCCGGAGGTGGCTTCCAGGGCCACCTGGGCGAAGTCGTCGGTGCGGTAGTTGACCGTCAGATCGGCTCCCAGCTCCTCGACGAGAGACCGCTTGTCGTCGCTGCCCACGGTGGCGATGACGCGGGCACCCGCGGCCGCGGCCAGCTGTACGGCCGCCGATCCGACCCCACCCGCACCGGCATGGATGAGGACCGTCTCGCCGGGGGCCAGCCGCCCTCTCTCGTGGAGTCCCAGGTAGGCCAGGTGGAACGGATAGAAGAAAGCGGCCGCCTGGCCGTCGTCGAGTTGGGCGGGAGCCTCGAACGACATGGCGGTCGACGCGGCGACCAAATCGGCGTGGGCGCCGACCGCCCCCCGGCTGCTGGCCGTGACCCGCTTGCCGACCCAGCTCTCGGCCCCGGCTCCGGCGGCGACCACTTCGCCCACGCATTCCATGCCCAAGGTGTAGGGCAGCGGCGGGTCGATGGTCAGGTAGCGGCCGTGGCAGCCGTCGACCTCGTTGAAGTTGAGGGCGCTGGCCGAAGCCCGCACCAGGATCTCGCCGGGGCCGGGCCTCTCATCGGGCACGTCGCGAAGCTCGAGAGCCACCGACGGAGGCCCGTGGCGCACAACCTGCCAAGCTCGCATCCCCGGCTACCGGTACCCGAACCGGCTCGGCTCTGTGGACAATTGAGGCTCTGTGGTCAAGTGACTTCCCCCTCGGAGTTGGCGTCGTGTCACGCTGCACAGTAAGGGGCCGAAGAGGTAACTGCACCCCCCGCCCCGGCGCCCACCCGGTTCGACTCTTCTAAAATGTCGTCCGTGGGCCGCCCGGCGCAGTGGATCGTTAATCCGGTGGCCGACGTGGCAGTGGCCCTCAGCTGGGTGCCGTTCGCCGTGCTCGCCCACGTGGTGGACGGTCGGCCGCAGCCCCTGCGCATCCTGTTCGCCGCAGTCATGTTCGTCTCGTTCGCCCACCAGCCCCTCACCTTTCCGCTGGTCTACGCCAGCCCGTGGCGCCTGGCCACGCACCGCCGTACCTTCATCTGGTTCCCGGTGGCGGCTTTGCTGGCGGTGCTGCTGGCCACCCATCTGAGCATGACCCTGGTCGCGGTGGTGGGCGGCTTGTGGAACCTGGAGCACATCCTCATGCAGCGATACGGGATGGGCCGCATGTACGGGCGCAAGGCGGGCGAAGGCCAGGCCGGGGTCGAGCGGGCCTTGCTGGTGGCCTGGTTCCTCGTCCCGCTCCTTTGGGTCGCGGTCAGCGGGCGGCTCGGGCGGGTACTGGACCGTCTGGCCAGCCAGAGCGTCGATGCCCAGGCGGCCCGCATGCTGACCCGCATGGTGCCCGAGGCACGCGTCGCTCTTCTCCTGGCGGCGGGCGCGGCCGTCTGGCTGACGTCGACGTGGCTGCGTCGCCAACGCCACCTCGGGGATCGGGCCAACCCGGCCAAATCGCTGTACCTGGCCTCTACGGGGGCCCTGTTCGCGCTGGCTTTCGTCGACCCGGTCGCCGCCGTCGTGGGGTTCGTGGCTTCTCATTCGATCGAGTACTTCGTGATCGTCGGCCGGTCGGTGGGCTCGGAGCGGGTTCACGCCGGCCTGCTGGGTCGATTGGTGAGACGCCCTCACGGGCGGCTGGTCTTCTTCGGCTCCTACACGGCCGTCGTGGGGGCCATGTTCGGCGTCCTCTACTGGGTTGTCGCACCGGCCGTGCTGACCGTTGCGGTCCTCACCATCGGCGCGATCCATTTCTTCTTCGATGCCTTCATCTGGAAGCTGCGCCGCCCTCTCGTCGCCGCCTCGCTGGTCGTGCCCGCAGGTGACGTACCGAGCGCGGTGACCGCCGGATGAGCTCCCAGCCGACCGACGGACTTGGTCCGGGCCGCCGGCCGCCGGCCGCCGCCGCCGGAATCCGCGGCCGGCCGCGAGGCCCGGTGTCGGATCCTTCCGTTATGCTCCAGCATCTGTCGGTCCGAGGCGCGGGTCGACGTCTTCACGCTGGGGGTTTGGATGCGGCTGGGGCCCGATAAGGCGGCAAGACTGGTTGTGTCGTCGGTGCTGGCTGCTTCTGGGACCCTGACCTTGACCCTGACGCCTGAAGCCAGCGTCGCGACCGCCCAGACCTCGCCCGGGGTGTCGGCCCAGGACGTGGGTAGCCCGGTCGGGGCCAGATCGGTGTCGGCGGGGAACGTCTACGGCTACGGCACCGCCTCCCTCGGGTCCCTCAACGGGATCACCCTCAACGCTCGTACCGTGGGGATTGCGGCCACGTCGGACCACAATGGTTACTGGCTCGTCGGCTCGGACGGCGGCGTGTTCAGCTTCGGGGATGCGTCCTTCTACGGCTCCACGGGGGGCGTGCCTCTGGTCCAGCCGGTGGTGGGGATGGCGGCCGGTCCGGGCGGGGCGGGGTACTGGTTGGTGGCCAGTGACGGCGGGGTGTTCTCGTTCGGCTCGGCCCACTTCTACGGCTCCACCGGCGGGGTGCCCCTGGCCAGTCCCATAGTCGCCATGGCGGCCACCCCCGACGGCGGGGGGTACTGGTTGGTCGCCGGGGACGGCGGCGTGTTCGCCTTCGGCGACGCCCACTTCTACGGCTCCACCGGCGGTCGCGCCATATCGGCGCCGATCGTGGGCATGGCGACCACCACCGACGGGGGCGGCTACTGGCTGGTCGGCCAGGACGGGGCCGTCTACCCCTTCGGCGACGCCGTCAACCACGGCTCGGCGGCGCCCACCCCGGTCGGGAGCCCCGCCGTGGGGATCGCCGCGTCGGGGGGCGGCGGCTACTGGATCGCCACTCGGGGACCGGCCAGTACGCCTTTCTGGCCCGATCTGCTGGCCTACATCAAGACCTTCCCCGAGACGGTGACCGCAGCCGTAGAGGACCTCAACACCGGCGAGGTGTACACCTACAACCCGGGCCTGTCACTGGTCCTCGGGAGCACCGTCAAGGTCCAGATTCTCGGCACCCTGCTGTCGGAAGCCCAGGCTCAGGGCCGCTGGCTGACCCCGACCGAGATCAGCGAAGCCACCGCCATGATCGAGATCAGCGACAACTCGGCGGGTCAGGCTCTCTTCGACGAGGTCGGGGGGGCCAACGCCATACAGGCCTGGGACGCCACCATCGGTCTGACCAACAGCTTCGTGTACACCAACTGGGGCCTGTCCACCAGCTCGGCCACTGACCAGCTGACGCTGCTGAACATCTACGCCACTCCCAACCGCTTCCTGACCAACCCGTACCGGCTGTTCGGGTTGAACCTGCTGAAGAACGTGGAGCTAAGCCAGATATTCGGTATCAACGTCGGGCCACCCGAAAGCGGGGTGCAGGCGGTCAAGACCGGACGCATACCCGACGTCGGCGCTCACAACGCCATCGGTTGGATCAAAGCCGACGGCCGCAACTACCTCATCGCGGCGTTGGTCCAGGGGGGTCCCTCGGACCCGATCGAGGAGGCGGCTATCGAGCCCATCTCGGTCGACGCCTGGGTGACCCTCGGTCCTTGACCGTCGGGGGGCCGGCCCGCGTGAGCGGCCCGGGAGACGGCGGGATCTCGACCTGCCCGCTCGACGCCGATCCCCGGCGTTGGCTGGCCCTGACCGTCATGTGCTTCACCGTGCTGCTCATCAGCCTCGACGGCACGGTGCTCAACGTGGCGCTGCCCACCCTGGTCACCGACCTGCACCCCTCGGCCAGCGGGGTCCAGTGGATCGCCGCCGGGTTCGTTCTGACCGAAGCGGTGCTGCTGCTCATGGGCGGCGCCCTCGGTGATCGCCTGGGGCGCCGTCGGGTCTTCCTCGCCGGCGTCGCGGTGTTCGGCCTCAGCTCCCTCGGCTGCGCACTGGTGCACAGCGCCGGGCTGCTGATCCTCACCCGGTGCCTCACCGGTCTGGGCGCCGCTCTCCTCATGCCGGCCACCCTGGCCATCATCGCCACGACCTTCCCGGTGTGGGAGAGATCGCGGGCCATAGGGATATGGGCGGGGGTCAGCGGGATCGGCACGGCCGCGGGGCCTCTGATCGGCGGCTTCCTCCTGCACAACTTCTGGTGGGGGTCGGTGTTCATCATCAACGTTCCGGTAGCCGCGGCCGGCATCATCGGGGGCGTCTTCTTCGTGTCCGAGAGCAAGGCGCCCGATCCGGCCCCCCTCGACCCGACCGGTGTGACCCTGTCGGCCCTGGGCCTGGCCGGTATCACCTACGGGCTCATCATGGCGCCCGATGACGGCTGGACCTCGGCTTCTACGGTCGGGAGCATGATCGCCGGGTCGGTCCTGCTCGGGATCTTCGTCGTCTACGACCGGCGTCGGGCCCGGCCGATGGTGGACTTCCACCTGTTCCGGAACCCGACCTTCTCCACCGGCCTCGCCGCCGTGGCGGCTGCCATGTTCGCCATGTTCGGCGTCAGCTTCCTTCTCAGCCAGTACATCCAGTTCGTGCAGGGCGCCAGCGTCTTCTCGGTGGGTCTGCGCTTCTTGCCGATGGCGGCCGGAACCCTCGTGGGGTCCAACGTCGCCACCCGCCTGGCCACCCGCTTCGGCCTTCGGGCCGTCATCACCGCCGGGATGCTCCTCGTCTCGGCGGCCCTCGGTATCTACACCACGCTGGGGGTCACCTCCGACCCTCTGCCCGTGGCTGTGGCGTTCACCCTCGTCGGTTCGGGAATGGGCCTGGTCATGGCGCCCGCTTCCAACGCCGTGATGAGCACCCTGCCCCCCGACAAGATCGGGCTGGGGTCGGGTCTGCGGACCACGGTGCAGCTGCTGTCAGGGTCTTTCGGCGTGGCCATCATCGGCAACGTGGCCATAAGCCGGTATCGGAGTGGGGTGTCGAGCGCGCTGGCAGGTCCACTGCGCCAACTCCCTCGTTCGGCCAGGGACGCCATCTACAGCCAGATCGGCAGCGCCACGGCCGTGGCGTCGCGCCTCCCCGATCCGTCCGCGGCCAGGGTCCGGGCGCTGGCCGACTCGGCCTATGTGCGCGGTATCCGGTTGGGGGCACTGGTGGACGTCACCGTGCTGTTGCTGGCGGTGGTCGCGGTGGCCCGCTACATTCCCTCCTCGCGACCCTCGATGGCGGTGGCGGTCAGCGCCGAGACCGCCATATGAGCCGCCGGCCGCCGGGGTGCCGGCCGCGAGGGGCGGCTGTTCACGAGCAGCGGCTGACGACCACCGGCAGATCGTTGCGCAGGGCGGTCAGATCGGGGGAGCTGGTGTCGTTGGTCTGGATGGCGTTCAGGAGTCGGTCCGGACCGAGCGCCGCGGTCAGGGCCGAGACCACGCAGCTGGCGGTCGTCGACCCGAGGTGGCCCTGGGTCATCAACTGGTAGGCCAGGGCCGACTGGGAGGCGGGGTACTGGTAAGGGTCGACCGATGCCACCTGAGTCGGTTTCCACGCCGGACCGGGGTCACAGGAATGGAAGGACACGGACTGACCCTGACCCGACAGCTGAACGGTGGCGCCGGGGATGCGGGCCGCCCACGCCGTGCCGGCCCGCAGTAGAGCCCCGCTGTGGGCGTCGTCGTCGCGCACCTCCACGTCGACGCAGACGGTAGGTCCCTTCCGGTAGACCACCGAGCTGTCGTTGGTCCACCCCTGAACGGCTTGCAGCGCGGTCGGGTAACCGAGCTGATCGGCGAGCATCTCGAAGAGGGTCACCTCCCCGAACCCCCCGGAGTTGACCACGTTCGCTCCCGGCGGTGCAGGGATGGGCGCCACGGCCGGAACCGGAACTCCCGGGACGAACGAGGCCGGGTCGAGTATCTGGCGGTCGAGGACCGGAGGGCTGCGGAAGGCCTGGTCGACCAGGCGGTTGCCGCCCTGGCTGAACAGGGTCTCCACGAAGGTCGGCCCGAAATCGTAGGGGAACGTGGCCTGGTCCAGGTAGAAGGTCGGTACGGAGTTGCGGGTGTTGGCTCCCGTGGCCGACGACGACGTCGACGACTGCTCGGAGGCGTACAGCTGCTGGTCGGCGGCTGACAGGGTGCGCTCGTAGTCGTCCTGGATGCGGACCGCGTCGCCTTCTATTAGGGCCGTCACCGCGCCGTCGTCGTCGGCGTGACCCTTGCGCATCGTGACCAGGTTGAAGTACTGGTCCTGCAGGGCGTGGGTCAGCTCGTGGGCCAGCGTCACGCGGACGTAAGGGGTCAGCTGGTCCCCCTCCACGTACACCGTCTTGTCGGTGGCCACGTACAGTCCCACCACGTCGTTGTTGGCGAAGGTCTGAGCCGCCCGGGCCATGTCCGGTTGGCCGGAGACCACGCCGATGGCGCGCAGCGCCTCCATGTAGCTCTGGGCGTCAGCCGTGTCGGAGGTCCCGCCCGACTTGGCGGAAATGGCGGCGGTGAAGCGGGCGGGTGGCAGGAACTCGACCTTCACCGGATGCTTCCAGGCCAAACCCCGGGCCTGCTGTACGAACTGGGCAATTGACGCAACCCGGGAATCCCACTGGTGGGGGTAGCCGGGCGCCGATTTCGAGCGGGTAACGGCCACCGCCGCACCGCCTCCGACCACGGCCACCGCGGCCGCAGCGGCGACCAACCGGCGGCGCAAGGACCGACGCGGCGGCGATGGCGGGGCCCATCCGTTGGTCCCCCCCGCCGTCGTCGGAGAAGTCCCTAGTGGTGGGGACGCCCAAGGGTCCCAGCTGCCTCCCCATTCCGGTGGGGGATATCCCGGGGGTTGGGGCGCCCCAGAGGGCCGAGCCTCTCCACCCGGGTGCGGGTCCCCGTCGGCAGCAAAGCGCGCTCCGGGGGAAGGCTGTGCTTCGGGGGAGGGCAGCGCTCCGGGGGAGGTCAGCGCTTCGGGGGAGTAGCGCCCGGCGGGGGGTGGCGGGAAAGGCGGAGAAATCGGGGGCCCGGGTGGGCCACCGGGGGCCTTGGCCGGCTGGTCGTCATCGGGTGGGTTGTGAGCCGAGGCTCCGGTGGCGCTGCGGAAATCGCTGAGGAAGTCCATGATCCCGCCCGCGCCGCGGCTGCCCGCAGCTTCCGGGGCGCCAGCGCCGCCGTCCCTTTCGTAGGCCATTGTCCTTTGAATCGGATATTGCCGCGTCGCACTTGACCGCCACCCCCCGGCCGGGCCGGCGGCGAGGGGTCCCACTGCCGGGGGAGCCAAGGGCTCGGCCCGCTATCGCGTGACCGGGCGGGCCAGGCCCTCGTCGTCGATGACCCGCTGCCAGTGGGCGATGGTCTCGTCCAGGCCCGCTCCGAGGCGGGGCCCGGGGGTGAAGGTGGCGGGTAGGTGCTTCATGCCGTTGATGACCCCGATGGTGTCGTAGTGGACGGCTCCTCCGGGGTCACACACGTAGTCCGGGAGGCGTTCCAGCACCGCCGCCAGCATCGACTTGAACACGGCGCGGGCCACGTTCGACCCGATGCAGCGGTGTACCCCCAACCCGAAGCTGGTGTGGCGGTTGTGGCGGCGGTCGATCTTGACCACGTCCGGTTCCTCGAACACCGCCGGGTCCCGGTTGGCCATGGCCCACGACAGCCACAGGCGGTCGCCTTCCTCGAGGTGCTTCCCGGAGACCTCGTAGCTGCAGGTGACCGTGCGGCCGTCACCGGGGGCGGGGGTGTAGAAGCGCAGGAACTCCTCGGTGGCCACGTCGATCAGGTCGGGCAGTTCAGCGCGGAGCCGGGCCCGGTCGTCGGGGTGTTCGCTCAGCCACTCGAGGCTGTGGGCGGTGAGCGCAGTGGTGGTGTCGAACCCGCCGCCGATGAGCAGGCCCAGAGTGTCGCGGATGTCGGAGTCGGAGGCCGACGCCCCCAGGATCTGGGCCTCGACGAGACCTTGGATCATCCCGGGCCGGGGCTGGAGCCGGCAGGCCTGGATGCCCTCGAGCAGCTTCTGCTGAGTGAGCCTGCTCATCTCCACCACCCTGAGGATGTCGGGCGAGTCAGGTCGCGTGTAGACCTGGGCGTGCGCTGGTTCGCAGTAGATGGTCCAGTCCACCAGGGGTAGCCCCATGAGGGCGAGGGTCGCGACGGCCGGCACGATGTTGGCCAGATGGTCCACGAAGTCGATGGTCCCGATCTCGATGCGCTCGTCGATACACGCCCGGGTCAGGTCATCGACCATGGGCTTCCAGCGGTTGACCGCGGCCGGTGAAAGGTAGGGGTCGATGGCCCGGCGCCAGTCCCGCTGCTCGGGCGGGTCCATCTCCAAGAACCCGCCCCGGGCATCGCGACCAGGCGGGTTCGGGATGGTGATGCCCTGGTATCCCTGGCGCTCGTGGTGCACGTCGTGATCGTTCGACAGGAGGCTGCCGTGACGGGCCAGCTCGAACACCTCCTTGTATCCACTCGCCACCCAGTGACCCCCCCAGGTATCGCTCCACGCGATGGGGCACTCCCGGTGGAGTTCATGGGTGATCTCCTCGAAGCGCGAGATGTACTCGGGGGCGTGGCGGTCGAAGTGGACAGGCGTGGCCTTGTCCCCGGTCGTGGTCATGGTCGTTTCAGCCTCCTGATGGGAGCGGAGCCGGGCCGGCTGCGACGTCTGGTCAGTCCGTGACGACGATGGCCTGCTCGGGGCAGGTCTTGGCGGCGTCGCGGACGGCCTGCTCGAGGTCGGCCGGGACCGTTTCGAACCGGGCGGTGGAGTGGCCGTCGAACTCGCTCAGCTCGAAGGCGCCGGGAGCCTCCATGGCGCAGAGCGTGTGCCCCTGGCACTTGTCGGGATCGACTCGGACCTTCATGTGCTTATCGCACCCCCCCGGCGCAACTGCGCCTGTCACCCTCGGCCGGCGGGACCGGCCACGTCGGCATCTTCCCAGCTTGTTGACTTCGACGTCAAGGGTGATCGAGCCCGCGGCGTGGGTCGCCTCGAGTCGCCGAGCGCCTATCCTCCCCGCCGTAGCTCGGTAGCGGGAGGAACCAGATGGGCGCAGGATGGGACCGGTACCGGGCCCTCGACCGGCGGACACCGGTGATCGTGGGTGTGGGAAGGGCCTCGCAGGCCCCTGACGCGACAGCCGGGGGCCGAGACGCGCTCGGTCTCATGATCCAGGCCGCCGAGGCGGCCGGGGCTGATGGCGGTGCTGGCGACGTCCTGCGCCGCCTCGATCTGGTAGCCGTCCCGGAGGGGACCACCCGCTACAGAGACGCCGGCCGGTCGGTCGACCAGGCGGTGGGCTCTGGGAACGCCCGGTCCGTGGCCATGGCCCTCGGTGTACCCCAGCAGGCCCTGTTCAACCACTGTTACGAGGCCATGACCGAGGGGCGGGCGGAGCGGGCCCTCGTCGTCGGCGGGGAGGGGGCCGCCCGCGAGGCCCGGGGCCGCCGGGCCGGGTTGACGCTGGAAGCCACCGAGGCGGGCCCCGAGCGAGACCCCGACGAGAGGCACGTCCCGACCGGTGACATCGTCGACGCCGTGGAGATGGCCGCCGGGATGGTGGAGCCGCCCGTCTGCTACGCGCTGATCGACTCCGCGCTGCGCTACGCCGAGGGCTACGGACCAGACGAGCACCTGGTGCAGATCTCCGAGCTGTGGGCCCGCTTCGCCGGCGTGGCCGCCGGCTTCCCGCACGCGGCGTTTCCCCTCGAGCGGTCGGCGCGATGGTTGGCTACGGCGTCGGAAGCCAACCGTCCCATTGCCTTTCCGTACAACAAATGGCACTGCTCGCAGATGTACGTCGACCAGGCGGCGGCGGTGCTGATGACCACGCTCGGTGCGGCCGAGGACGACGGGGTCGATCCCCGGCAGGTCGTGTTCCCGGCGGTCGCCCTCCAGTCGAGCCACTCGGTGCCGGTGACCAGGCGCCGGGAGATGCACCGCTGGCCGGCCATGGAGATCCTCGGGCGGGCCGCCTCGCAGCATCTGGGCCGACTTCTCTCCGAGCTTCCCCACGCCGAGCTATACAGCTGCTTTCCCGCCGCGGTGCGGGTCCAGCAGCGGGCCCTCGGCCTGCCGATCGGGGGAACACCGACCATCACGGGCGGCATGACCTTCGCCGGCGGCCCGTTCAACAACTTCGTCCTGCAGGCGACCGTCGCCATGGTCGAGCGGCTGCGCCACCACCCGGGGGATCTGGGCCTGGTGACGACGGTCAGCGGCTTCTTGAACAAACCCGGCCTGGCGGTGTACTCGACCGAACCGGTGGCCCGAGGCCTGCTCGTGGGCGACCTGGCCGCCGCGGCAGAAGCGGCTACCGAGCAGGTGCCCACGGTCGGGGACCACGCCGGGCCGGCCACCGTGGCGGCCTACACCGTGGCGTCCGACCGATCCGGGGGGCGGCGGACCGTGGTCGTCGGGGACGTGCCGTCGGGCGGCCGGTGCGTCGCGGTGTCGGCCGATCCGGCCATCGCCTCCGAGGCCACGGCCCGGGAACTGATCGGTGTGACGGTCACCGTCGGAGGAGGCGAGTTCCACCTGTGAGCGACCCCAGAAGGGAGACAACCATGGAGACCGGCGAGTCGAGCCTGCTCTACGAGAGACGGGGATCGACGGTGATCCTCACCATGAACCGAACCGAGCGGCGCAACGCCCTGTCACTCGACATGCTGGTCCGCATGGCCGATGCGTGGGAAAGCGTTGACGCCGATGACTCGATACGCAGTGTCATCCTCACCGGGGCCGGCGAGGCCTACTGCGTAGGAGGAGACCTGAGCTCGGGGTGGATGGCCGGCAACCGCGCTTCTGATCCGTCCCCCAACGAACGGCGGGTCGCTGAGGACCCTTCCATCGTGGGCCGGGGACTGCTGCTCACCACCTGGCTGCGCAAGCCCATCATCGCGGTAGTGAACGGCGACTGCCTGGGGGGCGGCTGCGAGATGCTGCAGCAGACCGATATCCGCATCGCTGAGGAGCAGGCCCGCTTCGGTCTGCCCGAGGCCCGTATCGGTTTCATCGCAGGGGCCGGATCGACCATGCGGCTCAAACGTCAGATTCCCTACGCGGTGGCCATGGAGATGCTCCTCACGGGTCGGATCCTCGATGCCGAGGAGGCTCTGCGCTGGGGCCTGGTCACCCACGTGGTGCCCACCGGGCAGGGGATGGGCCGCGGGCTGGAGATCGCCGACGTCATCGCCGCCAGCAGCCCGCTATCGGTCGCGGCGTCCAAGGCCTCGGTGATCGAAACGGGTTGGCTACCCGAGGATGAGGCCCGGGCCATCGAGAACCGCTACTCGGCCGAGGTGATACGCAGCGACGACGCCAAGGAGGGTTTGCGGGCCTTCGCCGAGAAGCGCCCGCCCCGCTTCACCGGTACCTGAGGCGACCCTGGCGCCGCCAGTGGATCACGCCGGGCCGAGCGCCGCGGCGTCACCGTAGGCGCTCACCTCCCCGTCGGCGGAGGCGATCCAGTAGCCCCGCCCTGAGGGCGTGCCCAGCATCGACACGACCGGCGTGGCCGGCGGTGAGCCCCCCCACGACCCGAGGAAGGTGGCGTCGCCGAAGGTGAAGATGCCGCCGTCGGCGGCGACGAGCCAGTAGCCGTGTCCGGTGGGGGTGGGGGCCATGCCGACGATGGGTTGGGCGAGGTGGACTCCCCCGGTGGAGCCGTAGAAGGTGGCGTCGCCGAAGCTGAACACGCCGCCGTCGGAAGCGACGAGCCAGTAGCCACCGCTTCCCGCAGTCGCCGACGCGCCGACCACCAGCCAGGAGAGGGGGACCGAGGCGGTGGAGCCCCGATCGACGAAGTCGCCTCTCGCGACCAGGGCTCCCAGCCCGGAGAAGCTGGCGTAGCCGTTGGTGTCCCCCGACGGCAGGAGCCCCACGACGTCGGCCCGCACGGGTGTGGCGCCTATCGTCCCCCCATCGCCCACCCATTCCCAGTGCCAGGCCTCGGGGCAGGCGCTACCCCCCGGCTCGGCCCAGCCGGGATGGTTCCATCCGACCCGGCCGGCGTACTGCTTCAAGAAGGCGTAGGCCGCCGAGCCGAAGTTCACTGAGCCCGACGGGTCGGAGAAGTCGGCGGCCTTGCCCCAGCCGTGCATGGAGGTGCCGGCGACCTGGCCGGTGGGTGATGCCACGACGGGTGCGGCGCAGGCGCTGTTGCCGGCGGTGGTCCACGCCTGCTGCTGGGTTACCTGGCCCTGAACGGATCGGTAGCACTGATCGGTTCCGAGCGGGATATCCAGATCCCGGGCCTCGGCGAGCAGTAGCCCCAGGCTGGAGGCCGCGTCGCGGTCGGCCTGGCATCCGGGGGCCACGTTGATGAGGTCGGTCGTCGGCAGCTCACCGTTGACCGCGTTCGGTATCGGTGTGGGCTGGTTGCCGGGTTGGATGGGACTGACCGCCCCGGAGGCCGGAGCCGCCGCTCCGGTGGCTAGAGCAGTGGCGCTCAGCAGCGCGCTGAGCCACGCCGCGCCCGCCGCTCTTCCCCGTCGGTGATGTTGGGTCGCCATGGTCACCATGGTGGCACGCCACGACAGGTGATGACCGGACCACCTCGGTGCTCGGCGCGGGCGGCGGCGGCGAGCCGGCGGTCCGGGACTTTGGACCCTGCCCCCGGCGGCCCGCGGTCCCTACCTTCGAGTCGTGCGGGGCTCGGGGGCCCGGCACGGACCGAGGAGGTCGGAGATGACGCAGCGGACCCTGGCAGAGTTGAATCGTGACGAGTGTCTGGCCCGCCTCGGGCGCCGGCGCGTCGGGAGACTCGTCTACAGCGACTCCATGGGACCGGTCGCCGTGCCTGTCAACTTCGCTTTGGCCGGAGAAGACGTGGTTTTGCGGCTGGAGCCGACCAACACGGTCCTCCGGCTGGCGCAGGCGACGGTGGCCTTCGAGGTGGACGAGGTGGACGAACTCACGGGGGAGGGCTGGAGCGTCGTGGTGCGCGGACCGGCGGAGGAAGTGGACGACGACGACCTTCCGGCTCTGCTCGGCCAACTCGGTGACTCCCCACCGCGGCCGTGGGCTGAGGGAGTGCACAACGTCTGGCTACGGATCAGCACCAAGGTCGTCACGGGAAGACGCTTGGGGGGCTACGCCACTCCTCTGGTCATGTGAACGCAAGGGTGCGGCCCGGATGCCGGGGGCCGCACCGGCTCAGGTCTTCTGGAAGTGCTGCACCCCGGCGTCGTTGCCAGGGAAGAAGAGAGCCTCGTGCCCGTCGTCCTCCCACCTCACCAGGTAGGGAGGACCGCCGTCTGATCCTCGCACCTCGAGGATCTCGCAGTCCCGGTCCGGTTCCCCGATGTGGTGTCCCTTGATGACGATGCGGTCTCCGACGCTGGCGTACATGGTCACTCCTCCTGAGCTGGTGTTGGATACGAGACCATCACTCCCATGGTTCGAGCTGCGGGGCCAGAGACTTTGGCCACCACTTGGCCGCGACTTGGTAACCGGCGAAAGATAGGCCTTTCGACCGGTGTGTTTCGAGACGTTGCGGGCGTGTAATGGAGGTGCGGAAAGGAGGTGAACAGCAGATGGCACGTCTGGCGAAGCGACATGCACCTATCGCGGACGAACGCCCGGAGGGGCGCGAACCCGTGGATGTATTCGGCCCCGTGGATCGCGCCTTCGAGCGGATGTTCGGCACATGGTTGACGTCCCTGCCCCTGCGGCACGGGCTCGGCTCGGCCAAGCAGTGGCTGACCGAAGCATTTATTCCCGTCGACGAGTTCCACAAGGACGGATATCTGGTCATCAGGGCCGAGCTGCCCGGCATCGACCCCGACAGGGACGTAGAGCTGACCGTGACCGACGGGATCCTGCACATGGTGGCCCACCGCCACGAGCAGACCAACGTCGAGGACGAGCACTACGTCCGTCAGGAGATGCGCTACGGGTCGTTCGAACGTAGGTTGACCCTGCCCGAAGACGTGGACGAGACCGACATCAAGGCCACTTACAAGGACGGAATCCTGGAGGTGGTCGTTCCTGAGGTCGAGCCCACCGAGACCAAGAAGATCGCCATCACCAAGAGCTAGCGATGGTCGATCCCGACCTTGGGAGAGAGAACCCGCCGAGCACTTCGGCGGGTTCTCCGCTACCGGCGCACCGGCCCCCCGGGAACTTCGGTGCGTTGGAGACCGGCGAGACACACGTGTCCTGGCTGGTCTTCAGCGAGGATCGGGTGTTCAAGATCAAAAAGCCACTCGCTCTCGGATTCCTCGATTGGGCCGACGGCTCGGCGCGGGAACAGGCCTGCCGGAACGAAGTGGAGCTCAACCGGAGGCTGGCCCCGTCGGTCTATCTCGGCGTCGGGCACTTCGAGGACCCCTCTGGGGAGCGTGAGCCGGTGGTGGTCATGCGGCGCATGCCGGCCGACCGGTCCCTGAGCGCCCTGATCGAAAGGGGTGACGGCGACCTCGAAGGCGCCGTCGCCGCCGTCGCCGCCAGCCTGGCGTCGTTCCACGCCACGGCGTCGAGCGGTGGGCGGGTCCGGCGGGCCGGCTCGGTCTCGGCCGTACGGCGCCTGTGGTCCAAGAACCTTCACGAGCTGCGGGCATGGGCGGTGCCGGAGGGGACAAGGTCGGATCTCGACGGCCTCGACGTGGCGGCGCTGCGCTACTTGAAGTCTCGCCGACCACTGTTCAACGACCGGATCCGGCGGGGGAGGGTGGTGGACGGGCACGGCGACCTGCTCTGCGACGACATCTTCCTGACCGCCGACGGACCGCAGATACTCGACTGCTTGGAGTTCGACGATCGACTCAGGTACGGCGACGTGGTCTCCGATCTGGCCTTCCTGGCCATGGACCTCGAACACCGGAGCCGACCGGACCTGGCCGGGTCGCTGGTGGCTCGCTATCAGGCCCAGAGCGGTGATCGCTGGCCGCCCTCGCTCACCCACTTCTGGGTGGCCTACCGGGCACTGGTGAGAGCCAAGGTCACCTACCTGAGGAGCAACCAGACCCCGCCCTCCTCCCGGGCCTCCCTGGTCGCCGACGCCGACAGGCTGGTGGGGCTGGCCGTTCGCCACCTGAATCGGGCCCTACCGAAGGTCGTGCTGGTAGGAGGCCTCCCCGGCACCGGGAAGTCCACGCTGGCCGAGGATCTGAGTCAGGTGACCGGCTGGACGATCGTCAGCTCCGATCACCTGCGCCGCCTCCGCTCGGCCGCGGGCTCCGACACGGGCTCCGATACGGGCTCCGACACGGGCTCCGACACGGACCGGCTGTACTCCACTGAGCAGGTCGACGCCAACTACGGCCGACTCGTGGCCGCGGCCAGGGAGCGGTTGAGGATGGGAGAGAGTGTCATTCTGGATGCCACCTGGTCGCGCTCGGCCCGGCGTCAGGACGCGGTCGCGATGGCGACGGCCACGGGTGCCGACCTGGTAGCGCTGCGCTGCCGCACCTCGGCGTCGTTGGCGGCCCGGCGCATAGTCGATCGGCAGCGGGCCGCCGGTAGCGGTCGGGCCGAAGTGGAATCCGACGCCACACCCGAGGTGGCGGAGGCCATGCGGTCGGCCTGGGAGGACTGGCCCGAAGCGGCGGAGGTCGACACCACGGACGGCCGGTCCTCGGCGCTGGAGTCGGCGCT
>JAGWSF010000004.1 GCA_028876385.1 Acidobacteriota bacterium | reverse complement strand
CCCTTGTCCTTGGTCCACCCGGGCGGCGTCCCCTCCGAGGGGATGGTCGCCGGCGCGGTGCAGGTACCTCCGGCGGGACATCCGATAATCCTCATGCGCAACCATCCGCCCACCGGGGGCTACCCGGTCGTGGCCGTCGTCGACGACCGCAGCCTCGACGACCTGGCCCAGGC
Organism: Acidobacteriota bacterium; assembly: GCA_028876385.1. Taxonomy (GTDB): domain Bacteria; phylum Actinomycetota; class Acidimicrobiia; order Acidimicrobiales; family Palsa-688; genus JAKCDU01. The sequence goes on along the minus strand of JAGWSF010000004.1, from coordinate 8,899 downwards.
GGAGCCCGGCAGGCGCCTGCGCTTCGTGTTCCCACCGACCTGAACGACCGGTCGGGTAGGCCTGCCCGGCTCCTGGGCTCGGCCGCCTCTGCCGGGTCGTCTCCGGCCGGGTCGGCCGGGTGCGCCGGATGGTTAGTCTGGGACCAGCCGACTCGAGGAGGTCACGTGACTCGACCCGATGATCACCGCGTGACGATCGAGCGCCGCGGGCGTTCGCACAAGGCCACCTGTTCGTGCTCCTGGCAGAGCCATGCCTGGAACGAGTTGAGACCGGCGGAGGCCGACGCCTGGCACCACGTGTTCGGCGATTCGGTCATCGTCGACGTGTCGGCCATTCCCGACGAGAGGTCGGTCCCCGCCGGGCCACGCACCCCCGCCCCGGTCGGTCAGAGCCCCACCGATCCATCCCAGAGCAGCGTCGACAAGCTGGTCGGTGAAGCTCGCGGCCTGGCCCGTCGACCGTCTCCCTACACCGGCGGAGCGGCCGCCGCCCTGTGGGGGGCGAGCGGCCAGGATCGTCGGTTGTTGAAACGAGCCGTGGCCGGGATCGAAGAGCTGCTCGCAACCCACGACCGACGCAACTCGGGGGCGGCCGACAGCGAATGGCTCGAGCTGATCACGGCCAAACGGCTCCTGCTCGACTCCATGGATCACGACGAGGCCTACCTCGGGCGTTCACCCGGCCGGGCCTTGCTCTGATCCCCCCGGGCCATTCCGATGCGGTAGACCACCCCCGTCTAGCTGCGCCGCCCGGTAGAGTACGGCCCCGTTCGGGTGTCGAAGTCGCTCGGACGGGGACCGTTGCTCCCTCCCGGAGGCGCCGGTCCACGACGCACGCCCGAGTAGCTCAGTTGGCCAGAGCAGGCGCCTTGTAAGCGTCAGGTCGTCGGTTCGAAGCCGACCTCGGGCTCCTGACCAGCACTTTTGTGGCCTCTTGGAGAGCCCGAACGTGGCTTGGTAGCAGCTCGCCGAGGCGATGCGTTGCGCACGTCCGAAGGTCGCTAGGGCCGATCGGCACCGTCAGGTGTCGAGCGCGGGCCTGCCGACGAGGTGACCACCCGGGTTGCCGTCGCTGTCGCTGTCAGCGGTCAGTCGAACGAGTTGGACAATTTGTCGGATGGCGTCGACAAGGTCGTTTGCGGAGCACCGGTTGTATAGGGGTCCAGCGCCATCGCGGAGGAGTAGGGAAGCGGCCGCGATACCGGCGGCCGCCTCAATCCCGGCTCGCGACACAGCAAGGGACATTTCGCGAATGTCGGGTTCAGCAGCGAGAATCCGATCGCGGCAAAGCGGGACGCGGACGGTGCGGCCATTTACCGGTCGGCGTGCAATCCGGAGAATGTGCTCCCAGTCGCGGGCAAGACGCCGACGCTGGTCGGCGGAAGTGATATGGCGAGCCCGGACCTCGAGGCACCAACTCCATCCAGGAGGCGCACCCGCCGCCAATTCACGGTCCAAGCGGTGTCCGCTCAGGATGCCGAGCACACGGGCGGTAGTCCGTCTGCCGAGGAGGTCGCGAGTGAAATCGTGCTCTTGCGGATCATGCTCCCATGCTGAACCCGCAGCCCGCATAGGGTAAGTGGCGTGAATGACAGGGTTCGGGACAATCCTGCCAACGTTCGGAGCAAGCGAGCACCCGTCGTGCGGGCCGCTGCAACCAGGCCTCCACGACGCAGGCATGTGGTTGCCGTGGTCGTCTACGACGGGATCACCCCATTCGAGCTTGGCGTGGCCTGTGACGTGTTCGGCCCCGAATGGGAGGCGCTGTTCGACACCTCCTGGTATCGACTGTACGTGTGCGGGTTGTCGCCAAGGCCGGTCAACGTGGAAGGAGGATTCCAGGTACTCCCCGCTCACGGGCCGGACCGGATCGCCTCGGCTGACACGGTGGTCGTCCTGCCCACGATCGGCGTCGATCAGGCGCCAGCAGAGATGACCGAACTGCTGCGGAAAGCTCACGCCCGAGGGGCGCGGATTGTGTCGCTATGTACCGGCGCTTTCGTGTTGGCCGCGGCCAGGCTGCTCGATGGGCGAAAAGCCACGACTCACTGGAGCGAATGCGCGCTCCTGGCTTCACGCTACCCCGAGGTGACAGTCGACCCCGACGTGCTCTTCGTCGATCAGGGAACCATCCTGACATCGGCTGGCAGCGCCGCGAGCATGGACCTCTGCCTGCACCTGGTCCGTCAAGATCATGGCGCCGAAATCGCCACTCGCCTGGCCCGCCAGCTTGTCGTGCCTCCGCAGCGCTCCGGTGGCCAAGCTCAGTACATCGCCACCCCACTACCAGCGCTCGACGAGTCGAACCTCCTCGCCGAAACGGTCGTGTGGATGCAGGAGAACCTCGATCAAGCCATTACCGTCGAGGCCCTCGCAGCACGATCTGCGATGAGCCCACGCAGCTTCGCCAGACGATTCCGAGCCGCCACCGGGACGACCCCCTACCAGTGGCTACTCCGCCAGCGGGTGCAGTTGTCCCAGCGCCTCCTCGAGACCACCGACCTGTCCGTCGAGGCCATCGCGGAGCGCAGCGGGTTCTCCACCGCTTCAAATCTGCGCAAACACTTTCGCCGCAACGTGCACACGAGCCCACAGTCCTACCGCCGAACATTCCAAACTCGGCGAGCCAGCTGACGACATCCGCCGCCGCCGCCATACACAGCGACCGTTCGCCGAGTTTGCGACTGACTGCTCGTCGGCGCTCCGCAGCGCCGCTCCTCGTCGCTGCTCCGACTTCGGAGCATCCTTGCTCCTAACCCGGAGCACTGCCTGATACGATGGTGTTGTGCCGAGACCAAGGAAACTGCCCGCCGGCGTGAACCCGTTTCGCTACAGCGACCCTATCCCGGTCGAGGATCTCGTCGACCGGGAGGTCGAACGACAGGAGATGATCGATCTCGCGTGGTCTGCGAACAACGCCAGGCTGGCGGCTCCGAGGCGATATGGGAAGACCTCCCTCCTGAAGGCCACCTTGGCCAAGGCGGCTGACGAGGGGTGGACCACAGTCTACGTGGACTTCTTCGGCGTTCTTGACTTGACAGACATCGCGTCACGGATCGAGACGGCCTACAGCGAGCAGCTGACCGGCCGTCTTCGCCAGTGGTTCACCAGCTTGCGTCGAACCCTACGCCCGGTCGCCCGCGTGGGCGGAGGCCCGGTCTCGCTGGAGGTGTCGACCAGCGCGGGACCGGGCGACCCGCTAACCGAGCGCCTCAACCTGCCGCTGCGGCTCCACGAGCGTGACGGACGCCGAGTTCTGGTCGCCTTCGACGAGTTTCAAGATGTGCTCACTGCCGCGAACGCCGATGCCATCATCCGGTCACAGATTCAACATCACGGCACCGCTGCGAGCTATATCTTTGCGGGCAGCCAGGTCGGGATGATGGAGGAGCTCTTCGCCGACAAGCGACGCGCCTTCTACGCCCAGGCCCGCCCGGTCGCATTGCCCCCGCTTTCGGCGCTTGATCTCGGTGAGTTCATAGCAGGGCGATTCACGGCTACGGGCAAGGATGTCGGAGTTGGCCTGGGTCCTCTGCTCGACACCGCCGCAGGCCATCCTCAACGGGCCATGCTGTTGGCGCACGAACTCTGGACTGTAACCCCGTCCGGCTCTGCCGCAGACGAGGAAGCCTGGGTATCGGCGCTGGCCGTCGCACTGGCCGCCACGAGAGAGGAGGCGAAGACCATCTGGACACACCTCTCGGGAGCGGAACGTCAAGTCCTCACTGCCGTGGCCGAAAACCGTGCCGGCTTGTACTCCACGGCAAGCGGGTCCTCGCGAGGCGGATCCCGCCAACGCGCTGCGCAGTCTCTGGTCGCTGCGAGCGAGATCACCCTCGACCCCAACACCCGCACCGGCTACCGAGTAGTGGACCCCCTCCTCGCTGAGTGGCTACGACTCGGCCGCCCGACGCAATAGTCAATGCCAGACCGACCGCGGCACACCGGAACGGTTGGAGCCCTCGGCGCCGGCGCCGCTCGTCGACAACTGCTCCTGAGCCTCAGGTGCCTGGTAGCAGTCTTGGTAGCAGTTCCTCTCGGTCCGCAGGTGTCCGACTGACCGCGAAAGTCCAGATCAGCCGGGTTGAGAGGACATGCATGGACTCGTGCGGACGGGGTGCCGGGAACTTGTAAGCGTCAGGTCGTCGGTTCGAAGCCGACCTCGGGCTCTCGAGACATCGGCCCTGCTGGAGCGATCCTGGTCCTTCCCGACTGATTCGTCGCCTGGCGGTCCGACGGGGCCGTCGCCGACCCCGAACAGGAGCTAGCGGTCGCGCTGACCCGTATCCTCTCCAGAGCCGCGACCGGCGTGATGGACTGAACAGGTGAGCGCAAGCCGGAGAAGACCCCGTTGAGCAGACGCCGCGCTGACAGAGAGGACCCCCGCGAGCGGTTGGGTCGCGAAGCCTTCATCGCCACTTTCGTCACCGCCAACCGCTTCGACGCTGACAGCGAACGGGCCTGCAGGATCGAGGAGCTGAGCCACGGGCGCTACTCGATCCTCTGGGTGCTGTGCCGGTCCGACGATCCCGCCGGCGTGCCCATGAGACAACTGGCCGACGGGCTGCTGCACCGGAGATCGGACGTCTCCCGCCTGGTCGACCAGCTCCACACCCTCGGCCTGGTGACCCGGCAGCCATCCCCAGAGGACCGCCGCGTCTCCCTGGTCACCCCGACCCCCCAGGGACGGAAGGCCTTCGAAGATCTCACCGCTCGTATCAAGGAACTCCATCGTCGCCACTGGTCCCCGCTGCAGAATCACGAGCTGGAGCAACTGATCCACCTGCTCAACAAGGCGCTGTGGCGCGACGAGTTCGGGACGTTCAGAGAACTTCCAGCGGCGGAACTGCCCGAATCACCGGCCTCCGACCGACGATAGGACGGCCACATGGAGCAATCACCGCAGCGCATCGACGTTCACCACCACGTGATCCCCGACATCTACCGCCAGACCCTGCACCGCCTCGGCGTTCGCGAGGTGGCCGGCCGTGACCTTCCCGACTGGACCGCCGCCATGTCGCTCTCCACCATGTACCGCCACGGCATCGAAGTCGCCGTCACCTCGGTGTCGGCACCGGGCGTCCACTTCGGCGACGACGCCGAGGGCCGCCGGCTCGCCCGGCAGTGCAATGAGGCGTCCGCCGCCCTCATCGGCGAGCATCCGGGACGATTCGGGATGTTCGCCTGCCTGCCCATGCCCGACCTCGACGGCTCCCTGACCGAAACCGCCTACGCCCTCGACGTCCTCGGGGCCGACGGGATCGTCCTGCTGTCATCCAACCACGACGCCACCTTTCTGGGCGACCCCCGCTTCGACCCTCTTCTGGCTGAGCTGGACCGACGCTCAGCGGTGGTCTTCGTCCACCCGGCGATACCGGAAGTCACCGCGTCCATCCAGATCGACATCCCGGTCTTCGCCGCCGAGTTCACCTTCGACACCACTCGCGCGGCATTCAACCTGGCGCACACCGGCTCCCTGGAGCGCTACCCGAACATCCAGTGGATCCTGTCCCACGCCGGGGGGACGGTCCCCTGCCCGGGGTATCCGCCCGCCTGGCCGCTCGCTCCTGAACCTGCGCCAAACAGAGAAGAGGCAAACCGAACATGACAACCGACGACGGTCGAAGGTCACGGATATCGGCCGGCGACATCCTGCGGCTCCCGCCGATCTGGATACTCCCGCTCGCCATAACCGGCGTGCTGATAGTCCTCATGTCCTTCACCTACATCGGCTCGGTGGTCAACCCGGCCGGCCACCTGAGCGGCCTTCCGGTCCTGATCGTGGACCAGGACCGCGGCGCCACCACACCGTCGGGGACGGTCAACATCGGCCAGAGCCTCGTCAACCAGCTGACCCACACACAGGCCGTGACCTCACGCCTGCACCTGCGGGTCGTGTCCATGGCCGGCGCCGAGCAGGAGATGGACAGGGGCGCCGTCTTCGCCACGCTCGTAGTCCCCTCGACCTTCAGCTCGTCGCTGGTCCAGCTCACCGCGGCGCAGCCCGGCCCGGCCGCCCCCCTCCCGGCCCTGCAGCTGCTGGCCAACGCCCGCGCCGGTTCGATCGGCGTGAGCCTGGCCGACGCCGTCCTCACGCCCGCTGTGAGCGCCGCCTCCACCGCGGTCGGCAAACAGCTGTCGGCGTCAGCCACACCCGCCGCCCGGGCCGATGCCGCCAACGCCGTCCTGCTCGCCAACCCCATCAGCCTGACGATGACCTCCTACCGCCCTCTCCCCGGCCACACCGCCCTCGGTCTGAGTGCCTTCTACATCGCCCTGCTGTCGATCATGTGCGGCTTCCTCGGCGCGACCGTCATCAACTCCTCGGTGGACGCGGCGCTCGGCTACGGGGCCACCGAGGTCGGCCCGAAGTACCGGCAGCGCAAGCCGCTGGCCATCGACCGGCGGGAGACCCTCTTGATCAAGTGGGCCATGGCGGCAGTCATCTCCCCGATCCTGACCGGGCTACTGCTGGGCGTGGGAGTCGGCATCCTCCGCATGGACGCACCGCACGTGGCCATCCTGTGGCTGTTCGTCTCGCTCGCCGCGCTCACCGTCGCGGTCGGCACACTCGCCCTCTACGCCGCCCTCGGATCGCTCGGCCAGCTGGTCGCCATGATCTTCTTCATCTACCTGGCGCTGGCCTCCTCCGGCGGCACCGTGCCCATACAGGCCCTCCCCGGCTTCTTCCGGGCAGTCGGCCAGATCGAGCCACTGCGCCTCATCGTCACCGGATGCCGGAGCATCCTCTACTTCGACGCCCAGGCCGGCGCCGGGCTCAGCCATTCGGTCATCGTGATCATCGCCGAACTGGGTGTATGGCTGGCCGTCGGCGTGGCCATCACTACCTGGTACGACCGGCGCAAGCTCTACCGCCTGGCACCCGAGGTGATCACCTTCGTCGAGCGCGCCGTCGAGACCCAACAGGCCGCCACAGCCGTACCTCCAGCCGGCTGAAGCGATGGTCTCGCCACGGCCCGCCGACGTCCATCCATGATGACCACCACGCCGGCGACCCTCGCCGGCGGGCATATGGGAATCCCTACATGCCTCCGTCCACGTCCAGGTTGGCGCGGGCGACCATTGAGTTTGACGGTGGTTCACGCCGGGACCACGTCGAGGCTGCCCTTCTCCGGGTAGCAGCAGATCTCCTCGCCAAGGATGGGGAGGGCCGCGTGATCGGCAGGTGCTCGGAGCGCTCGCCCAACTGCCGGTTTCCTAGAGGGACTCTCGCGCGGGGGATTGACCGAATTGCCGGCCGCGCCCCGGGTCAAGCCCGGCCTCGGGGGTACCGACGCTGACTCAAATAGTGGCTCTCGGGGGTTCGCATACGCCCTTCCGTCTGCTCCTTCCACCCCCTACAAGGCACCCGACTCATGAAACTTCTCAGGCCTGGACGCCTCACCCGAGGGCTGCTGATCGGGGCTGTCTTCGTCCCCGCGGCGGCCGTGCTCGCCACCACGGTCCCAAGCTGGAAAGCCTTCGCACTGCCGGGCCCGACCACCATCACCGCCGTTGGCGAGACCGCCTACACCGTGCCCGCAGGCGCCACTGCGATCACGGTCGACCTGACAGGCTCGCCCGGCCAGAGCACCAGCTCCCCGACGCCCCCCGTCGGGCCGCCCGTGCCTTCTGGGGGCAGTACCGCCGAGGTCGTGACCATGCTCCCGATTGCTGCCGGTACGCAGCTTTACATCGAGGTCGGGACTTCCACGGGTGGAGGATCGTCGGTCAATGGTGACGCGGGCGGTTCGGCTACGACGTTGCAGACCTGCTCGGTATCCTCGCCGAGCTGCACCTACAGCGCCAATCCGGCCACCGACCCGCGCCTGGTGGTGGCCGGCGGTGGAGGCGGCGCGGGCGCCAACGGCGGTGGTTCGTTCGGGGGTAACGCCGGCACCGGGTCCGTCACCGGCCCGGGTGCAGGAGGGGCAGGAACTGATACCGGATCGGGTGGTCCGGGCGGCAATGCCGGTCTCGGCTCTGCAGCAGTGGCGGTGGGACCGGCCAGCTCCTCCTGCTCCTCGGCGAGCGGAGCCACCGGGAGCCTTGGCGCCCCCGGCGTCGGCGGGGTCGGTGGCAGCGCCACCGGTGCCGCCGACGGCGGCGGCGGCGGCGCCGGATGGATCGGAGGGGCCGGAGGGGGAGCCGGAGTCTGCTCGGGGACCAGCGGCGGTGGAGGCGGGGGCGGAGCCGGCTCGAGCTATGTCGAGTCGACCGGAATCTCCCCGACGGTCACGACCGCGCTGTTCGCCTCGGCGGCCCAGGCCGTCATCACCCCCGATTTCCCTCCCAGCTTCACCAGCCCTTCGTCGGCCACCTTCACCGTCGGCTCCCCCGGGTCTTTCACCGTCACGACGACCGGAAGCGGGCAGGCCTTCAACACCGAGACGGGCGCCCTTCCCCCCGGGGTGACCTTCACTGATAACGGCGACGGAACGGCCACGATCGCCGGGACACCGGCGACGGGCTCGGCGGGAAGCTGGCCGATGAGCCTCGACGCCACCAACGGCGTCCCGTCGGACGCCATCGAAACGTTCACGCTGACCGTGGCCCCCGCGCCCGGCCCGACGACCACCACCACCACCACGACGCCGACGACCTCCTCGACGACCTCAACGACGCCTACTACGTCCGCCACCGCGCCCACCACGACATCGGTTCCCTCGGCTCCGTTCAGCCCACCTAGCAGCGCGGCGCCGACCACCACCGCGCCACCCACCGGACCGACGGGGCCAAGCTCACCGACCACGTCCCCCACTACGCCCCCGACCGCCTCCCCGCCGACACCGTCGCCGTCGCCGTCGCCGTCGCCGTCGCCGGTGCAGCCGAAGAGCCCTCCGGGAGGCGGATCGGCTCGTCCCGGCCCGACCACCCCCAAGCCTTCATCGACCTCGAT
>JAGWSF010000236.1 GCA_028876385.1 Acidobacteriota bacterium | reverse complement strand
GGCCCGGGCCGCGGTGGACGCCGTGCGGGAGCGTTTCGGTCCGGCTGCGGTCGGGCCCGCCGCCCTGCTCGAGCGGTCGGGTCGGCGGGTCGGCCGTCGCGACGACGACCGCTGGGGGCCGTCCGAGCCGACCGCCGACCCCCGGCCCGGAGGGGAACCTTCGGCGGGGGGCGGCCGTTAACCAGGCGCGTTGATGTACTTTGCCTTCGGGCGCGATGATTGCCTCGGAGGGTCGGGAAGTGCCGCTAAACGAAGAGGAAGAAAGAATCCTGGCGGAGATCGAGCGGCAGTTCCATGCGACCGATCCCGAATCGGCCCGCCGCATCAGCTCCACCACCCTCCAGCGCTACCTGGCCCGCAACTGCAAGTGGGCGGCTCTGGGCCTCGTAGCCGGCCTGGTGGTGCTCGTCGCCGGGTTCGCGTCGAGCTGGCTGATCGGCATCGTCGGGTTCCTCATGATGCTGGCCAGCGCCGTGGTGCTCATCCAGAACCTCCACAAGATCAGCCGTCTCGGGCTCGAGCAGGTGACCCGCACCATGGCCAACCGCAACCGCAACCTCAACGAGGCGATCGAGGACCTGGCCCGCCGGCTGCGCCGGCGCATGGGCCGCGACGACACCTGAGCCGCTTTCAGCCGGCGGTCGGACCCACCGGGCGGCCCCGACCCAGCGGGTGCAGCCCGTCGGCGATGCGCCGGCGCGTCTCCGGGCTGGGCCGCCACCAACGCGACAGACGCTGAGCCGGCCCCGACAGGTCGGCCAGGTACGAGGCCACCTCCGCGGCCGCTGACCGGGCCTGAGCGCCGAGATCGGCGGGGACGTCGGCGGCGAACGCCGCCCGGCGGGTCATGGCGGCCAGGGCCCCCATGCCTCCGTGCTGCCAGTTCCGGGGGGAGCCGTAGCGCAAAAGCGCCCCCTCGACCCGCCGGGCGAACTCGTCGTGGGTCTCGTCCCGGCGCCGCTCGAGGCCGAACCAGCCCAGCTCGGAGGTGACCTCCTGCCAGGAGTTCAGCACCTCCGAGGCGGCCCCGGCCCGGGCCGCGACCCGGCGCCGCCGGCGGCGCAGGAGCCGGGGCAGGGCACCGTTGGCGGCCAACCAGACGACCACGGCGGCGGGGACCACGAGCAGCCACCCGCTCAGGTTCGCGGCGCGGTGGGTCACGGCCACGCTCGGCGACGACGTCGGTAGGGACTTGGGTCCGAGGGAGGTGTGGGTCCGAGCGGCGTTGCTCGGCGTGGTGGGCGCCGGGCTGACCGGCACCGTCGTGGTCGGGCTCGACGAGCCCGTGGGCGACCCGCTCGGCGCCTTGTTGTACCCGGTCGTGCCGGGGATGGTGAAGCCCTTGGTCGGCTCGAAAGGCACCCAGCCGTACTGGGCCCCGAAGTACACCTCGGGCCAGGTGTGGGCGTCTCGGTCGTAGATCTGGAAGCTGCCGCCCCCCGCCGGGGTCCCCTGGGTGAAACCCACCGCCAGGCGGGTCGGCAGGCCGGCGGCCCGGGCCAGCACGGCGAAGGCCCCGGCGAACTGCTGGCAGTAGCCGGTGCGGGTCTCGAACAGGAAGTTGGCGACGGCCTGGACGCCGGTGCCGTCCGAGGGCGGGTCGAGGCTGTAGGTGAAAGACGGGCCGAGCAGGTAGTTCTGGATGGCCAGGGCCTTCTGGTACTCGGTGGCGGCGTTGGCGGTGAGCGTCTCGGCCAATGCCGCGATGCGGGGGTCGATGGCCGACGGCAGCTCCAGGTTGGTGGTCACCGTCGAGTCGTGCGTCAGCGGGGGAGCCGAGTTGAGGGCCGCCGCGCTCAAGGTGTCGAGGCGCTCGTAGGAGGTGACCGAATACTGCAGGTGGGGGCTGGTGGCGGTGGCGGTCAGCAGGCTCTCGGTGTTCTGGTCGTAGGTGACGCCTTTGAGGCCCTGCACCGCAATCGGGTCGAACTGGGCGGGTAGCCAGTCCGAGTCGAGCTGCTGGACCTCGAAGGTGGCCCGCACGGTGCGGACCGCCGCTCCGGCGGGGGGACTTCCCGGTAGGCGGGCGCCGAAGCCTCCGTAGGAGCCCTGGGCCTGCCACAGGACGCCGTCGAACTGATCGAGAGCGGTGAGGCGCCAGTAGGACGGCGCGGTGCTCGACACCACGAACACCGGCACGTTGGCGTACTGGATGAGCCGGGTCCGCAGGTCGACCAGCGGGTTCTGCACTATGCGGGTGCCTCCCCCCTGGCCGAAGCCGTTGCGCCAGCCGAGGACGGCCACCCCGTCGCGGGGGGCGAGGGCCGGGCTGAGGGCGGTGGCGGCCACCACGGAGGTGGCCACGGCGACGGCTCCGAAACCCGCCGTCCAGGCGCCGACGCGGGCCTTCACCCCGGCGAACCACACCCGGCCCTCGGCGGTGGCCCGTTCCACCACCAGGAACCCGCAGATGGCGGCCACCTCGACGCCGATGGTCAACGCCCGGCCCGGCCCGACGCCGGCCGCCGCGCTGAACACGAACACCGCCACCCCGGGTGTGACCGCCAGCAGCGGTGACCTCCAGCGGAACGCCGACCAGTCGGCCAGGGCCGCGGCGCCGGCCGCCCCCAGCACGGCCAGCAGCTCCAGGGCCCGGGTCGGCGGGACCGGCGGCTGGGTCGAGGCGAACTGCCCGGAGATCTGGCCGAAGGCGACCGTGACCTGGTGCCACACCCGGCCGGTCGGCACACCGAGGGTGGTGTAGCCCCCGAAGAGGGTCCAGGTGACGAGCAGGGCCGTCGTGGCGGCCACCGCCATCGCCGCGGCCAGGTGGCCGGCCCGCACCCTGCGGAGGCCCCAGCACACGGCGTGGACGACCACCACCGTGATCCCCACCGGCCCCACCCACCTCTCGGAGGAGAACACCCGGAACAGGGCGCAGGCCGAGGCCACGGTCACCACGGACAGGGCCGCGGTGGCGGCCGGTCGGGCCGACCCGGGGGACGTAGGCCCCGCAGGCCGCCGGTCGCGCCGGGGGAGGGCCCAACCGGAGGGGGGCGGCGCCGCCCGGCCGATGCCGGGGCGCTCGGGTGCGGTTACGGCGGTCACGACAGAGACGACCCGGCGAGGCGGTGGGACCAGGCCCGCCCGAACGGCTGCTCCGAGCCGACTCTCACGGTCAGTCGCCCCGGGGCGGCCAGTCGGTCGGCCCCCGGCCGACGGCGTTCGAACACCACGACGGTGCTCTCCGCCCCGCCGGTCGACACGAGAGCGCGCTGGAGATCCGATTCAGGGCAGTCGTCGGTGGTCACGAAGACGGCCGGTCCCGTGCGCCCCAGCTTGGCGAACAGCGGCGCGGTGGCGGGCTGGTGGGCCGCGGCCGCGGCGAGAGCGTCGAGGATGGCCGGGCCGTGACGTCGTCCCCGGCCCATCCCCGAGTCGTAACCGCCGGTGGTCACGACCCGGGCCTGGCGGCCGGCGGCCAGGGCCGACAGCGCCAACGAGGCGACCGCCGAGAGGACCCGCTCCAGCGAGTCGTCGTCGTGGACCGAGGCCCGCAGGTCGGCGATCACCGTCATTCGGCCCTGGCGGAAGTGCTCGGGTTGGCGGATCACCAGGTCGTCGAGGCGGGCCGTCGTCGGCCAGTGGACGTGGCGCAGGTCGTCGCCGGCGACGTACTCACGCAGCGTGTGGAACTCACTGCCCCCCGAGCCCGACGTGGGGCGCGACACCCGCAGATCGTCCTCGGGACGCGACGAGCGGGTGGCCATCGGCAGCAGTTCGTAGGCCGGGTGGACGGTGAGCGAGGTCACCGAGGCCGTCGTCTTGGTCCTCGACGCCAGGCCGAGGGGATCGGTGAGACGGACCTCCAGGGGCCCCAGCCGGTACAGGCCGCGCCGCGCCGAGGGCAGGCGGTACGAACCCCCGCGGGTTTCGCCCGGCCCCAACGGGGCGACATCGAAACGGGCCCGTCGGCGGCCGCCGTCGAAGGGGTCCCGGGCCTCGACGGGGGGACTGGACCGCGTCGAGGCGTTGCGGATGGCCAGCTCCACCCGGGCCTCCTGACCGGCCGCAACCCGCCCCGGGTGGACCACCCGGGTGACGTCGATCTGCCAGCGGCGGGTCGCCACCCAGACCAGCGTGGCGACCGTGACCACGACCATGGCCAAGGCCAGGGAGTAGAGCTCCTGCACCCCGAACATCCACGCCGCGGTGGCCATCACCGCGCTGGCCACGAGCACGACCCGGCCCCGTGACGTCAACGTCACCGACCGCACGGTCACGGCGCCCCGGAGCGACCCGACGGCACCGCCACCTGCCGGACGACCTCGTCGAGGACCTCGCGCACTCCCGCTCCGGAGATGGTGGCGTCGGGGGAGAGGACCAGACGGTGCTCCACCACGGGACCGAGGAGGTGCTTGACGTCGTCGGGTATCACGTAGTCGCGGCCCTCGGAGGCGGCGAGGGTCCTGGCCGCCGCCTGCAGGGCGAGGGTGGCGCGAGGCGACATGCCGAGAGCCAGGGCCGGGTGCTGGCGGGTGGCGGCCGCCAGGTCGACCACGTAGCCGCGTACCGCGGCGGCCACATGGACCCGGCGGGCCGCTTCCACCATGGCCGGGACGGTGGTCGTGTCGGCCACCACGGGGAGCGCTTCGACCCTTTCGCCCGACGGCGCCGAGGAAGCCTCGAGCATGGTGATCTCGGCGGCGCGAGCCGGGTAACCCATACGGATGCGCAGCAAGAAGCGGTCCAGCTGGCTCTCGGGCAGCGGGTAGGTGCCTTCGTGCTCGACGGGGTTCTGGGTGCCGATGACGAGGAACGGTGCGGGCAGCATGTGGGTCGTCGAGTCGACCGTAACCTGGCGCTCCTGCATGGCCTCGAGCAGCGCCGACTGGGTCTTCGGTGACGCCCGGTTGATCTCGTCGCCGATGACCACGTTGGCGAAGACCGGACCCGGCCGGAACGAGAAGGTGCCCGCCGCCCGGTCGTAGACGCTGACCCCGGTGACGTCGGAGGGCAGCAGATCGGGGGTGAACTGGATGCGCCGGCACTCGAGGTCGAACGAGCGGGCCAAGGCCTTGGCGAGGGTCGTCTTGCCCACACCGGGGACGTCCTCGAGCAGGAGATGCCCTTCGGTGAGCAGGCACACCAGGGCCAGGCGGATGGGCTCCTCCTTGCCGTGGAGGACCTCCGAGACGTTGGACACTATCTCCTCGAAGATGGCGGAGAAGGTGCCCGGGCTCGACGCCTGTGCCGGTTGTCGCGCCATCGGTGTCCTTCCATCGGCCTGCGCCCGGTAGCGTAGCCTGCCCCCCGATGCAATCCTCAGGCGCCGTCAGCCGGCGCGGCGTGCTGGCCGTGGACATCGGCGGCACCAAGATCCGCGTGGCGGTCGTCGGCGACGACGGCACCGTGGAGTGGTCCGAGCAGCGTCCGACTCCGGCCACGACCGAGCCGTCCCATGACCAGGCCGAAGCGGTGTGGTCCGTGGTTTCGGCCCTGGTCGACACCGGCCTCGGCCGGGGTCCGGTGGAGGCTGTCGGGGTGGGCTGCGGCGGGCCGACCGAAGGGGGGAACGAGACGGTCTCGCCGCTCAACATCCGGGCCTGGCGCCGGTTCCCGCTGCGGGCGCGCCTGAGCCAGCTCACCGGGCTGGCCGTGAAGGTGGATAACGACGCCAAGGCCCTGGCCCTGGCCGAGGGCCGGTGGGGCGGCGCCAGCGGGGTCGCCAACTACATGTCGATGGTGGTCTCCACCGGCGTCGGCGGAGGACTGGTCGTCGACGGGCGCCTGCTCGACGGGCGCACCGCCAACGCCGGTCACGTCGGTCACGTCGTGGTCCTCCCCGGCGGTCGGCGCTGCGCCTGCGGCGGAGCCGGATGCCTCGAAGCCGAGGCGTCGGGCACGGCCATCGCCGCCATCACCGGCCGCCCCGCCGCCCAGGCCCCGCCCGAAGTGGTGGAGCGCACCGGGCGGCTGGTGGGCCGGGCCGTGGGATCGGTGGCCAACCTCGTCGACTTCGATCTCACGACGGTTTCCGGCTCGGTGGCCCTGGGCTTCGGTGAGCCGTTCTTCGTGGCTGCCCAGAAGGAGCTCTCGGCCACGGCGCGGCTCGCTTTTTCCGCCGGTTGCCGTATAGAGCCCAGTCGGCTCGGTCCCGACGGGCCCATCCTCGGGGCCGCCGCGGTGGGGATGTCGGCGTGAGTAGCGGACCGGTGCACCGACCTTCGGCCCGGGTCGGCGGGATGCTGTTGGGGGTGCTGGTGCGCCGTCCGGACCTCTGGCCCGTGGCCGTGTCGTTCGTTCCCCGGCACTGGTGGAGGCGCTGGCCGCCGCTGCCCCTACCCCCCGCCGACTACCTGGCGTTCCGGGCCGAGACCATGTACGGGCCGGAAGGCCACCCCGAGCGCGAGGAGCTGGTCCGTTACCTGGAATGGTGTCGCGCCATGCGGAGCCGGGCGAGCTAATCTTTGGTCCGTGCCATTGATATCGGTACGAGCGGGCCGGTAGGGCGGGGTGGCGGTGACACAGTCTCTTGTGCTCAACGCCACCTACGAGCCACTGTGCGTGGTGTCGTCCCGAAGGGCTCTCATGCTCCTCCTCGATGATAAGGCGGAGCTGCTGCACCGCACCGAAGGGGTCTTCCGGTCGGAACGGGTGGCCCTGGCCGAGCCGTCGGTCGTGCGTCTGCGTCACTACGTGAAGGTCCCCTACCAGGCTCGGGTTGCTCTCAACCGCCGGGCCGTGTTCGCCAGGGACGGTCACCGCTGCCAGTACTGCGGGGCGGCCGCCGAGAACATCGATCATGTGATCCCCCGCAGCCGCGGCGGGGCCCACGCCTGGGACAATGTTGTGGCGTCCTGCCGTCCCTGCAACGCCCGCAAACGGGACCACATGCTCGAGGACAGCGGCATGAAGCTACGGCGGCCGCCCAGCGTGCCGCGCCAACGCACCTTCATACTGGTGTCCAGCGGACGCATCCGGTCCGAGTGGGAGGCCTACCTCGGGCAGTCCACCCTGTCGGCTTGAGCGCGGACCGGGACCCCGTCGGGGCGCTTGCGTGGGAGGTGACGGAGCGGCGCGGGCCGGCCGATCAGCTGCATCTCGCCGCGGCCCGCGCCTTGGACGAGGCGGCGGTGGTTCGCCGCGTCAACGTCCAGATCGCCGACCGCCCGGCGCTGATCCTCGGTAGCCACCAGTCGGAGCACCCCTTCGACCTCCGGGCGGTGGCCGCCGCCGGCCTGGAGGTGGCCCGCCGCCAGTCGGGGGGGAGCGCCGTCATCGTCGGTCCGGGACGGGTCCTCTGGGTCGACTTCGTGATCCCCGCCGGCGACCCCCTGTGGGATGAGGACGTGGGACGGGCCACCTGGTGGGTGGGGGAGTTGTGGTCGAGGGCCATCGGCGGAGGTGAGGTGTGGCGGGGTCCGATGCGCAGCTCGGAGTGGTCGAAGGTCGTGTGCTTCGCCGGCCTGGGGCCGGGGGAGGTCACCGTCGGGGCCCGCAAGATCGTCGGGGTGTCGCAGCGCCGTACCCGCCGGGGCGCCCTGTTCCAGACCGCCGCGCTGCTCGAGTGGACCCCGGAGGAATACCTGGGCCTGCTGGCCGGGGAGGTGGGCTCGGCCGCCGAATTGGTGGCGGTGGCCGAGGGCCTCGGGTCGGGTCGCGGGCCGCAAGTCGTGGCCTCCCTGGTGAGCCTGTTGTCGTGAGAGGCGCTGGCCTTCGTGAGTGGCGCTGGCCTTCGTGAGAGGCGCTGGCCTACCCCCGCGCTCGATCCTGCCCGCCGGTCGTGAAACCTCCGGCCAGGCCCGCCGCTACCAGGCCGGCCAGCCGGCGGAAACGGTACCGACCACCGTCGGCTGCACCAGGACCCCCGACGGGGCACCGAGCGAGGTCAGCAGCTGGTTGAAATTGACGCCGTAGGCGCTAGGAAGTGACGCCGCGTCGTCGGCGGGGGTCCACTGCCCCGACTGGGCGGCCACAGTGTCGCCCCACTGGTCGGCGGCCCACCCGGTCTCCATGTAGGGGAAGGAGTCGTGGAGGATACCCACGACGGTGCTCGCCGTCACGGTCTGGCCGATGCTGACGCTCGGGGTGACGTTCTCCGCCACGTACACCAACTTTCCGGCGGCCGGCCCGTCGGTCAGGCGGTAGGTGATGAACGCTCCACCCGGCCACGGCCCGGTGGTCGAGGTCACGACGCCGTCCCCGATGGCGTAGATCGGCCCTGAACCGCCGAAATCGACCCCCTCGTCGACCCGCATCGGGGTGAGCCCGGTGACCCCCCTCAGAGGGTTCCCGTAGTTGCCGGGCAGGCCCTCGGCCATGCCGACGACGGTCTGGCCAAGACCGGCCGCCGAGCCGTAGAAGTGGGCGTCACCGAAGTTGAAGATGCCCCCGTCGGAAGCCACCATCCAGTACCCCAGGCCGGTGGGGGAGGCGTCTATGGCGATTATGGGTCGGGCCAGGACCACGTTGCCCGTCGAGCCGAAGAATCCGGCGTCACCGAAGGAGAACACCCCTCCGTCGGAGGCCACGAGCCAGTAGCCGTTACCGCTGGGGGTGCTGGCCATGCCCACCACCGGACGGTTGAGGGCCACACCCCCGGTCGAACCGAGGAACGGGGCGTCACCGAAAGTGAAGATGCCCCCGTCGGAGGCCACCAGGCGGTAGCCCCGCCCGTCGGGCATGGCCGACATGCCGACGATCGGCTTCACCAGCGGCAGGCCGCCGGTGGAGCCGTAGAAGGTGGCTCCGCCGAAGGAGAAGATGCCCCCGTCGGAGGCCACCAGCCAGTACCCACCTGTCGAGGGGTCGACGGCGATGCCGACGATGGGCTTGGCCAGGGCGACGCCGGCCATGGAACCCCGGAAGACGGCGTCGCCCAACGCCACCACGCCCCCATTGGCCTCGGCGGCGTAGGCGCCGTGACCGTCGGGGGTGGAGGCCACCGCCACGACCGGCGACGTCGGCGCCGGAACCGACCCGGAGAAGGCGCCTCCGTAGCCGATCAGCTGACCGCTCTGGGTGAGCACGGTGTAGGCCTCGGCCGTGCTCGAACCCCCCGGGGCGGTCGTGGCCGCGGTGGCGTGGATGGGCTGGGCCTGCGCCGGCGGGGGGGCGCCGACGCCGGCGCCGACGAGGGCGGCCAACACTCCGGCCGAGGCCGCCATGGCGCGCCCAACGGGCCGGGGGGATCGGGGGTGCTGCTGAGGCATCGAGAGGTCTGCTCCGCTCCGGCGGCCGCCACCCGGCGACACGCCATCGATTCAGAGTTTTCGGCCGTTGCCGGGCTCTTCCTGAGTGCCGACCGCGATAACCCGAAGTGACGGCCGCGCTGAGGGGGCGGCCCGCCGCCGGGGTCGCTCCGGTGCGCGTCGTCCGAGAACCCGGACCGGCGACGGCACCGCCTTCGGACCCGGACGACGCCCGCTCTGAGATCGAGATGACACGAGATGCGGACTGCGACGACAGAAGAACCGGACCGACCTCCCGGTGCTGGCCCGAGCCCTCCCTCAGCCTCAGCAGAGCCCGGACGAGGCGGACCGGGGCAACCACTGGGCTGCGACCACCCAGCCCAGGTGGCTGGGTGGTCCTTCCACCCGCGCACCGGACCCGAGCGGTGGGGGGCCGGAGGCGCTCAGGTCAGGGCCATAGAGGGCTAGCACCGCCGTCGTTGTCACAGGGCGTCGCGATCATCTCCGGGATGCGCGTCGCCTGCCTGATCTCCGGAGCCTCCGGTCAGCCGACCCGGCCGGGCGCTACAGAGGATGGCGATCCGCCGCCCACCCGGGACCGTCGCTTGCACGGCAAGCCGGTTCCATCCACCCAACCCCTGAGGAGGTCGCATCCATGAAGCTGCTGTCTGCCCACGTCCAGAAGTTCCGCAACTTCGACGACTCCGAGCTCGTACCGATCCAGCCCGACATCACGGCGCTCGTCGGAAAGAACGAGTCGGGCAAAACGGCCTTCCTCCAGGCGCTCCACCTGCTACGACCCACCGATGGCGTGTCATTCCACAACCTCCAGCACTACCCCCGGTGGCTGTACACCGACGACCGGAAGGTGGCCGGCAAGGTCGAAGGGACCTGTCCGGTCACGTGCACCTTCGAGCTCGAGCCATCCGACCTGTCGGCACTCGAAGCGAAGTTCGGGACGGGCGTAATCCGGGCCACATCGGTGGAAATCAGCCGAAAGTATGACGGTGGCTACCTCGTGGGTCAAGACGTCGGCCCGGACGAGCAGGCGGCCGTCAGGGGGGTGGTTGACAGAACCGGAGTGCCCGAGCGGCTGAGCACCGCATTCGCCAGCGTGACCACCTTCAAGGCCCTCGAGGCGGCGCTGCAGAAGCTCGAGCAGCCACCGGCGGACGGCACGGCGGTCGACCCAGCCATCGCTCCGACGGCGGGCGCTATCCGCACATCGGCTGAGGCAGTGGCCGGCCAGGACTTCCACGCCACCGTCCGCAACGTGCTCCTCGACCTGATGCCCCGGTTCTTCTACTTCAGCGAGTACCACTTCATCGGCGGGCGGACCGACCTGCACACCGTGTTCAACACCCCTGAGCAGGACCTACGCCACCCTGATCGGACTGCGCTCGCCCTGCTCCGCCTCGCCGGGGCAGACAACGCGGCGGTGATCGCCGAGGACTACGAGAGCCGTAAGGCCGAGCTGGAGGCGGTCTCCAACAAGCTGACCGACGAGATGGCGGAGTACTGGTCGCAGTCGCAGGACCTCGAGGTCCTGATCGACGTGGACAAGGACACCCAGAACACTCCGCAGGGCCAGACCGCAGTCGCCCGGTACCTCGAGGTCCGGGTCAAGGACCGTCGCCACGGTCACACCTCGAACATCGACACTCGCTCGAACGGGTTCCGGTGGTTCTTCTCCTTCCTGGCGTCGTTCTCGGAGTATGAGGGGCGCAACCAGCGGATGGTGATCCTCTTGGACGAGCCGGCCCTCACCCTCCACGCCCGGGCGCAGCGCGACTTCCTGCGCTTCATCGAGGAGCGCCTCTCACCCGACCACCAGGTGATCTACTCCACCCACTCGCCTTTCATGGTCGAAGCTGGCCGACTCGACCGGGCCCGGCTCGTCGAGGACAAGGGCAAGAAGGTCGGCTCGAAGGTCACAGCTGACGTGATGAGCACCGACCGGGACACCCTCTTCCCACTCCAGGCCGCCCTCGGCTACGACCTGGGACAGAACCTGTTCATCGCTCCCCATAACCTGCTGCTCGAAGGCACCAGCGACTTCACCTACCTACAGGTGCTCAGCGACCACCTCGAGACCCTCGGTCGCAGCGGGCTCGACCCGCGTTGGACGCTCCTGCCGGTCGGCAGCGTCACCAAGGTTCCGAGCTTCCTGGCGCTTCTCGGCCACCACTTGGACGTGACGGTCCTCGTGGACGCTGGGCGAGAGAACCAGGCGATCGCCGACCTGGTGCGCAAGGGACGGCTACCCGCGGACCGCTTCGTCACACCCGCCGAGATCACCGCTACCGCCGAGGCGGACATCGAGGACCTCTTCGAGGTCGACGAGTATCTGCGCCTCTACAACAGCGCGCTCGGAGGCACCGCCCTGACCGCTGGGGAGCTGGTCGGCGCCGACCGCATCCTGAAGCGCATCGAGCGGGCCCGAGGCGAGTTCAACCACGGCCGCCCCGCCGACCATCTGCTCCGACACCGGGACGAAGTGCTTCAGGAGCTGAGCGAGACAACGCTCGAACGATTTGAGTGCCTGTTCAAGCGGCTGAACGCCACCTTGCCCTAGGCGTCGCGCTCGGCCGGACACCGCCCCCTACCCCCTCCGGGCGGCCGGCGAGGCCGCCGGGCACCCGGTGCACACAGCACCGCCGGGGCCCGGTGAGACGGCTGGCCAGGTCGACCTTCGCCACGCAGACAGGGGATTTACCCAACAGGCTGTTCTTGGTACCAGTAGAGGGCTTACAGACACTGTATGGATCACCGCGTAACGCATCCTGTAAGCACCATCCGCGAACCACTAAACGACGTGCCGTAGCTTCGAGCTCATCCCGTTCAGACGTCTGCGCGTCAGCACTCCTCACCTGGGCGCCTACTACGTGGTGGTCGATGACGACTACCACCGGCATCCCTTGGCGTCCCGTTGGCTAGAGACCCGGTACTTCGGCCGGGCGCAGGCCGAAACGACCAGCGCCGAGTACGCCAGCTCGGTGGCGTTGTTCCTGTCGTGGGCGGAACTGACCGGTCGTGACCTGACGCACGCTGCGAGGGACCTGCACCTGTTCGTTTCGTTTCTGGCCACAACACCCATCGAGAGCGGGCGGAGCGCCGGCTCGGCACGGACCGCCGGACGGATCAACCGCATCCTTATGGCCGTGCGGGAGATGTACCGATTCGGCGCCGGTGACGGCACGGTCCCTGTCGAGGTCATAGGGCACCTCTACGAGCTCGCCGCCCGCGAGGGTTACCAGTCACTGCCCGGGTCACGGGTCCGCCATAGGCGACGAGAACCCCGAAGGGCGTCCGAGCCCGACCATGCGACAAGTGGTGAAGTCCTCGCCCTCCTACGAGGTGCCAACACCGCCCGAGACCGGTTCCTAATCTTGCTGCTCGCCGTTCTCGGCCTGCGCGTCGGCCAGGCCTTGGGTCTACGTCACTCGGATGTCCACCTCGTGCCCGATGTCTGGAGCTACGGGCTCGAAGACCCTGCCCGGCCCGGTGAGCGATGCCGTACTGCAGGTGAGCACCTTCACGTAGTGCGCCGCCGAAACCCAAACGGGGCATGGTCGAAGGCGCGATTCGACTTCTGCGTCCAAGTGCCTCCGATCATGCTCGGGTTCTACGACGCTTTCATGGTCGAACGCGATGGTGTCGCCGAGTCCGCATCGAACGACATGCTCATCGTGGCTCTTGCCGGCCCGACGAGAGGCGAAGCGATAACGGCCCGTAACGTGAACAAGCTGTTTGAGCGCTTGTCGAGCCGGGCGTGCGATCGTCCCATCGTGCCTCACATGCTCCGCCACTTCGCAGCGTCGGAACATCTTTCCGCCGGGGCCACTCGAGACGAACTGCAGGCGCTCCTCGGGTGGAGCAACATCGCCTCCGCACAGCCCTACATCCACATCAGCGACGCCCAGAGACGTGCGGCCGTGGAGCGTCTTGCGGACCGCCTCGGGAACGGGGCTCGTTGACTGCCAACCTGGCGCTCGTTACCGCAGTCGACCAGCCCTCGGCGCTGGCCGAACAGTGGCCGCTCGACCGATGGGACCTTCGTCTTTACGGCTCCGACGTAGCCCTTCGTTGGGTGACCTTCAGGGGTCGTCCCGACAGGAGTCGGCAGGGTGCCACGGGCGTCCATCAGGACTGGCTGCTGGCCATCACCAAGGAGTGGGTGCACCGGGCGCTCCTACGACAGCTTTGAGGCAAGTACCCCCACGACGTCGTTCTCGCCGCTGCTCTCCTGTCTGCGAGCCTGCTCCAACGAAGCGATGGGGGCAATCGACCCTCGGCTCTCGGCCGCAGCGACATGGAGACCCACCTGGTGCGCCTCGGACAACTTCGGGAAGCCGGTCTGCTGAGCTATCAAGGCCAGCAGCGAGCTGTGCGATATCTCGGCCGCCTGCTCGGAGACGCCCGCGAGTGGGGCCTTGGCGAAATGGCCAACCTGCCCGGAGATTTCGCCGTCGGTCGTTTCGACGTTCCAAAGGGCCGCCGCAGTGGGCCCGATGAACCCAGCCGGGCACTGCCACGGGCCGTTGTCCGCCAGTTGCTGTCGGCCAAGGCCTTATCCCTTCTGGAGGCTGTTGCAGGCCCATGGGCGGCTGCCTGGGTGCAGCTGGCGCTAGGAACCGGGCGGCGCCCAGGAGAGCTTTGTGCACTGCCGTTGGAAGGGTGTCTGGACTTCAACGTCTACACCGGGGATGACAGCGTTGAGTGGAGGCACCCCGTGCTGGTGCACGACATGCCGAAAGTCGGCCTCGTCGGATACCGCCTACCGATAGGAAACACCGAGGCCTCTGTGATCGAGGCGCAAAGAGCCCGGGTTCGGGAGCAGTTCCCGAACACGCCCGTCGCTCAGCTCCCGTTGTTTCCGGCTCCCTTCCGCAACCCCGACGGACGCCGGCGTCTCGCCGTCTTCCAAATCCAGGCAGCCGTGAAGAACTGGTGCTCCGAACTTGGCGATCTCCGGGCACCGGACGTTGACGAGGACGGAAGGGCTTGTTCTGACAGTCAAACCTCGTTCCCGGCCCGGAAGATCTACCTCTACGCCTTCCGACACACCTGGGCCCAGGACCACGCCGACAGCGGAACCGTCTTGGAGGTCCTCCAGGACCTGCTCGGGCACTCAAAGCCGGACACTACACAGGTGTACTACCGGATGACCGCCCGCCGCCGCCACGACGCCGTGGTCAGGCTCAGCCGCGTGCAGATGTCCAACAACGGGTCACTGGTCACCGGAGGCTTGCAGGTGCTCGCAGCCGAGGACCGTCACCGAACCGCCGTTGGGTCAGTGACCGTCCCGTTCGGAATCTGCGTCGAGCCAAGCAACGTCAAGGCTGGCGGCCACAGCTGCCCATACCGCATGCGCTGCCTGGGATGCGCCCACTTTCGGACGGACCCCTCCTACATTCCAGAGCTCCAGAACTACCTGGACGAACTTCTGCTCGCCCGAGAACGGCTGTTGGCCGCCGGCGACGACGTCATTGAGCCCTGGGCCCGGCACTCTGCCATGCCGGCACCCGAGGAGGTCGAACGTGTTCGCCACCTCATACGGCGATGCCAGAGCGAGATGGATGCTCTGACCCAGGACGAACGTCGGGAGATCGAACGGTGTGTGAGCGTCCTCCGAACCGGTCGAGCGCAGCTGGGCGAAGCCGTGCCCGTCAAGCTGGGCCGGAAGATCCGCAGTGACGCCCCCGATCTCTTCCCGGGCACTGACAGGCGGGCTCCGGGTGCCACAGGTTTTGCCAGATGAACGATTCTGGGCGATCCAGGAGCGCGCCGATTCGGGCACAGCGCCAAAGCGTCAGCAAGGCAAAACACCTTGCCCTGCGGGTTGCGATCAACTCTTGCCGGGACAATGGCGTGGTCCTCTCTGCCGCGGCGATCACACGCATGGCCGGGGTGACCGAGCCGTTCCTCTACCGGCACGAGTCCGAGCCCTGTCAGATCTGCGACGAAGTCTTCGGCGGAGGCCCGGTGACGTACCTACGGAGCCAGATGACGAGCGGTTCTGCCACACGTGCCGCTATGGCGGTCCACGAAGCCCGACCCACCGCGGAATCACTTCAGGCAGAACTGGCCAACGCCAAAGGCACGATCCGGCGGCTCCGTCGTCAGATAGCCGCACTTGAGCGACGCCTTGGCGAGTTGGATGGCGCTCAGGTCGAATCCAATCTCACGGAAACCCTACGTCTTGGACAGGACCTCGACCCCATCGCCGAGCAGCGCCTCCGAGCTCTCCATGAAGAGCAGCGCCACCTTCAGATTCAGCTGGCCGAGCGTGACGAGGAGCTCGCCGCGGTCCGGAAGCTGAACAGCGAGTTGACGAGGCGCCTGAACAAGCCCGAGGCCTGACCATCCGTCCCCAGCACATGGTCGGTGTGGGGTGTTCGCACGCCGGATCGGCCGCTCACAGTGGCGAGCGCCGCTCGGCCGATGTGAGCCGAACGCCGAGTACGTGCTCATTGGAGGCGTCGCCGCTTCGTCGTTATGGGCGGTTGTGGCGACGCCAGCCGGATTCGATGGCGGTGCTGCTAGTGGGCCGGCTTCGGGTGCTCTTCGCTGCCACCAGTGCCATGAGCGGCTCGTGTGTGCAGCATCGCGGCGTGCCCTAGATGGTCCGAGGCCGTCCGGTTGTCTGTCGGGCGGTGCGAGATTGTTGCCCTTATAGCGATTTGGGCGTGTTGCCATGCAGGGGTCGGACCTGGGGGATCCAGGCGGTTAGGTGGTTCCATGTGAGGCGTTGGCCGGCCCAGGCGACGGTGAGTCCCCAGGCGGTGCCGAGTATGAGGCCGAATGTGACGTCGCTGAACCAGTGGACGCCGAGGACCAGGCGGGTGTCGGCGATGTACATGGAGGCGATGACGCCGGGGATGAGTGGCCACCATTGGTGTCGGCTGTAGGCGGCGGTGGCGGCAATGGTGATGAGTATGGCGGTGACTGCGACGGAGTGGCCGGAGGGGTACGAGAAGCTGGTCTCGTGGATGCCGGGTATGGCGCCGGGGGCGGGGTAGTTGGCGGTGGGCGGCCGGTGGCGGTGGATGATCTGGCGGATGGCGAACACCTGGAACTCGCCGCCGAGGTAGGCGGCGATGGGGAGCAGGGACAGTGTGGAGCGGCTGGCTAGCCACCAGATGGCGCTGATGATCACCGTCACGACCGCCAGTTTGGGGGCGTCGCCGAGGAAGGCGACTATCTTGGCTGCGCCTACCAGCCCGCCACGGTGGTGCAGGCTCCACGCCTGGACCTGGTTGTCCCAGCTTTGTATGGCGCCGCCGCCGTGGGTGCCGACGAACGCCAGGCCGAGCCCGAGGCCGACGGCGAAGATGACGGCGGCTGCGGCGATGAGCACGCCTGCGAGGCGAAGTAGTGGCCCTCTGTCCGCGGCGGGCTTGGTTCTGGCCGCAGGTTGGGGTGCTTTGGCAACCAAGGTGATCTCTCTCCTCGTGGTGACCTCGGTGGTTCTTCCGCCGGGACGAACCTTTTGTCGTCGGACGCGACCCGGGGTCCCGCCTCTGCGACAGTACTGTAGTAGGTGAACCGCGGTTTCTGGCAGTTGGATGGTGGTGGGCCTACTGGGCGGCCTTGGTGCGGCGGGCCAGGTCGGCGGCCGCGGCGGCCATGGTGGCGAATCCGAGGATCTGGATGGTCAAAGCGACCGGGGTGGCGGCCAGGGCCTCTTGGAAGGCGACAGCTCCCGGTGCTACCGAGGCGGCGGGGTCGGTGACGGTGAGGGCGGGCATGGAGTGGGCGAGCGGCTCGGCCCGGGAGGCGATCTGGTTCAAGACGATGGAGGCCGCTCCCATAGCGATGAGGGCGTAGAGCGGCCAGTCGGCGAGGAGGGTGCCGATCCTGTTGTGAGCGAGGGCGGAGCACTGTTTGAGCAGCCCGGCGACTATTCCGTATCCGATTCCAGCGGCTGATCCGAGCAAGGCGGGGCCATGGTCGTGCGGCCATCTCCATCCGATCAGGCTGAGCAGGCCGACCACGGCCGCCCCGGCGGTGCTGGCCCAGGCCAGGACGTCAGCATCGAGCGCCACCTTCCCCCCTGCGGGGCGGGCGGTGACGAGGAAGGCGGCGAGCCCGGCCACCACCACGAGAGCCGTCAGCCACTGCTTGGCTGACGGCCGGCGTTTCGAGCACGGCGCTGGGGGGGAGCGCAAAGAGCACCCCGGAGATGAGCAGGGGTTGTACGACCGCCAGCTGCCCTCTGGCCAGCGCCCAGGCGTGGAGCACGAGCCCAACAGCGGCGGCGAGGTGCCGGCCATCCAGGCGCCCCGGGTGAGCAGGTGGCCGAGCAGTCGGCGGGGACATCCGGAGGGGACCTGGCGGGCGCTTCGAGGTTGCAGGACGCTCGAGGTCGCGGCGACCAGGGCGGGTCCGAGGGACACGCCGATGACGCCGGCGCCGCTCACGGCGGCAGTTCGTTGTACTGCGGGGCTGGGGGCTGACGACTTGCGTGGGTGGCCCATGATTTTGGGTGGTGCCCGCGGTCGGTCGGTCTGACGGCTGTTGATCCTACTGGCGGGGCTACTGCAGAGCTGTAGTTAGAAAGGGGCGACCTGACCTCCGCTTCGCGAGGGCGGTAGCGTGTGTTACGACAGTCATGTAGTGGATCGGAGCTGTGGTGAGCGCGAGGCGTGGCTCGGGGGAGTTGGAGGCGGAGGTTCTGGCCGCGCTGTGGGCGGCGGACGAGCCGCTCACCCCCGAAGGGTTGCGGGGCCGTCTGGGCTCGGAGCTGGCGTATACGACGGTGACCACGATCCTGTCCCGGCTGCACGAGAAAGGGGCGGTCGGCCGGGAGCCACACGGGCGGGGTTACTGCTACTTCCCGCTGCTGGACCAGCAGGGCCTGACCGCCCGGCGGATGCGGGCGCTGCTTGACGGGCAGTCGGACCAGGCGGGGGTCCTCAGCCGGTTCGTCGACACTTTGGATGCCGCCACTGTGGCTGCGCTGCGGCGAGCTCTGGGTCCGAGAACGGATAGGGGACGCGGGTGAGCGGACCGCACGGCTGGCTGGCGGCGACGGTGGCGATCTCGACGCTGTTCGGCCTGGCTGGCCCCCGTCTGTCCCGGCAGCTGCGGCCCGCGGCAGCTGTGTGGCTGCTGTCGGTGGGTTCGATGCTCGTGGCGGCCAGCACGGTGATCGTCCCTGCCCTGGTGGTCGCCACTGTTGTCGGGCAGTGGCCGCCGCTGGCCAGGTTCGGGCAGTGGTCGGCGGGGCCGCTCGCATCGAGCGTGTCGGCCGATGGTGTAGTGGCCATCGCCGCTACGGTGATCGTGTTGGGCCAGTCGTGGCGGCTGGGACGGGTGCTGTGGGTCCGAGGCCGCCCACTGGTATCGGCGTGGCTGGCCTGCCGGGGGGCGTGCAGCGAACTGGTGGTCATCCCCGACGGGCCGCCGGTGGCCGTGGCGGTGCCGGGATGGCCTGGGCGGGTGGTGGTGAGCCGCGGCCTTTTGCGCCAGATGCCGTCGGAGCAGTGGAGGGCGGTGCTGGCCCATGAGCGGGGTCATCTGCGGGCTCGCCATGACCTGCACCTGCTGGCCGGGGCGCTGGCGGCGGCGGCGGATCCGCTGCTGGGTCGGGTGCCGGCTGCTCTGCGGCTGGCGACCGAGCGCGCCGCGGACGAGCTGTCGGCTGCTGTGACCGGTGACCGCCGGGCGGTGGCGCAGGCCATCGGCTCGGCCGCCATTTTGTGCAGCGCCGAGGCGCATCCTGCCTGGGCCATGCAGGCGATGGGCGCGGATGTCAGCCTGCGGGTCCGTCACCTGCTGGACGGTCCTCCGCGGCATCGGCCGCTGGGGCAGGCGGCTCTGGTGGCGCTGGCTGCGGCCGCCGTGGCGGTGGCGGCGTTCGGCTTGTCCGATACCAAGCACCTCTTCGAGTTCGCCGAGCGCGCTCAGCAGTTGGTGTCTCTGCATCGCTGAGAGCGCTAAGCGCTCCTGTCCGCCCGGAGTAGATCTCTTTGACCCACTATCTGACCACGCAGATCAGCCAGCACGGATATGTAGCTGTGTTCGTGCTGATGCTCTTCGAGTCGGCATGTATCCCGATCCCCAGCGAGGTGATCATGCTCTTCGGCGGGGCCCTGGCCGGCGGCCTTCTGGCCGCCGGCGGCCACGCCCAGGTGAACCTGGTCGGTATCGGCCTGGCCGGGGCGGTGGGCAACCTGGCCGGAGCGCTCATCGCCTACGGGGTCGGCCGTGCCGGCGGCCGGCCGCTGCTCGAGCGCTATGGGCGCTTCTTGCTCGTCCGCTCGGAGCACCTGGACCGCTCCGAGGCGTTCTTCGCCCGCCGGGGAGATGTCGCGGTGCTCGTCGGCCGGGTGCTTCCGGTGGTGCGGACATTCATCAGCCTGCCGGCCGGGGTGGCCGAGATGCCGGTAGGGCGGTTCAGCATCTTCACCTTGGTGGGGAGTCTGCCGTGGACTTTCGCTCTGGCCGGGGTGGGTTATGCGGTGGCCGCCAACTGGGACAGTGTCGCGTCCGCCTTCACCTATGTCAGCGTGGCGATCGGCGTCCTCGCGGTGGTGGTCATCGCCTGGTGGTTGATCAAGCGGATGCGGGAGCGGCGAGTCGACGGCTCGAGCCTGGCCCGTCCCCGATGACCGGCGACCGCATCATTGCCTTACCCTCGACCTTCGGGCCGGCGGAAGGAGAACGAAGGTGATACAGGCGAGTGGCCTGTCCAAACGCTACGGAACCAAGACAGCGGTCGACGGTCTCGATTTCAGCGTCCGGCCGGGGATGGTCACCGGTTTCCTCGGACCGAACGGTTCCGGCAAATCGACCACGATGCGTCTGATCCTCGGCCTGGATCACCCGACCGGCGGGACAGTGACCGTCAACGGCCGTTCCTACGCCCAGCACCCGGCCCCGCTCGGAGAGGTCGGCGCGCTGCTCGAGGCACGGTCGATCCACACCGGCCGTTCGGCCCGCAACCACCTCCTCGCTCTGGCCGCCACTCATCGCATACCGACGCGCCTTGTCGACGAGGTATTGGATCTGGTCGGGCTGGCCGACGTGGCCGCCAAGCGGGTCGGGAGCTTCTCGCTCGGTATGGGCCAGCGCCTGGGCATCGCCTCCGCGCTGCTCGGCGATCCCGCCACCGTCATCCTGGACGAGCCGATCAACGGGCTGGACCCCGAGGGAGTGCGCTGGGTGCGCAACCTGCTCAAGACCCTGGCCGGCGAGGGGCGCACCGTGTTCCTCTCCAGCCACCTGATGGCCGAGATGGCCCAGACCGCCGAGCATGTCATCGTTGTGGGGCGGGGACGCCTGATCGCCGATGTGCCGATCGACGAGCTGGTCGCCGGCTCGTCGGCGACCGTGGTGGTCCGCTCGCCTGAGGCCGAGGAGCTGGCCCTAGCGCTGGCCGGGACCGATGTCACTGTCAACGCGGTCTCCGCCGGGGTGCTCGAGGTACGGGGGGCCACCACCGACCAGGTCGGCGAGACCGCCCGCCGCCACAACCTGGCCATCTACGAGCTGCGCGTCGAGCAGGCCTCTTTGGAGGACGTATTCATGTCCATGACCTCCGACTCGGTCGAGTACCGCGCCAGCGAACTTCAGGGGAGCGCCCTATGACCGCCACCGCCACCCCGCTCGATCAAACCGGCCGGGCCGGCCGCCAGGTCGAGGTGCAACCGGTCACGCTTCTTTCGGTTATCCGCTCGGAGTGGATCAAGTTCCGCACCCTGCGCTCTTCGTGGATAGCTCTGACCGCCACGGTGGCGGCGATCATCGGCATCGGGCTGTTGGTCTCGTACTTCACCAACAGCCACTGGGCCTCCCTGGACGCGGGGGAGCGGGCCCACTTCAACGCCGTCGACCGGTCCCTTGTCGGGGTCAACCTGGCCCAGCTGATCATCGGCGTCATGGGAGTGCTCTACGTCTCGGGCGAATACGGCACCGGCATGATCCGCTCCACCCTGGCGGCGGCCCCCACCCGCGTACCGGTGCTGGCAGCCAAGTCCGTCGTGTTCGCTGTCGTCACGTTCGTCTCCAGCGTGGTCGCCACCGCGATCGCTTTCACCGCCGGCCAGGGCCTTCTAGGCACCCATGGCGTCGGATGGCCCGCCCCCGGCGCCGTGCGGGCGGTAATCGGCGCGGCGCTGTATCTGACCTTGGTCGGACTGTTCGGCCTCGGTTTCGGATTCCTGGTGCGCTCCACCGCCGGCGGCATCGGCACTCTCGTCGGCGTGCTCCTGGTCCTTCCCGGGATATTCGCTGCGTTACCAGCCAGCTGGAACAACACTGTCGGCCCCTACCTGCCCTCCAACGCCGGTGGCGCCGTGTGGAGCCTGGTCAGCGACCACCCGGTGCTCTCCCCCTGGGCCGGGTTCGGGATCTTCTGCGCCTGGGTGGTGGCAACGCTGGTCGGCGCCGGACTGCTACTGGCCCGGCGCGACGCCTGAAGCCAAGGTCTCATGGAACATCACCGCCACGATGGAGGCCTTCCTGCCGTGAACTCCTTTCAGCACCGACGGTCGCACCTCACCGCCAGAGGGGCGCTTCGGGTACCAGAGGTGGGTGTCGCGTTCTGGGTCATCAAGGCGCTGTCGACTGCGATGGGCGAATCCACATCGGACTACCTGGTGCACGCCATGGTTCCGCAGCTCGCGGTGGTCCTCGGATTCATCGCGTTCGTGGCCGCCCTGGCCGTGCAGTTCCGCCAGGCCCGGTACGTGGCCTGGTCCTACTGGCTAGCCGTGGCCATGGTCGGGGTGTTCGGAACCATGGCGGCGGACGTGCTCCACGTCGGCCTGCACGTCCCCTATACCATCTCCGCTGCGCTCTACGCCGTGATCCTGGCCGGGGTGTTCTTCACCTGGTGGAAGGTGGAAGGCACGCTGTCGATCCACACCATCGACACGCCACGGCGCGAGCTGTTCTACTGGGCCGCAGTGGCCGCCACGTTCGCCATGGGAACGGCACTGGGGGACTTCACGGCCTACACGCTGCACTTCGGCTACTTCCCATCAGCCGCCGCTTTCGCCGCAGTGATCGCTGTACCCGCCCTCGGTTACGGATTGCTGCGCCGGCACGCCGTGCTGTTCTTCTGGTTCGCCTATGTCGTCACCCGGCCACTCGGCGCCTCTGTCGCCGACGGATTGGGCAAACCCAAAGACTTGAGCGGCATGGGGCTCGGCAACGGTGCGGTGGCGCTGGCCCTGGCCGCCTCCATCGCGGCGCTGGTCGCCTATCTGACATTGACCGGAGCGGACGTCCAGGCCACACCGGCCATGGGATCCGAGAACGCCTAGTAGCAGGCGCGCGCCAGGACCTTTGCCGGCTCTCTGAAGCAGTAGTTCCGCCGCCGCTCGGCGGTCGGCCCGAGTGGGAAACGGATCAGCCCGTGCGCTACTACAACCTTGTCGTATCAGCGGCTACGGTGAAGGTCCCGTGAGGCATCAGGCGCCACAAAGACCGCTGCTGGGCTGTGACTCGGCAAACGCCGCAAGGATCGTCCACGTCACCGACTGCTACCTGCCCCGCACCGGCGGTATCGAGACCCAGGTGCGGGCCCTGGCCGAACGGCAGCACCTGCGCGGCCACGACGTCAAGGTGGTCACCCTCACCGCTCCCGGAGCCGAGAAAGCCGTCCCGTCCACGGCCGAACAGGTAATCCGGTTCGGTCACGACACGGCCCGTAGGGGGTCGATCAGCTACAGCAGCTTCCCCGCCGGGCCGAGATGGATCCAACACCACGGCGCAGACGTCGTGCACATCCACGCCTCGAGCTTCTCGCCGCTGGCCTTCGCCACCGCCCGAGCCGCCGCACGGCTCGGGATCCCCACCGTGGTCACCGTGCACTCCTTGTGGAACCGCTCAACGCCGCTGTTCGCCATCGCTGACCAACTGACCGGTTGGGCGGCCTGGCCGGTGGCGTGGTCGGCGGTGAGTCAGCGCGCCGCCGTAGCGCTGCGCCGAATCCTCCCCGATCAAACCCCGGTGACCGTCTTGGCGAACGGTGTCGAGCCGGTCGAGTGGTCTCCGGCGCACCCCTCAGCGGACCGGCGGCGCCTAAGGATCGTCACCGTCGGCCGCCTGGCCCGACGCAAACGGCTCCGGCCGCTGACCCGGATGCTGCAGCGAGCCCAGCAGGCGCTCGGCTCCGCTTGCCGCCTCGAGGTGACCATCATCGGTGAAGGCCCAGCCCGACCTCGGATCGAGCGGTTCCTGCACAGAAGCGGGATGCAGCACACGGTGGCCCTAACGGGCGCCATGGCCCAAGGCGACGTAGCGGCTGCCCTCGCCGGATCCGATCTGTATGTAGCCCCGGCCCGACTCGAATCGTTCGGCATCGCCGCGCTCGAGGCCCGCTGCGCCGGCCTGCCGGTCCTGGCCATGGCCCACACCGGCATCGAAGAGTTCATAACCCACGGCGTAGACGGTTGGCTCGTCGACGGCGACGACGACATGACCGCCAAGATCGTGGAACTGGCCTCGAATCGCAGCGAGCTGCTCTCAGTCGCCCACCACAACCGCACCTACCCTCCGGCTATCACCTGGTCCACAGTGCTGGACACCTGCGACCAGCTGTACTACCAGGCCGGAGCCCCATCCTTCGCTCACCCTTCCCAGAGCAGCCTCCCACCCGCACCGGGCATAGCGGCCATGGCCGACTCCGACGTCGCCCCCGGCCACACGCCCGAGCTTGGGCGACACCTACCCGTGGCTGCTGAGTCTCGGTAGCCACTGAGCCGGCAGGGTCCAGAGATCCGAGCGTCCTTGGCCCCGTCGGCGCCGTCCGATCCGCGACCGACCTACGTCAGTGGCCGATACGGCCGCCCTGTGGATCGTCGTAACGACCTCCCTGCCGCAAGTGCAACACATCGACGGTCATCCCCTCGTCGTTACCGACGTGTTCACCGCATTCGCTCCACAGCCTGCCTGGCCGTCCACTGGCATCGAATCCGCCCCACCCGATCCCACCCCTGCGCCACGGCCAGTGGCTTCGGCGCTGCCAATCACCGCCATCGCGAGATCGAGCCGTGCCCACCCTCTCGCGATCGTCGTCGCCCGAGTACCCCTGTCCGTGGGAACTGCCAAAAGCCGCAGACCCTTTAGGACCATTTTCTGGCCGACGGCGGAAGTTGGTGTGAAGCCCCGTGCGCGCCGCGACAAGCTGCATCCGCCGGCCTCTAATGCTGCAGCTGCTGCCCGTTGAGGGTTAGAGGATGTGTCGGCGGCGCAGGTGGGCGAGTGCGGCGACGCCTGGGATGGAGGGGATCCAGTAGGTGACGAGCCGGTAGGCCAGTACGGCTTCTAGCACCTTGGGGGCCTGTCCGACCAGCGCCGCAGCGGCCGACACGAGAGCAGCTTCGGCGGCGCCCAGGCCACCAGGAGTTGGGCTGCCGGCGGCGATGACCGAAGCGGCCAGGAACACCGCCAGGGCGCTCAGCACTGCGATGTGGACGTGGAAGGCGTAGAACGATGCTGTGAGCGCGAGCGAGTAGAAACCGGTCACTCCCATCGCCCCAGCGAAGAGCACACCCGCTCGGCGGCGGTCAGCCAGGACCTCCCGCAGGCCAGCCACACCAGCGCTGATCCAATGGCGGCCCCGGCTGTTTGCCACCGCCACGCCTGCGGTGAGCGCCGCTGCGATAACGGCGACTCCGATGGCCAGCATGTAGGCGGGCGGCCGCCAGCGAGTCAGCAGCTGGGGAGAAACGGCTGCGAGCACCGCCGTAGTGGCGACAGCGTGGATGATGAATCCTGCCGCTGACTGGAGAGCCAGCGCAGCTGTGACCTCGCCGGGATCGGCACCTCGCCGCCGCAGGTAGCGGGCCACGGTGGCCATACCGCCGAGCCCAGCGGGCGCCAAGCGGTTGGTGAACGAGACAGCGAACTGCACTTCTACGGTGGTTATGAATCCAAGCGGGCGGATCGTGGACCCGGTCAGGGTCACGGCCCCGGCTACGTGCGTGGCGACCGACGCTGCGCACAGAACCACGAACCATGGCCACTTGGGCGAGGCCGCTAGCGGCCAGCTCGCCGCTGCGGCGACAAGCTGGGGCCCGAGGAAGTACGCGCTGAGAAGGCCGACGAAGAAGGCGGCAGCGCTTTTCCAGGCGGTGGCTGGCCAGGTCACGCCCGCCGTGGAAGTGCCTGCGGCTGCCTCTGCATCGGAGCTTGCGGTAGGCGCATCGACGGTCAGTGGGGAGGCCACCGCCAACAGGATGGTGCTGGGGGCCTGAAGATGCGCTGAAGATGATTGCCGATGGGACCGGCCGGGCAGGAGAGGTAGGGATTGTTCGCTGTGCAGAGCGTGGCCTCGAGAGAGGGTCAGCCTGCGGTGCCGAGCCGAGGCGCCGATCGTGGTTGGTGTCCTTCGGCGACTGGGCGGTCAGGGCGTTGACGGCTGGAGCGGCCGCTTGTGGGCTTTCGGGGCGGCGGCGGCCCTTCGTCGGGGCCGTTCTGGGCGGACGGGGAGGCTGGGCGAAGTGGAAGCTGTACCACGGCCCGGGCTCCTTCGCTGCAGTCGGTGAAGGCGACGGTGCCGCCGTGGCGGGCGACGATGTCTTTGACTATGGCCAAGCCCAGCCCTGCTCCGCCGTCGTCTGAGGCGCGGGCCTCGTCGAGCCGGGTGAAGCGCTGGAATACTCGCTCTCGGTCCGCAGGTGCGATGCCCGGCCCATCATCTTGGACGGCCAGCTCGGCCCAGCCACTGTTCTCGCTCACCGTAATGGTCACCCGGGTCGCAGCATGCCTTTCAGCGTTGTCCGCCAGGTTGGCCACCACCCGCCGGGCGAGTCCTTCAGGGACGGGAACCTTCACCTCCCCGGCGGCGTCGCAGCGCAGCGTTATACCGCCGCGACGGGGCCTGCCGTAGCTCTCGGCCGAGGCCACCCGTCCAAGATCCACCACTGCGTCAGGTCGATCGAGCAGGCGGGACGGATCGGATGCGTGGCGGTCCAGGCGGGCCAGAAGCAGCAGGTCTCGGACGAGGGACTCGATACGGCTCTCTTCGGCTAGGGCTCCGTCGATGACCGCCTGCCAGTCTGCTTCGTTCTCGGCGGTGGCCCGACCGATCTCAAGCTGGGCCCGAAGCGAGGCCAAGGGGCTGCGCAGTTCGTGGGAGGCGTCGGCCACGAACGCCTGCTGCTTCTCCAAGGCCATCTCGAGGCGGTCGAGCATGTTGTTCATGGTCTCTGCCAGTCGGGCGACTTCGTCACCGCCGGGAGGTTGGGGCACTCGCCGATGCAGACCCAGCGCTGTGATCTCGGTGACCTCAGCCCGGATGGCGTCGATGGGCCGCAACGCCCGCCCGACGATCAGCCACGACGTCCCCCACACGACGATCAATACGACTGGTACGCCGACCAGCAGTCCCAACTCGATGTCGTGCACGGCGAACTGGTTGCCGACGAGCGAGTAGCCGGCCAGCACGGTAAGAGGCGCGGAGGGCGACCCGGCGGTTACCCGCACCAGCCGGGAGGCGCCGTCTCCGTTGATCGGGCTGTTCGCCACGCGCCCGACCGCCGGTGGCGCTCCGAACGGGATGGGTGGCGCCAGGGCTTGCTCACCCGCAATGTTCGCAGACGCGGCGAGCACCCGACCGGCCCTGTCGATCACCTGGGCGTAGGTGGCGTCCTGGTTGGGCAGGCTCAGCACCGCCGGCAGCCGGCCGGTGGCGGCCAGGCTGGCGATGTCGTAGGCCCGGGTCATCGCTGCGCTGCGCCGGTTGTCGTCCAAGGAGGCCTTGAATCTCCACAACAGCACCACCGAACCCACGGCCAGGGTGATGGCGACGATGAGCGTGGCGGCCAGCGTGGTGCGCACCCTCACGGATCCGGCCGCGTTCCGCCAGCGGCTAGCCGCGCCGGCCATCAGCTTCGACCAGTTTGTAGCCCGCGCCGCGGACCGTCTCTATGGTGGCCCGCCCGAACGGCTTGTCGATCTTGCGGCGCAGGGCACTCATGTGCACTTCCACCACGTTCGGGTCGCCGTTGAACCCGAAGTCCCACACATGGTCGAGGATGTCTGACTTGGTGACCAGCTCCCCCTGCCGGCGCATCAGGTATTCCAAGACGGCAAACTCCCGAGCAGTCAGATCTATCGGTACGCCGGCGCGCTCACAGACCCGGGTAGCCGGATCCAGGCTCAGGTCCCCCCAGCGCAGAACCGGCGGTCGCTGCGCCGAGGCCCGCCGCATCAGCGCCCGGATGTGAGCCAGCAGGACCACATAGGAGAACGGCTTGCTCAAGAAGTCGTCAGCGCCGGTATCGAGCGCCTCAGCCTGGTCGTACTCACCATCTTTGGCCGTGAGCATGAGAATCGGCGTCCACACCCCCCGCTCACGCAGCCTCGAACACAGCTGGTAGCCGTTGAGACGGGGCAGCATGATGTCCATGACGATGGCGTCATAGCGGTTCTCTGCTGCCAGCCATTCCCCTTCGACCCCATCCAAAGCGACATCCACGGCGAAACCCTCGCGCTGCAAGCCCGCCTTGAGGGCGGCCGCCAGGCGCTTCTCGTCCTCCACCACCAACAGCCTCACCCGCCCAGTCTCGTGCGCGTACCTGAAGGCTCGCTGAAGCCGGCCTGTGGTTGTGGGGCCGTGGTGGGGCCCGTCCGAACCCGGGCCACACCACGTGCCACCTTCTGGGTCAGGCGCCGCCGCCGGTGGAGACGTCGCTGCCGTTGGCATCTTGGTGGCCACCGCCAGACTGCACATTGGCACCGTTGGCGTCTTGGTGGCCGCCGGGGCCGTCGGACTCGACAGCCGCTGCGGCGACCTCGGGGCTGTCAACAGCCCCCGTGCTAGCACTGGTGTGACCTGCGGTGGTCACCGCTGCCGGTGGAGTGGTGGTCTGGGCGTGCGCCACGCCCAGACCGAGCGAACCCACCCCCATACCCACCAGAGACGACCCGAAAATCAGGATCTTGTGCTTGAGAATCATGACTGCTCCTAGCTTGTGATCTCTTTCGTCCCCGCGGCTTGCGAGGACCGGGTCAGTATCGGACAGGCCCCCTGAAGCAGAACTGAAGCGCCCGCCCTGAGAACCCGCGAACTTCAGCTGGTCTTCAGGCCGGTCCCACCATCCTGAAAACATGGTGGTTCGCTCACAGCAGACGGCGTCTCTGCACTGCCCTCACAAGCCGTGACCCACGACAGCCTCGACCGGAAGGCACAACAACACCTGCCGTCTCGGTATCTGGCCGTACCCGACCCCCCGGGAGAAAGTCGCGGGCAGGCAGCACGCAGCAACCGCTCTGTCCGGACCATGCGCCGCCTGGCTGGCGCAGCGGTGGCCGCCATCGTTCTCCTCGCCGGAATCTCTCTGCTGGGCGCGGCGGCGACGCCGGGTAATCAGGGGTTCAAGGCGAAATGGGCGGACTGGCTGCGCTCTCATCACGGTGCGTTCATCGTGAACCCGATGGAACGCTGGTACTACTCGAGCAACGCTCCCGCCAGGGGCGGCCAGCCCAAGGCCCTCAACCAGATACCTTCCGCCGCTGCCAGCACACACCCCCTGGCGAAGCCGCCGAGCGGGCATCTCGCCCCGCCGGCCCCGGTGCCGCTGGTGGTGAGCCCTGCGCCGCCCGGCGAAGGAGCCTGGCAGCCCACCGGGCCGGTTATCGACGGCCGCTACGGCATGTACGTAGCGCAGTTCCGGGCCGACACCGTCTACACCAGCCAGATCACTACCGCCGTGTGGATCGACCCCAACGTACTGCGCCTGCGGCTCGTCCCCGGCTCCCAAGAACCAGGTGGCACCTGGCCCACACCGCCGGATCTGACCGGCACGGCGGCCGCCAAGGCCGTCGCCGCATTCAACGGCGGGTTCCGCTTCCAAGACGCCCAGGGCGGCTTCTACCTCGACGGCCGCACCGCTATCCCGTTACGCGCCGGCGCCGCGTCGGTGGTCATCTACAACCACGGGCGGGTAGACGTCGGGGCCTGGGGCAGCGAGGTCAACATGACCCCGAAGGTAGAAGCAGTCCTTCAGAACCTGGTCCCGCTGGTAGACCACGGCCGCATCGCCCCCGACGCCACCTACCACGACACCCACATCTGGGGCAACACGCTCGGCGCCAACACCGTGGTCGCCCGCTCCGGCATCGGCGTAAGCGCGTCCGGAGCCGTCATCTATGTAGCCGGGCCGGCCCTCACCGCCAAAACACTGGCCGAGTCCTTACAGCGCGCAGGAGCAGTCCGGGGCATGACCTTAGACATCAACCCCGAATGGGTCACCTTCAACTTCTACACCCACCCCAACCCCACCAACCCCGCCAACATCGACGCCGCGAAGCTCTACCCCCAGATGCAACGAACAGCCACCCGCTACCTCGGACCCACCCCCGAATCACGCGACTTCTTCACCATCTCCACCCCCTGAACAACCACCAACATGGACAGCCGCCCAGCCGGTGCCGGGTGACCGGCGCGGCGGCCGCCATCGCTACATAGCCAGGCGTCGCCTCCGGGGGGCGAAACTGTCGCGGTGCTCGGGACAGATCTGCAACTAACCGAGCCATCCCGTGATGCGCACACCACGCACCCGCGCCAGGCCCGGACGAGTACCAGGCTCAGGCGATCCCGTCATGCCGCTCCGAACAACGCAGAACGCCCACACATAATCTCGAACGTCTCGGTGAGCGCCAGAGCCATATCGACGGTTATCTCGAGTCGGTCAGGAGAGGTGCTGGTCAGGCTCGGCTGTAGGGCGAGGACGGAGAGGACATGTCCTCGCCGAGAGCCTCTCTTCGGGTACGGGAACCGGCAGTGTGCCCCTGGCCGACATAGTCACCACGTGATCAACGCTATCGGCGCGGAGAGGTGCACTCGCGGATTGCCCCGCTGACACCTTGAGCGAGATGGCGGTCGGCCACGGGCCAGAGAGGGGTCCCGTCGGGCCGTAAGGGCCGCTAGGGCCTGGGTGACGGACCGCAGATCCACTACGGCTTGGCGGCCAGGTTCCGTGGCGACGACAGCGTCCTGGTGCCCCTGAATCCAGGCGCATCAGGGCTCAGCTGGGCGCCGGCCCGGATCGGTCGCCCGCTGGGGTCGACGAACGCTGTTGGCCCGCCGTACCCGGGAACGCCGGTGAGGACAGCGACGACGTCGAGGACAGCCTCAGATAACGCGTCCTCGCCGGGGCCCGATACGCGGCAGTTACACCGGTTTCCCCTCGGCGAGGACATGTCCGTGAGGACTAGAGATAACGACGGCTCGGGGCGCTTCGGAACACCACCGAGCGTGGCGGTGGAGTTGCCCCGCAATCACACCCGAGAGGGGGCGTCGCTGCGGCCTCCCAGGTGGAACTGGCGGCCAGCTGAGCGCCCCGTGCTTCTGTCACACCCTGGTGCTGTTCTGGAACCGATGCAGCGGGTACCCGATGACGAGCTGGCAGCGGCGGTCCGCTGGATCGCCGCTGCCATCCGCTCTCACTCTGCGCCCGACGCCATGGCCGTCGCCGCCACACTCTCCCTGAGGATCCTCGACTCGCTGGCGCTGTCCGGCCGCTTCGACCGGCTCTACGGGCTGCCGGCAGCGCTCATGGCCGCCCTGCCGCCTGGAGCGATGCTGTCTGGCCACCTGCCCATCCTGGAGGCCGCCGAGGCAGCATTGGGGGCTGAGACGACCCTTGAGGGGCGCGTGGCGCTCGGAGCCCAGCTGGTGGCCCGGGCGCTCGTGGATGCGGGCCAGGGCGACGACGTCGCCCGCCGAATCGTCGACGGCTCGACGGTATGGCAGGCGTTGGCTCGTTCGTAGCGAGCCTATTACCCCCAACCCTCGCTCCCGACCACGTCGGTCAACACCACTTGGGATCCACGGTGCTCGGGCCCTCGTGGCCGCTCACCGCATCTACGGCACGGCTTCGCCTGAGCTACCCGCCGGGGAGGACGAGGGCGCCCGGTCAGGTAGCCATTACCAGGCTCAGCGCATGAGCACTGGGTCGACGACCACCGGCCGACGTCTCTGTGCACAGGCGCGGAGGGCCGCCGGCGTTTCGGCGTACCGCGCCGGCCGGATGGCGCACACCCCGCCGCCGATAGCAGCTCACCGACCGGAGCAGCGCTGCCGGGGTCCGGTCCGGTTGTGTTGTCGTCTCGGTCCGCATCTCGTGTCATCTCGGTCCGAGGGCGAGTGTCGTCCGGGTCCGAAGGCGCTGCCGTCGCCGGTCCGGGTTCTCGGACGGCGCGCATCCGGGCATCACTTGACCGTCGAGGGGGGGGAATCGTTGACACGGTGGAGGGTTGGACCATAAAGTGGGGCCTAGTGGCGCGAAGGGGAGGGGCCCTGAGGTCATTCGGGACGGAGTCTGTGGAAAGTGGCAACGAGGTTCGTTGGGAGGTACGAGCACTCCCTGGATGGAAAGGGACGAGTGATCCTTCCGGCGCGCTTTCGGGCCAGCTTCGACTCCCTCGCCGTCGTCTCCAAGTACAACGAGCGCTGCCTCGCCATCTGGACCCCCGAAGCTTTCGACCGCAAGGCCGACGAGATGGCGCTGCTCATGGACGGGACGCCCGAGGAGCGGGCCCGGGCCCGGGCCTGGTCGATGGGATCGGCCGAGGTGGACCTCGACCGGCAGGGCCGGGTGGCGCTGCCGCCCTACCTCCGCGAGTTCGCCGAGTTGCCCGAGAGCAGCACCGTGCTGGTGCATGGCGCTCTGACCCACATCGAGCTGTGGAACCCGCAGCTGTGGGAGGTTCACGGAGCGGCCGGGGATGCATCCCTGATCGGGGGATGACCGGCCATGTCACCTGTTTCAGCGAGCAGCACCGTTTCACCGAGCAGCACCGTTTCACCGAACAGCACCGTTTCACCGAGCAGCACCGGCTCATGCGCAGCCCTTCGACCAGCAGGGTGGAAGTCCCCTTCTCCGCCCGCTTCCACTTCGCCGACTCGGGGAGAAATCCCGACGGCACGCCGGTCGGAGGGCTGCGGATGGTCTGGTGCGGTGCAGGGGTGAGCTTCGACCATCGCCCCGTGATGGCGGCCGAAGTAGTGGAGTTCCTGGCCCCCACCCCCGCAGGCGTGTACCTCGACGCCACCCTGGGCGCGGCCGGCCACGCCGCCGCCGTGCTCGACGCCGCGCCGCAGCTCCGCCTGGTGGGCCTGGACCAGGACCCCGACGCCCTGGAGGCGGCCGCCGCCAACCTGGCCCGCTTCGGGGACCGGGCGACGGTGGTCCGGCGCCGGTTCGACGGCCTCGGTGAGGTCCTCGACTCGCTCGGCGTAGAGCGCCTTTCGGCCGTGCTGTTCGACCTGGGCGTGAGCTCACCCCAGCTCGACCGGCCCGAGCGGGGATTCAGCTACCGGGCCGAGGGCTCCCTCGACATGCGTATGGACCCCGACGCCTCGCTGCGGGCGTCCGACGTGGTCAACGGCTGGGACGAATCGGAGCTGTCCCGGCTCTTCCGAGCCAACGGGGAAGGGCGCTTCGCCACCCGGATCGCCCGACGCATCGTGGCGGCCCGGCCGGTGTCGTCCACCACCGAACTGGCCGAGGTGGTCCGAAACGCTATACCCGCGGCCGCCCGCCGACATGGCGGCCATCCGGCCCGACGGGTCTTCCAGGCCATCCGCATCGCGGTGAACGAGGAGTTGTCCATTCTTCCCGGAGCGCTCGACCAGGCTCTCGGGCGGCTGGCCGCCGGCGGGAGGATGGCCGTGCTGGCTTATCACTCCGGTGAGGACCGGATCGTGAAGGAACGTTTCCGCTGGGCGGCCACCGGGGGCTGCGAGTGCCCCCCCGGGCTGCCCTGCGTGTGCGGCGCCCAGCCCTCGGTGCGGCTGGTGACCCGGGGCTCGGTCGGGCCGTCGGCGGAGGAGATAGCGGCGAACCATCGGGCCGAGAGCGCCCGCTTGCGGGTGGTGGAGGGATTGTTGTGAAGAGCGCAGAGGGAATCAGCGTGGTGCTCGAGCGGGCCCGGCCGAGTTGCGGCCGGGCGGCGGCCGCGGCGCGCCTGGCCGGCGCGCCCGCCACCGAGGAGGCGGTGACCGCCCGGATGCGTGAAGCGGCCCGCCGCTGGCGGGCCGC
>JAGWSF010000235.1 GCA_028876385.1 Acidobacteriota bacterium | reverse complement strand
CTGGCTGGGCAGGCCCCACGACTCGTCCCTACCCGCCCACTCCCTCCACACCTCGTCGGGGGAGCGCTTCCAGGACCGTGACCAACGGAGCCGGCCCAGCAGTTCAGGCCCGACATGGGCCGCCCAGGAGCGGGGGGTGGACGGGTGGGATGGGTTGCGCAGAGCCAGCCGGGTCTCCTCCACGACGACCTTGATCGGGGCGTTGCGGGTCAGGCAGAGGAGCCGGTTGCGCTCCCCGAGGAGGTCGACGAGGTAGCGGTCGGTGGCGGCCGATGTGGCGGAGCGCACGTGGCGCACCACCCCGGACGGCTCGACCCGGTGCCCGAAGCCGCACAGCCGGGCCCGCCAGTTCCAGTCCAGGTCCTCGTAGTAGGCGAAGAAGCCTCCGGCCAGCTGACCCACGCGCCGAAAGGTGTCCCGACGGGCCACCAGGGCGGCACCCGAGGAGCCGAACCGCTCGGCGGGGTGGTCGAACTGGCCGATATCGGCGGTCTCGTAACCGTAGTCGCCCCCGTATCCCCGCTGGCTCAGGTACGAACCGGCGTTGTTTATGACGTCGCCGACGGTCACCGTCCCCTCGGCCACGAACTCGGCGAGCGGCATGCCGTTGACCCGCACGGCATCGAGGTCGGCGTCAGCGGGGAGGGGCACGTGGAAAGGGTCGATTCCCCGGGTCCAGCGGCACCGCTCGCCCGACGGTCCCAGCCCCATCGGGCCGATACCGCCGACCACCGCCTCGAGCACCTCTCGGCCGGCCACCGTGACCGACCTGATCAGCATCCCTGGTTCGTCGGCGGCTCGGTCGGGTCCGGCTGCCGGCTCGATCCGTGCGAAGGTCGGGTGCAGGAGCAGCTTCGGAGCCACCGAGGCCACCGAGGGGTCGGCGAGGACCGGCAGCGCCGATTCGACCCACCCCGGCTCGGCGACGGCGTCGTCGTTGAGCAAGGCTACGAACTCGCGGTCGGCCAGCTCCAAGCCGGCGTTGACTCCGGCGGGGAAGCCCACGTTGCGACCGAGCCGGACCACGCGGGCGCCACAGCTTCGGGCGATGGCGGACGCCGTGTGATCCGGGGACCCATTGTCCACCAGGATCACGTCGTGAGCGGCCACCGATTCCAGGCACGGGGCCAGCCACGACCCCGGCCGGTGACTCACGACGATCACCGATACGTCCGCCGGGCGAGTCATCCGGGAAGGCCATCCATCCGGGGCCCCCGCACCGCCCGAGTGGATGTCTCCCGCTTCGCCATCCCGTCGTGATTGTAGGCGGGCGCCCGGCCCGGGAACCATCGGCGGACGCAGCGAAGACCGGCACCGCCGGGTCGCGGCGCCTGGGCGGGGGGCGG
The DNA here is from genome assembly GCA_028876385.1 of Acidobacteriota bacterium. Lineage (GTDB taxonomy): Bacteria > Actinomycetota > Acidimicrobiia > Acidimicrobiales > Palsa-688 > JAKCDU01. The sequence continues at coordinate 6,412 of JAGWSF010000235.1, read as the reverse complement.
CTAGTGTCGCCTCGCCCGGCGACCAAGGGCGAGATGGACAAGGGGGACGCATGAGCCGACGCATCACATCGAGGGTGGCGACGTCCGACGCCCGCTATGTCGACTATCCGTCGGCTCCCAACGGCGCCCCCAACGTGGTGATCGTCGTGCTCGACGACGTCGGCTTCGCCCAGCTCGGGTGCTTCGGCGGCGGGATCGCCACCCCCAACATCGACCGGCAGGCCGCCGGCGGCCTGCGCTACAACCGGTTCCACGTAACCTCCATCTGCTCCTCCACCAGGGCCGCCCTGCTGACCGGGCGCAACCACCACGCCGTCGGCATCGGGCTGACCCAGGAAACCGCTCTCGGCTTCCCCGGCTACACCGGCCGCATCCCCAAGTCGGCGGCGACGCTGCCGCGGATACTGCGCGACCACGGGTACAACACCATGGCCGTCGGCAAGTGGCATCTCGCCCCGCAGACCGACTACTCGGCGGCCGGCCCGTTCGACCGTTGGCCCCTCGGGCTGGGCTTCGAGCGCTACTACGGTTTCCTCGGCGCCGAAACCAACCAGTGGGCCCCCGAGCTGGTCCGGGACAACACCCACATCGACCCGCCCCGATCCCCCGCCGAGGGCTACCACCTCACCGAGGACCTGGTCGATCAGGCCATCCGCATGATCCTCGATCAGCAGCAGGCGGCGCCGGCCAAGCCCTTCTTCTGCTACCTGGCTCCCGGAGCCGCCCACGCTCCCCACCACGTTCCGCCCGACTGGGTGGAGCCCTACCGGGGCACGTTCGACGACGGCTGGGAAGCGTGGCGGGAACGGGCCTTCGCCCGTCAGGTGGCCGAGGGGATCGTGCCGGCCGGCACCACCCTGACGGAGAGGCCGCCTTGGGTTCCGGCCTGGGAGTCGCTGAGCGTCGACGAGCGGCGCCTGTTCGCCCGCTACATGGAGGTGTTCGCCGGCTTCATGACCCACACCGACCACCACCTCGGCCGGCTGTTCGACTTCCTGGAAGCACGCGAGCTCGCCGACGACACGCTGGTGGCGGTCCTATCCGATAACGGGGCGAGCGCCGAGGGCGGCCGCAACGGCACGTTGAACGAAGCGGCCGTCTGGATGGGCATCACCGAGGACGTCCCGTCGGCTCTGGCCCGCGCCGACGAGATCGGCGGGCCGGCCACCGCCAACCACTACCCCTTCGGCTGGGCGTGGGCCGGCAACGCCCCCCTTCGCCTGTGGAAGCGTTACGCCTGGCTCGGCGGGGTGCGGACCCCCCTGATCGTCCGTTGGGGCGATCGCCTGTCGGGCGCCGGCGCGGTGAGAACCCAGTTCTGCCACGCCGTCGACATGCTCCCCACGGTGCTCGCCGCCGCCGGCATAGACGCCCCGGTCAGCGTCGACGGCGTCACTCAGCAGCCCATCGACGGCACCTCGATGCTCGCCTCCTTCTACGATCCCGCGGCGCCCGAGCACCGCAGCCTGCAGTATTTCGAGATGGCCGGGTCCCGGGGCCTGTACGCCGACGGCTGGAAGGCCGTGACCAACCACGTCCCCAACCAGTTCGGCGAGCGGAACTTCATCGACGGGAGCCACGATTTCGACACCGACCGCTGGTCGCTGTTCCACCTGGCCGAGGACTTCTCCGAGGCCCACGACCTGGCCGGCGAGCACCCCGACCGGGTGGCCCGGCTCGAAGAGCTGTGGTGGGCCGAGGCCGGCCGCAACCAGGTGCTGCCGCTGTTCGAGTTCCCGGCGTCCATCGCCCACATGCACCCCGGGGAGCACGAGCGCCCGGTCCGAGCCGTCTACGGCCCCGGCGGAGGGCCCATCACCCAGAGCCAGCTACCGGCCCTGATCGGCGGCTTCGAGCTGGTAGCCCACGTGGACATACCGGAGGGTGGCGCCGTCGGTACCATCGTCGCCATCGGCGACCGGCACGGGGGCTGGGCCGTCTACCTGCACGAGGGCCGCCTGACCGCGGCGTTCGCCCTGCTCGACCGAGTCGTGCGGGTCGGCGCCACAGAGCCGGTGGGTCCCGGTCGCCGCCACCTCGGTCTCAGGTACACGCCCGGCCGGGACGCGCGGGCCGAACTGACTGTCGACGGGGCCACGGTGGCCGGCCACCCCCTGGAAGGGCTGCTCTTCTGGCCCAACCTGTCCACCTCGGGCGTCGGTCTGCTGGTGGGGCGAGACCGCGGTCTGGCCGTCTGCGCCGACTACGAGCCGCCCTTCGAGTTCACCGGCACCATCCGGCGCGTCGAGATGGCCAGCGCCGCTCCCGCGGCCCGCCCCGACCGGGCCCGTGAAGTAAAGGCCGCCTTCAGCGCCGACTGACCGGCCTGCCGCCGGGTCGCGCCTGTCCCGGGTGGCGCCGGTCATCCCCCGATCAGCGTGCGCAGATGCGCCGACGCCGAGGGATCGAGGAGGTTGACCACCGCCCGGACCGGGCGGCCCTCCCCGACCATCTGCTCGAGCGCCTGGGCACCCGGGCCCCCCACGGGCAGATCGGTGGTGAGCAGCACCAGCGGGGCGTCCCCGGACTCCCGGAGCACCGCCGCCTGGCCGAGAGCCCTCCACAGCACGTCGGCGCGCCGCAGGCCCCCTCGGTACTTGGTGAACCCGCCCGCCACCTCGAACAGCCACAGCCGGCCCCGGCCGTCACAGGCGGTGAAATCCACGGACACCCCGCCGCCCCGGCGCCGGTTCTTCGACAGGTCGGTGAGACCAGCCGCTTGGATGACCGACTGGGCCACCTCCTTGGCCGATCGGCCGGCCCTCACGGCGACGACCGGGTCCCGCTCGGCGCCGGCGCCCTCCCCGTCGGTCAGCCCGACGGTCGGCCACGGCGTCGCCTCCTCGGCGATCCGCTGGCGCTCGGCCCGGACCCGGACCTCGGCCAGGGCCACGTAGGAGGCGTCGAGGTCGTAACCGGCGAAGTGCCGGCCCGTCCTCAGCGCCGCCACCGCGGTGGTCCCCGAACCGGCGAAAGGGTCGAGGACCAGGTCGCCGCGGTAGGTGTACATCTCTATGAGACGGGCCGGCAGCTCCACCGGGAAGGGGGCGGGATGGCCGACCCGGGTGGCGCTCTCGGCAGGGATCTCCCACACGTCGAGGGTGTTCTCCATGAAGTCGTCGCGGGTCATGGACGACTCCGACGGCAGGGACCGGGCCAACCGTTCCCTCGCCGGGAGGGCCCGGTCGAATCGCCCCTTGCTGGCCACGACCACCCGCTCGGTGAGGTCGCGCAGCACGGGGTTGGCGGGGCGCTGGAAACTGCCCCAGGCGCACGACCCCGACGAGCCGCGCTGCTTCATCCAGATGATCTCCCCCCGCAGCAGCAGACGGAGGTCGTCCTGGAGGATGCCGATCACATCGGCGGACAGGGAGCGGTAGGGGCGCCGCCCGAGGTTGGCCACATTGACCGCCAAACGCCCGCCCGGCTCCAGCTTGCGGGCGCACTCGGCGAGGACCTCACGGAGCATCTCGAGGTAGTCCAGGTAGGTTCCCGGTACGCCTTCCTCGCCCAGGGCTTCCTCGTACTCCTTACCGGCGAAGTACGGCGGTGACGTCACCACCAACGCCACCGACGAGTCGGGTACCTCGTCCATGCGCCGGGCGTCGCCCACGATCAGCTTGTCTAGGGCGCGGTGGTCGGCGACCTCGGCATCGTCGGACACCTCGGGAGGGGTGAAGCGCCGGTAGAAGCCGCTGGCGTCGTGGCTCTCGCGCCTGGAGACCCCGAACGCCGAAGTCGAGGTCGACCGCTTCACCATGTCGGTGCTGATCCTAGATTCCCGCGGTCCGGCAACGGCGGACCAGGCCGCTCGGCAGGGCCGGCCATTCGACAGGGCGGCCGCTCGACGGGCGGCTCCTCGTCGCAGCTCCGGCGGTTCTACGATGGCCGGCGATGCGCGTCGGGGTCCACTTGCGGATTCCCACCACCGCCGAGGCGGGGATGGAGACCCTCCTCGACGAGGCGGTCACCGCTCACCGCTTGGGCCTCGACTTCTGGGTCCCCCAAACGAACGACGGTGACGCGCTGACGGCTCTCGGCGTGGTCGGTCGGGCGTGCCCCGGCATGAGACTGGGGACATCGTGCGTGCCGATATGGCCCCGCCACCCCTTGGTGGTGGCCATGCAGGCCCTGACGGTGCAGGCGGCGACCGGCAACCGGCTGACCCTCGGAGTGGGCCTCAGCCACCGCCCGCTGGTCGAGTCGGAGTACGGGATCCCCTTCGAGAGAGCCGTGCGCTACATGCGCGAGTACCTGGAGATCCTCGGCCCTCTCCTCGACGGGTCGGGCGTCGACTACCAGGGCGAGCTGCTCACCGCTCGACTCGCCGGACCCCTCCAAGTCGCCGGAGCCCGGCCCCCGTCGGTCCTCGTCGCCGCCCTCGGCCCGCAGATGCTGGACGTGGCCGGCCACCTGGCCGAGGGGACGCTCCTGTGGATGGTCGGGCCGAAGACGTTGGCCTCCCACATCGTTCCCCACCTCACCGAGGCCGCGGCGGCAGCGGGCCGGAGTCGACCCGAGGTGGTGGTCGGGTTGCCGGTGTGCGTCACGTCTGACGCCGGGCGGGCCCGCGCCGAGGTGTCGGCCGCCTACGCCTCCTACGGGGAACTGCCTTCGTACCGCCGGATACTCGATCTGGAAGGAGCGCCAGGGCCGGGCGACGTCGCCCTCGTCGGGGACGAGGCGACCGTGAGGTCGGCACTCAGCTCGCTGGAGGAAGCGGGTGCGACGGCGCTCAGCCTGCGTCCCACCGGCTCGCCGGCCGAGCAGGCGAGGACCCTCGAGGTGCTGGCCAGCCTGGCCGCCTAGAGGCGTCAACGGGTCCGGCTGCCTCGCCGGCTCCGAGGGTGGCCCCTGGCCTCGGCCACGGTCGGGCTCAGAGGTCTTGAGCCGACCAGCCGTTCACCTCGACCAGCCGCAGGATGATGAGGCGGGCGAAGGGCTGGTGGCGGTACTGCGGGTAGCGGGCGGCCAGGGCTACGGAGAGGGCTCCGACCCGGTCGGGCTCGACGTCGGGCTGCCACAGCAGACCGGCCCGCACCCACCACAGCCGCGACCATTCCCGGCTGTCCCAGTGCTCGGCCAGCAGGGTGGCCCTCGGGTCGCCCTCGAGGTTGCGCTCCCGCTGCAGGACCGATCCGGCCTTGGGCTTGACCAGGTCCACGGGTACGGCCACATAGCCGTCGGGGTCGACGGCGTAGGCGACCGGCACCGCGTCCACCCCACGGCGGGGATGAACGGTGCAGAGCACCGCATGGTCATGTGCCTCCAGGCGGGCCAGGGCCTCCCCCCGCTCGAGCCTCATCCCCCTGCCACCGCGCCAAGGCTACGCCGCCGGGAACGGGGCTACATTGTCGGCGCGGCCGGTCCGGTTTCGCCGACCGCTCGGCCGCTGACGAGCTACGGAGGTTGCGGTGAACCTGGCCGTATGGGTCGCACGAAACGCCCTGTCCCTTCCCGACCGGCCGGCCCTGGCCGACGGCGACCGGGTTCACGCGACCTGGCGCCAACTGGCCGGGCGGGTAGCCGGGGCCGCCGGAGGGTTGCGCTCCGAACTGGGCCTGCAGGACGGCGACCGGGTCGCCATACTCATGCGCAACCGACCCGAGTACCTCGAGGCTCTCTACGGGGCGTGGCACGCCGGCCTGGTGGCCGTGCCGGTCAACGCCCGACTCCACCCCGACGAGATCGCCTACATCCTCGATCACAGCGGCGCCGCCGCGGTGGTGACCGACGAGGACCACGTCGCCGAGGTCGAGCCTCTGACCGCCACCATCGCGTCCCTGAAGGCCGTCGTGGTGGCTCCGGGTGACCGCTGGAACCACCTGCTCGGAGCGGCGCCGGCCCCGGTCGCCGATCGCCGACCGGAGGACCCGGCCTGGCTGTTCTACACCAGCGGCACCACCGGCCGGCCCAAGGGCGCGACCCTCACCAACCGCAACCTGCTGATGGCGTCGCTCAGCTACTTCGCCGACATAGACCAGCTCATGCCCGAGGACTGCATCCTCCACGCCGCTCCCCTCTCCCACGGAGCCGGGCTCTACGGCCTTCCGCATGTGGCCCGCGGCGCGCTCAGCGTGATCCCCCACTCGGGCGGCGTCGACGGGGAGGAGATAGCCGCGCTGCTCGGACGGTGGTCGGGCATGTCGTTCTTCGCCGCCCCGACCATGGTCAAGCGCCTCGCCGCCGACCCCTCCATTGCGGCAGCCCCCCTGGCCAACCTCAAGACCATCGTCTACGGGGGCGCCCCCATGTATCTGGCCGACCTCGAGGACGCCCTGGCGGTGTTCGGCCCCCGTCTGGCCCAGATATACGGCCAGGGGGAGTCGCCGATGACCATCACCGCACTGTCCAAAGCGGACCACGCCGACCGGGACGCTCCCCGATTCTCCCAACGGATGCAGAGCGTGGG